>NZ_JBHWGA010000044.1:0-75526 GCF_042733315.1 Streptomyces sp. NPDC059718
CCGGCGCAGCGGACCCGCGGACGGCGGCGGCGGGTTGCCGCACGGCGCGTACCCCCTTGCGCGTCCGTGATCCCGTGGCCCGGAGTTCGGGCGGGTGGGTGGGAGACGCCCGCGCCGCCGGCGCAGCGGACCCGCGGACGGCGGCGGCGGGCACCGCCGCCCGGAGGGTCCGCAGCCCGCCGGGAGGCGCTAGTTCTGGGCGGCCTCGGCCGCCGCCGTGGCGGCGGGTTCCGTCGCGTCGGGGAGGCGGCGACGGCGGCGGCGCTTGAGGAGGGCCCAGCGGCCGCGGGGGCCGGAGACCGTGCCGGCGGCCGCGGTGACCTCGGTGCCGGCCTCGCCGGCGGCTTCCGCGGCGGCCTGGGCCACCGGGAGGAAGCCCTCGCCGCGCCGGGCGTCGGGGCGCTCGTCCTCCTCGGGCCACAGCCCGACCGCGGAGCACAGCGTCGGCAGCATCGCCATGGCCGCGGTCGCGTAGCCCTCGGCCGACGGGTGGTAGTTGTCCGGGCCGAACATCTCGCGGGGCCGGGACTCGAACTCGGGCCCGAGCAGGTCGCCCAGCGACACGGTGCGGCCGCCGAGGCCGACCACCGCGATGGTCTGCGCGGCCGCGAGCTGGCGGCTCAGCCGCCGCGCGATCCAGCGCAGCGGCTGGTAGACCGGCTCGATCGTGCCCAGGTCGGGGCAGGTCCCGACGATCACCTCGCAGCCGGCCTCGCGCAGCCGCCGCACCGCGTCGGACAGCATCCGCACCGAGACGGCCAGCGGCATCCGCCGGGTCACGTCGTTCGCCCCGATCATGATCACGCACAGACCGGGCGCGGTACCGGGAGCGGGCCCCAGCAGAAGATCGACCTGGCGGGCCAGGTCGTCGGACTGTGCGCCGGGATTGGCCACGTTGACCAGCCGCACCGGCCGTTCCGCCACCGCCGCCACCCCGGACGCCAGCAGTGCGCCGGGGGTCTGGCTCGCCCGGTGCACCCCCTGCCCCGCCGCCGTGGAGTCGCCCACGAGGGCCAGCACGATCGGCCGCTCGTCGGTGCTCAGCGCGAAGGCGGCGCCGTAGACGCCGTCCGCGCGGGGCGGGACGGCGTCGGAGCCGCCCACGGTCCTGCGGGCGAGCGCGGCCTCGGTCAGCACCAGGCCGACCGCGGCGCCGCCCAGCAGCCCGATGCCGCCACCTCCGTACGCGGCGGCCGTCGCGATCCGCCGCGCCACCCTTGCCCTGGACAACGTCCACCTCCCGCGCCGGGTGTGCGGACCCTCGTGGCCCGACCCGTACAACGATTTGTTGCCCCGTCCGATGCCCGCCGCAACCGCTGGGCGGCCCGGACTCAGGTCAGCCGCTGCTGCGCGACGAACCAGGCGAGCTGGGTGCGGTTGGCGGTTCCGGTGGACTCCATCAGGGACCGGATCCTGCGCTGCAGCGTGCGCAGGGATATCCCCAGCTGGGAGGCGATCGCCTTGTCGGGCAGCCCGGACATCAGCAGCGAGAGCAGCTGCTCGTCGAGCTCGGGGGAGCCGGGGAACTCCGGGTCCTCCTCGGTCTCGCCGAGCGAGGGCATGCGCAGCGGCGTGCCGCGCAGCCAGCGGTCCTCGAAGAGCTCCAGCAGCGCGTCGACCAGCACCGAGGGGTGGAGCAGCAGCAGGCCGGCGGAGGAGACCACGGACCGGTCGCGGCCGCCGGACAGCGGCAGCAGCGCCCGCTCGGCGTCGACGATCATCAGCTTCATCGGCACGGTCGGCGCCGCCCGGGCCAGCTCGCCCGGTTCGACGAAGCCCGGCATGTCGGCCGCCCCGGGGTACACCAGGGCCGTCGTCTCGTACAGGGAGCGGTACTCGACCCCGGCGGTCAGCCGCTCCTTCTGCACGACGTTGCCGGCCGCGGCGACGTACGGCGGCCGCACGAAGGTCAGCACCTCCTTGCGGGCCTCGCGCTGCAGCTGCTCGATCATGTGCTGCTGCTCCGTCTCGCCGTGGATCACCTCGGCGATCCCGCCCGGCATCACCGGCTCGGCCGGCCGGGACGGGCGCACGGCGGCGAGCGCCGTGAGCCGTTCCCGCACGGAGGCGAGGCCGGACTCCACGGCGGCCAGGCCGCTGAGGGCGGCGGCGTAGTCGGTGTTGCCCGTGCCCGCTTCGGTGGTGTCCGGGTGTTTCTGGTCAGGCATTGCCCACCCCCCGGTTGTGTAAGCCCGGTGTCGTAACAGCGACGTGTCGTGATCGCGCCACGGTGTGACTCTACAACCGGACCTTCCGGGGCGTACGTAACACCAATGTGAAGCATGCGGCGCCCGGTGCCGGCGTGGGCGACCCCCCACCGGAAAACCGCTTACCCTGGCCTCACAATCACGGAGAACCCGGAGACAATGGTGCAGTTCCACGACTCGATGATCAGCCTCGTCGGCAACACCCCGCTGGTGAGGCTCAACAGCGTGACGGCAGGAATCCAGGCGACCGTCCTGGCCAAGGTCGAGTACTTCAACCCCGGCGGTTCGGTCAAGGACCGCATCGCGCTGCGGATGATCGAGGCCGCGGAGAAGAGCGGCGAGCTCAAGCCCGGCGGCACGATCGTGGAGCCCACCTCGGGCAACACGGGCGTCGGCCTGGCGATCGTGGCCCAGCAGAAGGGCTACCACTGCATCTTCGTCTGCCCCGACAAGGTCTCCGCGGACAAGATCAACGTCATGCGGGCCTACGGCGCCGAGGTCGTGGTCTGCCCCACCGCCGTGGACCCCGAGCACCCGGACTCGTACTACAACGTCTCCGACCGGCTGGTGCGCGAGACCCCGAACGCCTGGAAGCCCGACCAGTACAGCAACCCCAACAACCCGGCCTCGCACTACCACTCCACCGGCCCGGAGCTGTGGGAGCAGACCGAGGGGAAGATCACGCACTTCGTGGCGGGCGTCGGCACCGGCGGCACCATCTCCGGCACCGGCCGCTACCTGAAGGACGCCTCGGACGGCAGGGTGAAGGTCATCGGCGCCGACCCGGAGGGCTCCGTGTACAGCGGCGGCTCCGGCCGGCCGTACCTCGTCGAGGGCGTCGGTGAGGACTTCTGGCCCACCGCCTACGACCGCACCGTCGCGGACGAGATCGTCGCGGTCTCGGACAAGGACTCCTTCCAGATGACCCGCCGCCTCGCCAAGGAGGAGGGCCTGCTCGTCGGCGGCTCCTGCGGCATGGCGGTCGTCGCGGCGCTCCGCGTGGCCGAGCGGCTCGGCCCGGACGACGTCGTGGTCGTCCTGCTGCCGGACTCCGGCCGCGGCTACCTCTCGAAGATCTTCAACGACGAGTGGATGGCCGACTACGGCTTCCTGGAGGAGGGCACCGGCCAGGCCCGCGTCTCCGACGTGCTGGACCGCAAGGACGGCGGCATCCCGCAGCTGGTGCACATGCACCCCGAGGAGACGGTCGGCCAGGCCATCGAGGTGCTGCGCGAGTACGGCGTCTCGCAGATGCCGATCGTGAAGCCGGGCGCCGGGCACCCCGACGTCATGGCCGCCGAGGTCATCGGGTCGGTCGTGGAGCGGGAGCTGCTCGACGCGCTGTTCACCAAGCGCGCCACCCTGGACGACCCGCTGGAGCGGCACATGAGCGCGCCGCTGCCGCAGGTGGGCTCCGGCGAGCCGGTCGGCGACCTGATGGCCGTGCTGGGCTCGGCCGACGCGGCGATCGTGCTGGTCGAGGGCAAGCCGACGGGCGTGGTCAGCCGCCAGGACCTGCTCGCCTTCCTCGCCGAGGAGGCCAAGTAGCGGCACCCGGGACGACTCCGGGAATCCCCGGGAGGTCCGCCACGGGTTCGCGGAAGTGGTACACCCACGTCACGTGGCCGCAGCACGCGCTTAACACGGGTCCGGCACATTGGTGGATGTCGGCGGACGGCACACCGGTCGCCCGGTCGACACCACGGATGTGGCGCCAAGGACCTCCGGAGCGGCTCCCGGACCTCCATGGTGACCCCAGGACGTGTGGCCCGGCCCTGATCCGGCCCACGTCCCTCGCGGGGACCGCCGTCGTCCCGCCCCCCGGGTGACCGGGGGTGCGGCGGTTCCCGCGCAATCTGTGGAAGAGCGGTCCGCGTCCCCGCGCGGGCCGCTCTTCTGGTTGAGTGGCCGCCGTGATCAGCGCACAGACGTTCGCAGCCGTCGAGGAGTCCATACGCACCGTGGCCGACGAGGAGGCGCTCGCCCGCTTCGGCCGCCTCGCCGAGGGCGACGTCGACGAGAAGAAGGGCCCGCTGGACCTCGTCACGGTCGCCGACCGCCGGGTCGAGGAACGCCTCACCCGTACGCTCACCCGCCTGCTGCCGGGCTCCGCCGTCATCGGCGAGGAGGCCGTGCACGCCGACCCCGCGCTGCTCGGGGCACTGCTGGGCGAGGCTCCCGTCTGGATCGTCGACCCGGTCGACGGCACCTCCAACTTCGTCCGCGGCGACTCCGCGTTCGTCACCCAGGTCGCCCTCGCCGCGCGCGGTGAGCTGCTCGCCTCCTGGACGTACCGGCCCGTCGACGGGGTCCTCGCCACCGCCCGGCGCGGCGAGGGCGCGCACGTGGGCGGCCGTCCGCTGCGGCTGGGCACCGGCGGCGCCCAGGACGCGGACGAGGTGCTGCTGGTGGCCGGCGCCCGGCCCGCGCACCTCACCGCAGACCAGCACCGGAGGCTGTACGAGCTGGGGGCCGCGCACGGCGTCAAGCCCTGGGCGAGCGGCTCCGCCGGCTGCGACTACCTCGACGTCGCGCTCGGGCGGCTCGACGCGGCCACCTACGCCTACGACAACCCCTGGGACCACTCCGCCGGCGTCCTGCTGGTCGCCGAGGCGGGCGGAACGGTGCTGGGCGCGGACGGGCTGCCGTTCCGCATGGCCGCCGGGCCGCTTCCCTTCGCCGCGGCACGCGACGAGACCGCGGCCCGCCGCGTCGTGGCACTGCTCACCGCGTAGCGCGGGAAGGCGGCGGCGCGTCGGACCCCCGGGGCCCGCCGTCGAAGGGCCTTCCCCGGCGCGGCGCCGGCTGCGACCGCGGAGTCGGGCACCCGCGGGTCGGGCCATGCGTCCTCGACTCGTGCGGCGCCCCGCCGCGGACGCGTTCCGGCTTGGGAGGGGGCCGCCCGCCGCCTCAGGGCCGTCAGTCCTCCCAGGCGTCCGGGTCCTTGCCGCGGCGCGGCGCGCTGCCCCGCTCGTTGAACAGCCATCCCAGCGAATGGGCGGCGTTGACGGCGACGATGCCGACCCAGGCGACGAGGAGCCCGGGCAGGTCGCCCTTGTCGGCCGCGATGGCGGACAGCGGGATCGCCATGATCAAGGAGAACGCCCCGAAGCCGTAGCGGGCGCCGAAACGGCCGCCCCCATGGCCGCGCGCCTCCGGGCCGACCCGGCGCCCGGCACGGGCGAACGCCGTCTGGTGCTCGGCCAGTTCGCGGCGTACCCGCCGCTCGACCTGGGAGTCGATGCGCCGGTCCATCTTCTCCAGGAAGGAGTCGATGAGGGCCGACTCGTACTCCTCCCCCAAGTCCTTGCGCGCCTGGATGGTGGCGGCGAATTCCTTCTTGAGCTCTGGGTCAAGGGCGTCCATGACGCCACCGTACGGACGGGTCGGCCCGGTGGCACTGGGGGAAACCCCCGAACCTTCCCGGGGGTCGCCCCAGTAGGGTCGTGGGGTGACCGGACACGCGCCGCGCCTGCTGACCGCCCTCCACCACGCCCCGTCCGACCGCCCCGACGCGGTCACCGTCGACGGACGCGCCTGCTCGCGCGAGGAACTGCTCGGTGCCGCGGGCGCCTTCGCGGCGCGCGTCGCGGGTGCCCCGGCGGTCGCCGTGCACGCGGCGCCGTCCCTGGAGACGGTCGTGGCGGTCGTCGGCGGCCTCCTCGCGGGCGTCCCGGTCGTCCCGGTGCCGCCCGACGCGGGACCGGCCGAGCGCGACCACATCCTGCGCGACTCCGGGGCCGTGCAGGCGCCCCCGGTCGTGCTCACCGAGCGCCGGTCCTGGGACGCCCCCGAGCCGGACCCGGACACGACGGCACTCGTCCTGTACACCTCCGGCACCACCGGGGCGCCCAAGGGCGTCCTCGTCCCGCGCCGCGCGGTCGCCGCCGGACTCGACGCCCTCGCCGGGGCCTGGGAGTGGACGCCGGAGGACACCCTCGTCCACGGGCTGCCCCTGTTCCACGTGCACGGTCTGGTGCTCGGCGTGCTCGGCGCGCTGCGCACCGGGAGCCGTCTGGTCCACACCGGCCGCCCCACCCCGCAGGCGTACGCGGCGGCGGGCGGCAGCCTCTACTTCGGCGTGCCGACCGTCTGGGGCCGGGTCGCGGGGGACCCGGAGTCCGCCCGGGCGCTGCGTGGCGCCCGCTTGCTGGTCTCCGGCAGCGCGCCGCTGCCGGCGCCGGTCTTCCGCGAGCTGGAGGCGCTGACCGGGCAGCGGCCGGTCGAGCGCTACGGCATGACGGAGACCCTGATCACGGTCAGCACCCGGGCGGCCGGTGAGCGGCGCCCCGGCTCCGTCGGGCTGCCGCTGCCGGGGATCCGCACCCGGATCGCGGCCGAGCCGGGCGCGGAGATCGGCGAGCTCCAGCTCACCGGGCCCACCCTCTTCGACGGCTACCTGGGACGGCCGGAGGCGACCGCGGCCTCGTACACCGAGGACGGCTGGTTCCGCACCGGGGACATCGCGGCGATCGAGCCGGACGGCATGCACCGTATCGTCGGCCGGGCCTCCACCGACCTGATCAAGTCCGGTGGCTACCGGATCGGCGCGGGCGAGGTGGAGAACGCCCTGCTGGACCACCCCGCGGTGCGCGAGGCGGCCGTGGTGGGCGCCCCGCACACCGACCTCGGCCAGGAGATCGTGGCCTACGTGGTGGCGGACGGGGTGGGCGAGCGCGAGCTGATCGACTTCGTGGCCGGTCACCTGTCGGTGCACAAGCGCCCGCGCAAGGTCCGCTTCCTGACCGAACTGCCGCGCAACGCGATGGGCAAGCCGCAGAAGAAGCTGCTGCCGCCCGTGTGAGCCGGGGCGCCTTGCCCTCCTGCATAGAATCATGCAGAGTCATCGGCACATGAATGGCCGACCGGAGAGGGCGTCATGGCCACCGAGAACGCCACCGGAGCCGACGGGACCGACACCGCGTCCGCGCGCCTGATGAAGCTGTTCGAGGCGCACCGGCTCACGCCCACCCAGCGCCGCATCGCGCACTGCCTCGTGCGGCGGGCCGCCGACGCGCCCTTCCTGTCCAGCGTCGAGGTCGCCGAACTGGCCGGGGTCAGCCAGCCCTCCGTGACCCGCTTCGCCGTCGCGCTCGGCTTCGACGGCTACCCCGCGCTCCGCCGCCACCTGCGCGACGTCGCCCCCGCCGCGGCGCCGCAGGGGCAGCCGGCCGGCGACCGGTACAACGAGTACCAGGAGGCCGTGCAGGCCGAGATCGAGAACCTGCGGCACCTCGCCGCGCTGCTCGCCGACCCCGCCCCGGTCGCCCGCGCGGGCGCCCTGCTCGCCGCGTCCCGGCCGCTGCCCGTGCTGGGGCTGCGGGCCGCGGCCGCCCAGGCCCGCGGCTTCGGCTACTTCGCGGCCAAGGTGCACCCCGACGTCCGTCTCCTCGACGAGGGCGGCAGCATGCTCGCCGACCGCGTCGACGCGGCCGTGCGGGCCGGGGCGAGCGCCCTGCTGTGCTTCGCGCTGCCCCGGCATCCCCGTGAGGTGGTCGAGGCCCTGGAGTACGCCCGCTCGGCCGGGCTGACCGTCGTCACCGTCGCCGACAGCGCCTTCGCGCCGGTCGCCGCCCACTCCGACGTCCTGCTCCCGGCGGCCGTCGGCACGGGGCTCGCCTTCGACACCGCGTGCGCGCCGATGCTGCTCGGGCGGGTGCTGCTGGAGGCCATGTGCGACGGGCTGCCGGACGCGCAGGCGCGGCTGGAGGAGTTCGACGCCAAGGCCGCGGCGCAGGGCCTGTTCGTGGAGTGAGCCGCCCCCGCGGCCCCCGCCGCGACCGGGCCCGGCCCCGGGGCAGGCGGCGGGTCGGACGCCGGGTCAGGCGCGCACCCCGTCGTGCTCCACGACCAGATGGCGGGGACCGCGCAGCACCGGGCTTCGCCGGTACGGCGGCGGGTCCTCGGCCAGCCGGAGGCCGTCCAGGTCGCGCAGCAGCGCGGTGAGGGCGATCTGCGCCTCCAGCCGGGCGAGCGGCGCCCCGAAGCAGCTGTGGACGCCGCTGCCGAAGCCCAGGTGCTGGTTGTCCGTGCGCTGCGGGTCGAAGCGGTCCGGGTCCCGGAAGCGCCGCGGATCGCGGCTGCCGGAGGCGAGCACCAGGACCAGGGGCGCCCCCTTGGGCACGGTGACCCCCGCGACCTCGACGTCCACCAGCGGGGTGCGCTGGGGCAGCATCTGCACGGGCGGCTCGAACCGCAGCAGTTCCTCCACCGCCTGCGGCATCAGGGCCGGTTCGCGGCGCAGCAGGTCCAGCTGGTCGGGCCGGCGCAGCAAGGTGAGCATGCCGTTGGTGATCAGGTTGACGGTGGTCTCGTGACCGGCGACGAGCAGCAGCACCGAGGTCACCATCAGCTCGATCTGGCTCAGCCCGCCGGCCGGGTCCTGGTCGTTGACGAACGCCGACAGCAGGTCGTCGGAGGGCTTGCCGCGCCGCTGTTCGGCCAGCCCGCCCAGGTAGACCCCCATCGCCCTGCGGGCCTCGGTGGCGGCCTGCGTGCGCTGCGTGGGGTCCTCGTCGGGGTTGAGGTCGAGTCCGCCGACGATCGCGTCCGACCAGCCGCGGAACATCGGCTCGTCCTCCCGGGGCACGCCCAGCAGCCGGCAGATCACGGTGACCGGGAGCGGGTAGGCGAAGTCGTCGACGACGTCGATGCGCTGCTTGTCCCGGAGCCCGGCGACGAGGCCGTCGGCGATCCGGACGATCTCACCGTGCATGGCGTCGACCCGGCCGGGGGTGTGCGGCGGGCCGAAGGGCCGCATGGCGGTGCGGCGGAGCCGGTCGTGCTCGGGATCGTCCACGCCGATGAAGGACGGCGCCAGTTCCCCGGCCAGCCGGGCCTCCTGCGGGTCGCTGCGGTGGCGCCGGTCGGAGCTGATGCGCGGGTCGTGGAGCAGGGCCGTGATCTCGTGGTACGTGCCGACGAGGTAGCTGCCGTCGTCCTGCGGCGCCACCTTGCTCTCGCGGAGTTCGGCGTAGAGCGGGTAGGGATCGGGCCGGCTGGCGTAGTCGGTGATCCTTCGGAACAGCGTGTCCGCAGCCATGCGCGGGGGCTCCTCGTCGTCGTGGGCCGCGGCGTCCTGCCACGGCCCGTCCGCGGCGCGGTCGGCGGCGGCCTCAGCCGCCGTGCCGCACCAGGGTCAGGCGCCGGTCCGGCAGATGACCGGTGAGGGCGACCGTCGGGCCGTGCGAGAGCACCGCGGGGTCGGGCACGTCGGACGGCAGGGGGATCATCGGGGCGGTCCGGTCGGCGGCCCCGGGCTCGGGCGGGAACGGCGCGGCCGTCTCGATCAGGTTCTGGTAGTAGTCCAGCCACTTGGCCCGGTTCACCGACACCGCCGCCGTGATGCGGCCCTTGTAGCCGTAGACGACGACCAGCCGGGCCTCGCGCAGCGAGCCCTGGGCGACGACGACCTGGTCGGAGTAGGTCGGCACACCCACCGACTTGATGTTGTGGCCGAACTGGCTGGACCAGAAGGTCGGCACGGCCAGGTGCGGCCGCCGGAACGGCCCCGCGCTGACCATGTTGTGCGCCGCCACCTCGGCCTGCGCGACCGCGTTGCCCCAGTGCTCCAGGGCGAGCAGCTGGTAGCCGAACAAGGGGTGCGGGAAGCGGGCCACGTCACCGGCGACGAACACGTCGTCGGTGACGATGCCGTACATGTTGAAGGCACGGCAGCCGGCGTCGCAGGTCACGCCGCGCGGGCCGGCGGCCAGGCCGGACTCGGCCAGCCACTCGGTGTTGCGGACCGCGCCGAGGGCGACCACCGCCACGTCCGCCTCGACGGTGCTCCCGTCGGAGAGCCGGGCGCCGGTCAGCCGGCCGTCACCCTCCAGGGAGGTGACCTGTACCCCGCAGCGGAGGTCCACCCCGTGCCTGCGGTGCATCTCGGCGGCGACCGCGGCGAGCGTCCCGCCGAGCGCGCCCACCAGGGGCGCGGGGCCGCGCTCCACCACGGTCACGGGGATGTCCCGCTCCCGGCAGGCGGAGGCGATCTCCGAGCCCGTGAAACCGGCGCCGATCACCAGCACCCGCCGGGGCCCGGCGTCCAGCCGTTCGGCGAGCCCGGCCGCGTCGTCGCTGGTCCGCAGCGCGAACACACCGTCAAGGGCGGCCTCGGCCGGGTTCGGCCAGGGCCGGGCGCGGGTGCCGGTGGCGATCAGCAACCGGTCGAAGGGCAGCTCCTCGCCGTTCGCGAGGAAGACGCGCCGGCCGATCCCGTCGACCCCCGTGGCGGCGACGCCCAGCTTCCACTGCGCGTCCACCGGGCGGCGTGCCGGGAGCCCGGTCGCCGTCGCGGGCACCCGCCCGAGCAGCACCTGCTTGGACAGCGGCGGCCGGTCGTACGGCGGGTGCGGCTCGTCGCCCACCAGCGTCAGAGACCCCGCGAAACCCTCGTCGCGCAGCGTCTCGGCGGCTCGCAGACCGGCCAGGGAGGCGCCGACGATGACGATGCGCCCGTCGCGCAGCTCACCGGACATCGGCACCCGCCGCCCCGCCCACGAGGATGGCCTGCACCGGGCACGCCACCGCGGCCCGGTGGACGCGCTCTCGCTGGTCCTCCGGGACGGCCGGGACGTACAGCAGGGCCTCCTCGCCGTGCAGCTCGAAGACCTCGGGAGCGAGGAACGCGCACTGCGCGTAGGCCTGGCAGCGATTGAGGTCGACCACGATGTTCATACGCACCACTCCAGCCCCGAAGGCCCCTGTCCTCAGTGGTAGCACCGCCTCCGTGGCCCCGCACGCGGTGCCGTTCTCACGGAATTTTGATGTTCCGTGAGTAACCTCCCTCCCCAGCACTGACGGAACGAGCCGTGGAGGAGGAGACAGCGGTGGTGCGCGGAGCGTATGCGCTGGCGCGGGTGGCGGTCCTGGTACGGGTGCCGGCGCGGTGGCTGTGGTGGCTGGGGGTCGTGGCGGCGGGTGTCGGGGTCTTCGTGCCCGGACTGACCGGACGCCGCATCGGGGTGCTGGGTGGCGCCGCACTCTTCGTGGTCGCCGCGGTGGTGGCCTTCCTGGTGCGCCGGCGGCGGTACACGGCCCTCGCGGAGGCGGCCGAGCGCGCGCCCCGGGGCGTCTTCCTCCAGGACCGCCGGGTCACCGCGCGGGCCTGGACCCGGGCCCGGCGGTGGTGGCTGCTCGCGGCGTTCGTGGTGGCCCTCGCGTCCGGCGTGGCCGCGCCCGCCGCGGCGGGGATGCTGCTCGCGGGCGCCGGGGCGGGGCTGTGGGCCAAGGCGGTGCGCCTGGGGCGCTGGGAGCGGGCGCACGAGACGCTGCTGTGGGTCCGGCCCGAGTACGTGGGACGCGGCCCCGCCGCAGCGTCCGTCCCCGGCTACGAGGCCACCGGACCCGTGGCCGGCGACGCGGGCCCCGGTGGCTCGGCCCGCCGCCGCGCCGCGGCGGCCCGCTGACCCGTCCGGGTGAACGAGCCACGGCCGCGCGGCCGTGGCTCAGCCGCCGCTCTCCCGCACGAGGTCCTCGAGGGTCTGGGCACGGCGCAGGGTGCGGAAGTCCGGACCGGGCCCGGAGTAGCCGTGGACGGCGGGGCGGGGCAGCGAGTTGTACGCGAAGTGCGTCGAGAAGTAGTAGGCGCCCGTGTCGGGCAGCGCCACGAGGTCGCCCTCCGCGAGCAGCGGCAGCTCGCGCGCCGTGGCGACGAGGTCGCCCGCGAAGCAGCACGGCCCGGCGACGTCCTGGACGACCGGGGCGCCGTCCTTGGGGCGTCCCTCCGGGTCGAGCGCCAGGACCCGCAGCGGCCAGGCGCCGGGCGCGAAGACGGTGCGCGTGGCGACCTGGGCGCCGGCGTGCGTCACGGCGATCGCGCGGCCCCCGGCCGTCTTGGCGTACTCCACGCGCGCCAGGATCGTGCCCTGCTTGGCCACCAGTGACCGCCCGAACTCGGTGACCAGCGCGTACCGCCCGTCGAAGAGCCCGGGCACGGCCGCGCGGAGCGCGTCGGCGTAGGCGCGGAAGCCCGGCCGGACCTCGTCGGAGGCGAAGTTGACCGGCAGGCCGCCGCCGATGTCCAGCGTGGTGACCTGCCGGCGCCCGGCCGCCGCGTTGATCCGTTCGGCGAGCTCGTACGCCGCGCGGACGCCGGCCGCCATCAGCTCCAGGGGCACGCCCTGCGAGCCGGTGTGGGTGTGCAGCCGGGTGAGCCAGGGACGGTCGAGGTAGGCGCGGACCACCCACTGCGCCGCGCCCTCGTCGCGCAGGGCGACGCCGAACTTCGACGTGGCGGTGGCCGTGCTCATCGCGCCGATGCTGCCCGCGCCGACCTGGGGATTGACCCGCAGGCCCAGCGGGGCGGCGGTGGTGCCGGGCGGCACGAGCCGGTCCAGGCGCGCCAGCTCCTGCGGGTTGTCGGCGTTGAGGGCGATGCCGAGGGCCAGCGCCTCCCGCAGCTCGTCCGGGGTCTTGGCGGGGGAGTCCAGCACGATCCTTCCGGCGGGTACGCCCGCGGCCCTGGCCAGGGCGAGTTCACCGGGGCTGGCGACCTCCGCGCCGATGCCCTCCTCGGAGAGCAGCCGCAGCACCGGCACCAGGGACGCGGCCTTGACCGCGAAGGTGTGTGTGACCTCCACCCCCGGCGTCGCGAAGGCCGCCCGCAGATCGGCGGCGGCTGCCCGGACCCCGTCCAGGTCCAGCAGCCCCACCACCGGCCTGTCGGTGCCGATCAGTCCCTGCCCGACCGCCGCGCGAAGTGCCCGTTCCCGTCGTACCGCGGGTTCCTCCGTCATACCGCCATCGTGTCAGGCCGAGGCCTTCGGGGCGGGCCCGTGACGGACGGGCCCCCGGCGGGTACGACCTGCCCGTGGGGAACGTGACCCGGACGCGTCTCCGCGGGGCGCGCCGGAGACACGTCGCCCCGGTTGACTAGTGCTATTCAGGAGGCAAGGATGTGAATGACTCAATCCAGTCGCGAGGAGGCAGGGGCATGACCGGAACCGGCGCCGGACCGAGGACCGTACGCGCACCGCGCGGCAGCGCGCTCACCGCACAGGGCTGGCAGCAGGAAGCCGCACTGCGCATGCTGCAGAACAACCTCGACCCCGAGGTCGCCGAGCACCCCGAGAAGCTCGTGGTCTACGGAGGCACCGGCAAGGCCGCCCGTGACTGGCGGTCCTTCGACGCGATGGTGCGCACCCTCCAGGGCCTCAAGCAGGACGAGACGATGCTCGTCCAGTCCGGCCGCCCGGTCGGCGTGATGCAGACCCACGAGTGGGCGCCGCGGGTGCTCATCGCCAACTCCAACCTCGTCGGCGACTGGGCCACCTGGGAGGAGTTCCGCCGCCTGGAGGCGCTGGGCCTGACCATGTACGGCCAGATGACGGCCGGTTCGTGGATCTACATCGGCACCCAGGGCATCCTGCAGGGCACCTACGAGACCTTCGCCGCCGTCGCGGAGAAGAAGTTCGGCGGCAGCCTGGCCGGCACCATCACCCTCACCGCCGGTCTCGGCGGCATGGGCGGCGCCCAGCCGCTCGCCGTCACCATGAACGGCGGCGTCGCCATCTGCATCGACTGCGACCCGCGCGCCATCGAGCGCCGCATCGAGCACCGCTACCTGGACGTGCGCGCCGACTCCCTGGAGCACGCGCTCGCCCTCGCCACCGAGGCCCGCGACCAGCGCAAGCCGCTCAGCATCGGCGTCCTGGGCAACGCGGCCGAGCTGGTGCCGCAACTGCTCGCCATGGACGCGCCCATCGACGTCGTCACCGACCAGACCTCCGCCCACGACCCGCTGGCGTACCTGCCGATCGGCGTCGACTTCGAGGACATGGCCTCGTACGCGGCCGAGAAGCCCGCCGAGTTCACCCAGCGCGCCCGCGAGGCGATGGCGCAGCACGTCGAGGCCATGGTCGGCTTCATGGACGCGGGCGCCGAGGTCTTCGACTACGGCAACTCCATCCGCGGCGAGGCCCAGCTCGCGGGCTACGACCGGGCGTTCGCCTTCCCCGGCTTCGTCCCGGCCTACATCCGCCCGCTGTTCTGCGAGGGCAAGGGCCCCTTCCGCTGGGCGGCGCTGTCCGGCGACCCGGCCGACATCGCCAAGACCGACAAGGCGATCCTGGAGCTCTTCCCGGAGAACGAGTCGCTGGCCCGCTGGATCAAGATGGCCGGTGAGCGGGTCCACTTCCAGGGCCTGCCCGCGCGCATCTGCTGGCTCGGCTACGGCGAGCGCGACAAGGCCGGCGAGCGCTTCAACGAGATGGTCGCCGACGGCACCCTGGCCGCGCCCGTCGTCATCGGCCGCGACCACCTCGACGCGGGCTCCGTCGCCTCCCCGTACCGCGAGACCGAGGCCATGCTCGACGGCTCCGACGCGATCGCCGACTGGCCGCTGCTCAACGCCATGGTCAACGTCGCCTCCGGCGCCTCCTGGGTCTCCATCCACCACGGCGGCGGCGTCGGCATCGGCCGCTCCATCCACGCCGGCCAGGTCACCGTCGCCGACGGCACCAAGCTGGCGGGCGAGAAGATCCGCCGCGTGCTCACCAACGACCCGGGCATGGGCGTCATCCGGCACGTCGACGCCGGGTACGACCGCGCCGACGAGGTCGCCGCCGAGCGCGGTGTGCGCGTGCCCATGCGCGAGGGCGGCGAGGGCGTCGAAGGCGGGGAGGCGTGACCTCCTCGTTCCACGAGATGTGGACGGAGCTGCGGCCCATCGGCCGCGACTCCGGCTCCGGCGGCTACCGCCGCCACGCCTGGACCGGCGCGGACGCCGACTGCCGCGCCTGGTTCAAGGCGCAGGCCGAGAGCCGGGGCCTGGCGTACGAGCTGGACCGCAACGGCAACCAGTGGGCCTGGCTGGGTGATCCCGCCGCCGGGGACGCCGTGGTGACCGGTTCGCACCTGGACTCGGTGCCCGACGGCGGTGCCTTCGACGGGCCGCTGGGCGTCGTGTCGTCCTTCGCGGCGCTGGACGAGCTGCGGGCCCGCGGCGCCGCGCCCGCCAAGCCGCTGGCGATCGTCAACTTCGGCGACGAGGAGGGCGCCCGCTTCGGGCTGGCCTGCGTCGGCTCCCGGCTGACCGCGGGACAGCTCACCGCCGAGAAGGCCCACGCGCTGCGCGACGGCGACGGAGTCACCCTGGCGCAGGCCATGGAGCGGGCCGGGCACGACCCCGAGGCGATCGGCCCGGACCCCGCACGCCTCGCCCGTATCGGCGCGTTCGTCGAGCTCCATGTCGAGCAGGGCCGCTTCCTGGCCGACACCCCGCACGCGGTCGGCGTCGCCTCCGCCATCTGGCCGCACGGCCGCTGGCGGTTCGACTTCCACGGCGAGGCCAACCACGCGGGCACCACCCGCCTGGAGGACCGCCGCGACCCGATGCTGACGTACGCCAACACGGTGCTCGCCGCCCGCAAGAAGGCCCGGCTGGCCGGCGCGCTGGCCACCTTCGGCAAGGTCGGCGTCGAACCCAACGGCGTCAACGCCATCGCCTCCCTCGTGCGGGGCTGGCTGGACTCGCGCGCCGCCGACGAGGCCACCCTGGCCGAGGTCGTCGGCGAGATCGAGCGCGCCGCGGTCGAGCGGGGCGAGCGCGACGGCGTCCGGGTCGAGGTCACCCGGGAGTCCTTCACCCCGGTCGTGGAGTTCGCGCACGGCCTGCGCGACGAGCTCGTCAAGCTGCTGGGGGACGTCCCCGTGCTGCCGACCGGGGCGGGACACGACGCCGGCATCCTCTCCGAGGCCGTCCCGACCGCCATGCTGTTCGTACGGAACCCCACCGGGGTCTCGCACTCCCCGGCCGAGACGGCCACCGAGGACGACTGCCTGGCCGGGGTGACCGCACTCGCCGACGTACTGGAGGGCCTGGCGTGTCGCTGACGCCGCAGAGCTACTGGGCCGAGTACGCGTGGACCGGCGGCCGTGTCGAACGGGGCGTGGTCGTCGACACCGCCGCCGACGGCCGGATCGCCGACCTGCGCACCGGGGCCGCCGCGCCGCCCGTCGGCGCCGTGACGCTGCGCGGGCTCACCCTGCCGGGGCTGGCCAACGCCCACAGCCATGCCTTCCACCGGGCCCTGCGCGGCACGGTGCAGCAGGGCAGCGGCACCTTCTGGACCTGGCGCGAGGTCATGTACCGGGTCGCGGCCGCGCTCACCCCCGACAGCTACTTCGACCTCGCCCGCGCCGTGTACGCGGAGATGGCCCTGGCGGGCATCACCTGCGTCGGCGAGTTCCACTACGTGCACCACCGGCCCGGCGGCGCCCCCTACGACGAGCCCAACGCCATGGGCGAGGCGCTGATCGCCGCCGCGGACGAGGCCGGCATCCGCATCACCCTCCTCGACACCGTCTACCTCTCCTCCGGCTTCGGCGCCGCCCCCGAACCGCACCAGCTGCGCTTCGGCGACGGCGACGCCGAGGGCTGGGCCGAGCGCGCGTCCGCCCTCGCCGACCGGCCCCACGCGCGGATCGGCGCGGCCGTGCACTCGGTGCGCGCGGTCCCGGCCGACCAACTGGCCACCGTCGTGCGCTGGGCCGAGGACCGCCAGGCGCCGCTCCACGTCCACTTGTCCGAACAGCCCGCCGAGAACGAGGCCTGCCTCGCGGCGCACGGCGTCACCCCCACCCGGCTCCTCGCCGACCACGGTGTGCTCGGGCCGCGCACCTCGGCCGTGCACGCCACCCACCTCACCGACGAGGACATCGCGCTGCTCGGCGGCTCCGGCACCACGATCTGCATGTGCCCCACCACCGAACGGGACCTCGCCGACGGGATCGGCCCGGCCAGGCGGCTGCAGGAGGCGGGCAGCCCGCTCAGCCTCGGCAGCGACAGCCACGCCGTGATCGACCTGTTCGAGGAGGCGCGGGCCATGGAGCTGGACGAGCGGCTGCGCACCCGCACCCGCGGCCACTGGACCGCCGCCGAGCTGCTGCGCGCCGCCACCGCGGACGGCCACGCCGGCCTGGGCTGGGCCGACGCCGGGCGACTGGAGGCGGGGGCGCTCGCCGACTTCACCACGATCGCGCTGGACAGCGCGCGCACCGCGGGCCCCCCGGCCCGGCTCGGCGCCGAGACCGCCGTCTTCGCGGCCACCGGCGCCGACGTCCGCCACACGGTGGTCGGCGGCCGCCACGTCGTGCGCGACGGCGCGCACCAGCTCGTCCACGACGTGGGCGCGGCCCTGGCCGCCGCGATCTCCGCCGTCCCCGCCGCCGAAGGAAGCCCGTCATGAGCAGCAGCGTCATCACCAACATCGGCAGCCTGGTCACCAACGACCCGGCGCTCGGCGAGGGCCCGCTGGGGCTGCTGGAGGACGCGGCGCTCGTCATCGACGGCGAGCACGTGGCCTGGGTCGGCCCCTCCGCGGCGGCGCCCGCCGCGGACGAGTCGTACGACGCGGCCGGCCGGGCCGTCATCCCCGGCTTCGTCGACTCCCACTCGCACCTGGTCTTCGCCGGCGACCGCACCCGCGAGTTCAACGCCCGCATGTCGGGCCAGGCGTACACCGCGGGCGGCATCCGCACCACCGTCGCCGCCACCCGGGCCGCGAGCGACGAGGAGCTGCACGCCAACGTCGCCCGCTACGTCGCCGAGGCGCTGCGCCAGGGCACCACGACCATCGAGACCAAGTCCGGCTACGGCCTCACCCCGCAGGACGAGGCCCGCGCCCTGCGCATCGCCGGCGACCACGCCGACGAGGTCACCTTCCTCGGCGCGCACATCGTCGCCCCCGAGTACGCCGACGACCCGGCCGGCTACGTCGACCTGGTCACCGGCCCCATGCTCGACGCCTGCGCCCCGTACGCCCGTTGGGTCGACGTCTTCTGCGAGCGCGGTGCCTTCGACGGCGACCAGGCCCGCGCCGTCCTCACCGCCGGTGCCGCCCGCGGTCTGGTCCCGCGGGTGCACGCCAACCAGCTCGGCCACGGTCCGGGCGTGCAGCTCGCCGTGGAGCTGGACGCGGCCTCCGCCGACCACTGCACGCACCTCACCGACGCCGACGTCGACGCGCTCGCCAGCAGCCGCACGGTCGCGACGCTGCTGCCCGGCGCCGAGTTCTCCACCCGCGCCGTCTACCCCGACGCGCGGCGGCTGATCGACGCGGGCGCCACCGTCGCGCTGTCCACGGACTGCAACCCCGGCTCCTCCTTCACCAGTTCCATGCCCTTCTGCGTGGCCGTCGCCGTACGGGACATGCGGATGACCCCGGACGAGGCGGTGCGGGCCGCGACCCTGGGCGGGGCGCTGGCGCTGCGCCGGGACGACGTCGGGCGGCTCGCGCCCGGCGCGCGGGCCGACGCGCTGGTGCTGGACGCCCCGTCGCACGTCCACCTCGCCTACCGGCCCGGTGTGCCGCTGGTGTCCGCCGTGTGGCGGCGCGGGGTGCGCGCGGCGACGTGATCCGCGCCGCATGCGGTGCGTGCGGCCGCGCTGGTGACAGACGTCCGGGCCGACAACAGGCCGGGCCCGGTGAGAGGGAACTCTCACCGGGCCCACCGCGCCGTGCCGGGGAGGGGGAGCGGGTCACTCCTCCACGAGCAGCCCCCGTCGCAGCCGCCCGAGGGTGCGGCTGAGCAGCCGCGAGACGTGCATCTGGGAGATGCCCAGCTCCTCACCGATCTCGGACTGTGTCATGTTGCCCACGAAGCGCAACGAGAGGATCTGCCGGTCGCGCGCCGGGAGCTCGGCGATCAGCGGCTTGAGGGACTCCACGTACTCGATCCCCTCCAGACCGTGGTCCTCGTAGCCGATGCGGTCGGCGAGCGCCCCCTCGGAGTCGTCCTCCTCGGGCTGGGCGTCCAGCGAGCTCGCGGTGTACGCGTTGCTGGCGCTCATGCCCTCGACGACCTCGGACTCGGTGATCTGCAGCCGGTCGGCCAGCTCGGCGACGGTCGGCGCGCGGTCCAGCTGCTGCGCGAGCTCGTCACCGGCCTTGGCCAGGTCCAGCCGCAGCTCCTGGAGCCGGCGCGGGACCCGCACGGACCAGGAGGTGTCGCGGAAGAAGCGCTTGATCTCGCCGATGATCGTCGGCATGGCGAAGGTGGGGAACTCGACCCCGCGGCTCAGCTCGAAGCGGTCGATGGCCTTGATCAGCCCGATCGTGCCCACCTGGATGATGTCCTCGACGGGTTCGCTGCGGGAGCGGAACCGGGAGGCGGCGAACTTCACCAGGGCGAGGTTGAGCTCGACCAGGGTGTTGCGTACGTAGCTGTACTCGGGGGTGCCCTCCTCCAGCGTCTCGAGCCGCTGGAAGAGCGTCTTGGACAGGGCCCGAGCGTCGACCGGACCCACCTCGTCGAAGGGCGGGATCTCCGGGAGGTCCTCCAGGCCCTCCGGTGTTCCGTGTTCCTCGTGGACGCTGGCCTCGGTGGTCGCCGACGCGTCGCGCGCGTCGAGCCGGGATGCCATGCTCTCCTCCTCGGTGCGGCGGCAGGGCAAGCGGAGCGTGAAATTCAGCCCACACTCAACGCCTACCCCGTTCGACGCGGATATTGCAACCCGGCGGTCGTCGATCTCCGGGCCGCCGCCGGAGCGACTACCGCCCTGATCAGGAAGCGCGTAGGGTGCGAGATGCGGATCGCCGAGTCGTCCGGGAGGAGTGTGCATGGACCGCGAGATGGTCGACACGGCCGGACGGGACCGGCTGCACGTTTCCGTGCAGCGGTACGGCACGAAGGCGGTCGTGGCACCTGCCGGTGAGCTGGACCACCACACCGCCGACCTGCTGCGCGAGCCGCTCGACAAACTGATCGAGGACGGCTTCGGCACCCTCGTGGTGGACTGCACGCATCTGGAGTTCTGCGACTCCACCGGACTCAACGTCCTGCTCGGCACCCGGCTGAAGGCCGAGGCCGCGGGCGGGGCGGTCCATCTGGCCGGGATGAAGCCGGCCGTGGCCAAGGTCTTCGCGATCACCGGGGCCGAGGCCGTGTTCACCGTCCACGACACCCTGGACGACGCGCTCAAGGAGTGACCCTCCGCAGCGGCTCCCCACGGGGGGCGTTGTGGCACGCCCTGTTTCGTCCGCATCCGGAGGTGTTCACCGGAGCGGCCCGGGCAGGAGAGACCTCGGGATCACTTCGGACACTGGCGGACATCGGTGAGTGGAGGCGCTGATGAGCACCACGCGGCCCCCTACGGCCGACGACCGCGACCCGGATCCGGGCGATGCGGCTCTGCCGCCGCGCGGCCAGGGCGCCCAGGACGCTGAGACACGGCGGCTTTCCCTTGCCGACGTGGCCGGCGTGGTGCCCAGCGCCCGCGACTTCACCCGCCAGGCCCTCTACGACTGGGGCTGGCTGCCGGCCGAGACCGCGGACCGCCGCGCGGCGGCCGAGGACGTCCTGCTGGTGGTGTCCGAGCTGGTCACCAACGCCTGCCTGCACGCGGGCGGTCCCGAGGAACTGCGGCTGTTCCGGCACTCCAAGGCGCTGCGCCTGGAGGTCGCCGACGGCGGCTCCGGCAGTCCCGCCCCGCGGACCCCGCACCGGGCCGGACGGCCGGGCGGGCACGGGATGTTCATAGTGCAGCGGCTCTGCCTGGACTGGGGGGTCGTACGCCACGCCGACGGCCGGCCGGGCAAGACGGTCTGGGCCGAGGTCGCCGCCCCGGCCTGAGCCGGATCTCTTCCCCTCTCTCCCTGACGGGCGTACTGTCGCGCCACATCTGATGGTCCGTCAGTAACTTCTGGGGGAAGGGAGACATCCGGTGTCGCTCCCCAAGCGCAAAGCGGCCGCGGTGTCGACCGTCGGCGCCGTCATGGCGGCGGCGGCCGTCCTCGGCAGCGCCCCGGCCGCGTACGCGAAGGTCGTGGACGTCACGTACGACTGCAAGACCCCGATCGGCGACAAGAGCGCCGTCTCGCCCATCGACATCACCGCCGCCAAGTCGGGGTCGGGCTACAGGATCGTGATGTCGTTCCGGAAGGGCGTCTCCTCCAGTCCTGTCGACCTGGGGAAGGGCGCCATGAATCCGAGTGCCCTCATCACCCTCGGCGGGGCCGACAGCGGGTCGCTCAAGGTAGCGGGTCCCGCGAACGCCGCGACCGTGCCCGCCAACACCCCGATCAAGATCAACGACTTGTCGGGCACCTACGTCCCGCGCGGGAGCGGCAAGGTCACCTTCACCGCGGGGGTGCTCACCATCAAGGCCCTCGGTACGACGACGACCTGCACCCCGGGGAACGGCCCGGGGCCCTCGCTGACCCTCGACGTCACCGCGGCGGCCGGGTCCAAGGGCGGCTCCGCCTCCGGCGGTTCGGGCGGATCCGGCGGCGAGTCCCTGCCGCAGACCGGGCCCGAGGACGGCGCCGTCGCCCTGGGCACCCTCGGTGGCACCGTCCTGCTCCTGGGCGCCGCCGGCGTGCTCTGGCTGACCCGCCGTCCAGGACACCGTATCTGACGGTCCGTCAAATTCGGTCAGGCTTTCGCATTGACTTCTCTTGATCGCCGGACGTCAATGACCGTCGGCGGTACAGAAAGGGACTCTGTACCAGAAAAGTGATCAAGAGGTGCAAAATGATCGCGTTTCCTCGCAATGGCGCCTTATGGAGACGGAGGTCCGCCGCCGTGCTCGGGGCGTTCGCCCTCGCACTGGGCGGCGGGACCCTCCTTGCCGGGCCCGTCGCCGCGGCGACCTCCACCTTCCAGGTGCACTGCATTCCGCCGGGCATCTCCGGCATCCCGCCGTTCGACGGGCCGACCGTCGCCGACATCTCGGTGAGCGACACGACCCCGCAGGTCGGCGACACGGTCACCGTCACCTACGTGCTGGACGGCCCCATGGCCAACACCAGCAGCTTCAACCTCCCCATCCCCGAGGACCAGATCACCCCGACCGTCAAGGTGCGGCTCGGCGGTGCGCAGACGCAGGAGCTCACCCTCGTCGGCCCCAAGGAGAACCCGGTCATCCCGGCCGGTGCCGACTTCCCGAACTTCACCATCACCGGCACCTTCACGGTCACCGCGCCCGGTCAGATCACCCTCACCCCGGGCGACTACAACGTCCACTCCGACTACGGCATCTCGGCCGACACCCCCTGCACCGTGCTCAACCCGCCCGCCCCCGTCGCCGAGACCGTCACCGTGGCCGCACCCAACGGCCGCCACATCGCGCTGGGTTCCTCCTCCGGACCGATCGGGGCGGAGGTCACGGTCACGGGCACCGGCTTCACCGCGGGCGCCGCCGTGACCGTCGCGGGCGTCCAGGGTGCCACCGCCACCGGTGAGTTCACCTCCGCCACGGCCGACGGCTCCGGCGCCTTCAGCGCGACGCTGGCCGTCGGCGACCTCGACACCACCGGCATCGTCGCGTTCGAGGGCGGCGGGTACGACCCGGCGACCGCCGCCGGGCCGGTGGCCTACACCGTCATCGACACCACCCCGCCGCCGCCCGGCAGTCAGAAGCTCACCACCTCGGTGAAGGCGGGCACCTTGTCGATGACCCAGGCCGGGGACACCGTCGAGATGACCCCCGTCGACTTCGGCGAGGGCGGCCCCTCCACGGGCGCACTGCGGACCGTGACCGTCAAGGACTTCCGCGGCGGGAGCACGGGCTGGTCGCTCACCGGCAAGGTCACCGACTTCAAGGGGCCCGGCGGCGCGCTCATCGGCGCCGACCGGCTCAGCTGGCAGCCCGCGTGCGTCGCGGCGTCCGGCAGTCCCAGCACCTGTGCGGCGGGCTCCGCCGGCACCGTGGGCAGCGCGGGCGCGACGCTGGCCCAGGCGTCCGACGGGACCCTGACCGGCGGCGAGTTCACCGTGGACGCGGGGCTGTCGCTGGACGTGCCCGCGTTCTCCGCCACGGGAAGCTACTCCGGAGTCTTGACCCTCACGCTCACCTGACGCACAGTCAGATAGCTCGGGTGGGCCGGCCGCCGCGACCGGCCCACCACCGGACCGCGAGGGAGCGCCGCCATGACCAGAGCCAGGGCCGGAGCCAGGGCGTCCGGCGCGCTCCCGACCGTCCTCCTCGTCCTCTTCGTCCTCCTCGGTCTCCTCGGCCTCGGCGCGGCATCCGCTCCCGCCGCCCTCGCCGCGGACAACGGCCGCTGGTCGGTCTTCCCGGCCCCGGCCGCCGGGGCGAAGGACCGCAGCCCCACCGCCCAGGAGCGGCCCTTCTTCACCCTGGAGGCCGGCCCCGGCACCACGCTCCGGGACAAGGTCTCCGTCTCCAACCTCTCGCGCGAGCCGATGACCTTCCGGCTCTACGGCGCCGACGCCTACAACACCCCGCGCGACGGCGGCTTCGCCGTGCGCGGCGCCGACGAGGAGAACACCGACGTCGGCTCCTGGGTACGGCTGGCCCGGAGCAGCATCACCATCCCCGCCCGCACCCGCGCCGACATCCCCTTCACCGTCACCGTCCCCGCCGACGCCTCGCCCGGCGACCACCCCGGTGCGATCGTCGCCCTCGACACCCGGGTCGGCGCCGCCCCGGGCGACGTACGGGTGGGCGTGCGCAGGGCCGTCGGGGCCCGTGTCTACCTGCGCGTCGCCGGACCCGGCCTCGCCGCCCTGTCCGTGGAGCACGTCACCGTCGGCCACGGCGGACCGCTGTTCCCCGGCACCGGCGACAGCCACGCCACCATCCGCTACACCCTCGTGAACCGGGGCAACGTCTCGCTCACCCCGCGGCTCGCCGTCACCGCGCGGGGCCTGTTCGGCCGCACGCTGCTGGACCGTCCGGCACGCACCCTGCCCCTGGAACTGCTGCCCGGCCAGCGCGTCGAGCTCACCGAGCCCTGGGCGGGCGCCCCGCAGTTCGACCGGGTCGGCGTGCGGTTGCGCGTCACCGCGGTACGCGCCGACGTCGACGAGACCGCCGGCGCCTCGTTCCTCGCGGTGCCCTGGGCGGCCGTGGGCCTCGCCCTGGCCCTCCTCGGGGGCCTGGCCGTCCTGCTGGTGCGGATCCGCGCGCGGCGCCGGGCGGCGCAGACGGACCCGGCGGCGGGGGAGGAGCCGTACGAGGCCGGCCGCACCGACCTCGCGGCCCGCGCGGGCGGCGGACCCGACGACCCCGGCGCCACCGGCGCGACCGTCGGCGGCAGGACGGCGTGAGGCCCATGCGACGGCGCACCCACCGGATCCCCGCGGCGGCCCTCTGCCTCCTCGCGCTGCTCCTCCTGAGCGCCCCCGCCCCCGCCGCGGCGGCTCCCGGCCCGGCCGTGACCGTCCGTCCCGAGCAGGCCGGCGCCGGCGGCGACATCACCGTACGGGGCACCGGCTGGCGGCCGGACACCCTGCTCACGCTGCTGATCTGCGGGCAGAACGCGATCGGCGGCACCAACTCCTGTGCCAACGCGTACGGCCGGGCCGTCACCACCGACGCCCACGGCGCCTTCCGCCGCGCGATGCCGGTCGCGGAGCCGCCCGAGCCCTGCCCGTGCGTCGTCCACGTCGCCACCGTCACCGGTGAGCACACGGTGGTGGACGCGCCCTTCGTCGTCGCCGGCCACCCGACCGCCCCGCTGCCCGAGCGCACCGGCGACGGCCGGCTCGCCGTGCTCAGCGCCCGGCTCGACGGCTCGAACGGCCTGCTCACCTGGTTCGGCGCCCCGCCCGGCCGGCGCCTGGTGCTCACCGTCGGCAACCTCGGCACGGGTCCGGCCAAGGACCCCGTCTTCCGGGTCGGCACCTCCCACGGGCTCTTCGGGCCCCAGTGGGAGGAGCGCACCTGGCGCGGCACCGTCCAGCCGGGCACGAAGGCCCGGGTCGAGCTGCCCGTCGAGCTGGCGGCCGGCGCCCACGGCGACTACACCGTGACCCTGGAGCACGGGGGCAAGGTGCTGGTGACCGAGCCCTGGGACGTCCCGCGCCCCTGGGGCGTGACCCTCTTCTGGCTCCTGCTCTGCGTCGTCGTGCCCGCCGTGCTCTTCCGGCTCTGCATGGCCGTCGTCAACCGGGTCCGCCCGCCTGCCCCGGGACCTGCGGGACCGCCCGCCGTCCCGCCGGCCGGCCCGGCGCCCGCCCTGCCGTGGTTCAGCCACGACCACCAGCCGCAGCACCGCACCGCTGAGGCCACCCCATGGACGGACGGCACCGCCCACCGCCACGAAAGGAACCACACGTGACCCACCGACGATCCCGGGCCGCCACCGCCGTCGGCCTCGCCCTGATGCTCAGCGGTGCGGGCGTCCTCGCCGCGGCCCTCCCGGCCGCGGCCGCCGAAGTCGCGTACGCCACCGAGTGCACCCCGCCCGCGGCCTCCGGCCTGCCCAAGGTCAACGGGACCACCAAGGCCGACATCAGCGCGCCCGCCACGGCCGCGGTGGGCGACGAGATCGAGGTGGTCTGGAAGTTCACCCAGGCCGCCTCCAAGAACCCGGACCTCATCGACCTCCCCGCGAACAGCGTCAAGCCGTCCGGCGAGATCACCGTCGCCGGCGCCCAGAGCGGCAGCCTGGCCGTCGAGGGGCCGCGCGAGAACCCGGCGATCCCCAAGAACAGCGAGATGAAGCTCTCCGACATGAAGGGCACGCTGAAGCTCACCGCACCCGGCGACGTGACGCTCACCCCCGGCGGCTACGCCATCAACGCCTTCTCCACGGACACCACGTGCGTGCCCACCGGCACCGTCCCGGTCGCCGCGACGATCAAGGTGACCGCGGACGGCGGCGGTACCGGCACCCCGACGACCACCCCGACCACGACCCCCACCACCACGCCGAGCACCACCCCCACGACGACCCCGAGCACCACCCCCAGCGGCACCGCCACCGGCGGAACCTCCCACACCGGCAAGGAGGTCGACGTCTCCTACGCCTGCAAGACCCCGATCGGCGACAAGAGCGCGGTCTCGCCCGTGCAGATCGACGCCGAGGAGAAGGGCGGCGCCTACGACCTCACCGTCCACTTCGGCGAGTCCGTGATGGACAGCCCCGCCGACATACCCGCCGACTCCGTCAAACCCTCCATGAAGGTCGAGGTCGGCGGCGTGGACCAGGGCGAGGTCGCCGTCGAAGGCCCCACCAACAAGGACCCCATCAAGGCGGGCGACCCCATCGAGATCCCCGACCTCACCGGCAGGTACACACCCGCCCACGACGGGCAGGCCACCCTCACCCCGGGCGTGCTGACCGTCGAGGCCCTCGGCACCACCACGACCTGCACGCCCACCGAGGACCCCGGAGTCTCCCTGACCCTGGACGTCACCGGCCAGGAGGGCGGCATCACCGGCGGTTCCGGCGGGTCGTCCGGCACGTCGGGCGGCACGACCGGGACCTCCGGCGGCCTCGCCGACACCGGTTCCTCCGACCGGGCCTCCCTGCACGCCCTCGCCCTCGTCGCGGGGACCGTGCTCCTCCTCGGCGGCGCGGTCTTCACCTTCACCCCGTGGAGCCGCCTGCGGCGCTGACCCGGGGGGCGCACCGGCTACCGCGCGGTGGGGCCGTCCAGCTCCTCGATCGAGGCGTTGGACGGCCCGCGCTGGCCCCGCAGACCCTCCGCCACCGACCCGGCGTCGCGCAGCACCCGGACCGCGTTGCGCCACGCCAGCTTCGCGAGGTCGTCCTCGGACCAGCCACGGCGCAGGAGTTCGGCGAACAGCCGCGGGTACCCCGAGACGTCGCCGAGGCCCTCGGGGAGGTGGACGACGCCGTCGTAGTCGCCGCCGAGGCCGAGGTGGTCGACACCGGCGACCTCGCGCATGTGGTCGAGGTGGTCGGCGACGGTGCCGATGTCCGCGACCGGCCGGGGGTGGCCGGCCGCGTAGGCCTCCTGGACGGCCTGGGCCTCGGCGGACTGGTCGAGCGGGTGCAGACCGCGGGCCTTCATGTTCTCGTTCGCGCCGACGATCCACTCGGCGGCCGCCGGCAGGATGAACTGCGGCACGAAGGTGGCCATCGCGACGCCGCCGTTGCGGGGCAGTTGCTCCAGGACGTCGTCCGGGACGTTGCGGACGTGGTCGCAGACGGCGCGCGAGGAGGAGTGCGAGAAGAGCACCGGGGCCTCGCTGACCCGCAGTGCCGCCCGCATCGTGCCGGGGGAGACGTGGGAGAGGTCGACGAGCATGCCGAGGCGGTTCATCTCGCGGACGACCTCCTCGCCGAAGGCGGTCAGGCCGCCGTGCCGCGCCTCGTCCGTGGCCGAGTCGGCCCAGTCGATGGTGTCGTTGTGGGTGAGCGTCATGTAGCGCACGCCCAGCGTGTACAGCATCCGCAGCACACCCAGGGAGTTGGCGATGCTGTGCCCGCCCTCGGCGCCCATCAGGGAGGCGATGCGGCCCTCGGCGCGGGCGGCCTCCATGTCGTCCGCGGTCACCGCGAGGCGCAGGGCGTCCGGGTGACGGTCGACCAGCCGCAGCACGCAGTCGATCTGCTCCAGGACGGCGACGACCGCGTCGCCCCCGGTGAGGTCGCTGCGGACGTACACCGACCAGAACTGCGCCCCGACGCCGCCCGCCCGCAGCCGGGGGATGTCGGTGTGCAGGTGGGCGGACTGGTCACCGGCGATGTCCCGCCGGTCGAGGTCGTAGCGGACCTGCTCGCGCAAGCGCCACGGGAGGTCGTTGTGGCCGTCCACCACGGGGTGGGCGGTGAGCAGCTCCTGTGCGCGTGCGAGCAGGTCCATGGACTACTTCTTCCCTCCGAAACCGAAGCCGGCCGACCCCTCCACCTTGGCACGCAGGCGCTTGCCCTTCTCGGTGGCCTGCTGGTTCAGCTCGTCCTGGAAGTGCCGCATGCGCTCCAGCAGTTCGGCGTCGTGCGCGGCGAGCATGCGCACCGCCAGCAGGCCCGCGTTGCGCGCGCCGGCCACCGAGACCGTGGCGACCGGGACGCCGGCGGGCATCTGCACGATGGACAGCAGCGAGTCCATGCCGTCCAGGTACTTCAGCGGTACGGGCACGCCGATCACCGGCAGCGGCGTCACCGACGCCAGCATCCCGGGGAGGTGCGCCGCGCCGCCGGCGCCCGCGATGATCGCCTTGAGGCCGCGCTCGGCGGCCTGCTCGCCGTACGCGACCATCTCGCGCGGCATGCGGTGCGCGGAGACGACGTCGACCTCGTACGGCACCTCGAACTCGTCCAGCGCCTGGGCGGCGGCCTCCATGACCGGCCAGTCGGAGTCGGAACCCATCACGATGCCGACCAGCGGCCCAGCGGGATTGCTCACTCTTGGATCGTCCCTCGCAGGTAGTCGGCGGCGTGCCGGGCGCGTTCGCGCACCTCGGCCAGGTCGTCGCCGTAGGTGTTGACATGGCCCACCTTGCGGCCGGGCTTCACGTCCTTGCCGTACATGTGGATCTTCAACTGCGGGTCCCGGGCCATGCAGTGCAGGTACGCCGCGTACATGTCGGGGTAGTCGCCGCCGAGCACGTTGGCCATCACCGTCCACGGCTGGCGCGGGCGCGGATCGCCCAGCGGCAGGTCCAGCACCGCGCGCAGGTGGTTGGCGAACTGCGAGGTTATGGCGCCGTCCTGGGTCCAGTGGCCGCTGTTGTGCGGACGCATGGCCAGCTCGTTGACGAGGATCCGGCCGTCCCGGGTCTCGAAGAGCTCCACCGCGAGGTGACCGACCACGCCCAGCTCCTTGGCGATGGTCAGCGCGAGCTGCTGGGCCTGCGCCGACCGGGCCTCCGGCAGCTCGGGCGCCGGCGCGATCACCGTGTCGCACACGCCGTCGACCTGGATGGACTCCACCACCGGGTAGGCGACCGCCTGCCCGTGCGGGGAGCGCACGACGTTGGCCGCCAGCTCCCGTACGAAGTCGACCTTCTCCTCGGCCAGCACCGGCACGCCCGCCCGGAACGGCTCGGCGGCGCCGGCCTCGTCGCGGACGACCCACACGCCCTTGCCGTCGTAGCCGCCGCGCACCGTCTTGAGCACGACGGGGTATCCATCGCCCTCCTCGGCGAAGCGCGTCACGTCCGCCGGGCCGGAGACGATGCGGTGCCGCGGGCAGGGCACGCCGATCGAGTCGAGCTTCGCCCGCATCACGCCCTTGTCCTGGGCGTGCACCAGCGCGTCGGGCCCGGGGCGGACGGCGATGCCGTCGGCCTCCAGCGCCCGCAGGTGCTCGGTGGGGACGTGCTCGTGGTCGAAGGTGATCACGTCGCAGCCGGCGGCGAACGCGCGCAACGTGTCGAGGTCGCGGTAGTCGCCCACCACGACTTCCCCGGCGACCAGGGCCGCGGAGTCCACGGGCGTGTCGCTGAGGAGCTTGAACCTGATGCCGAGGGGGATGCCCGCCTCGTGGGTCATACGGGCGAGCTGGCCGCCGCCGATCATGCCGACTACCGGGAATGTCACAGTCACCAGGATATCGGGGCACGAATGTCGCACCGACCGCCGTCCCGCGGGGGGCCCGGATAGCATGAAGGTCACTGACCAGACACAGACGGGGCCGAACGATCACATGGACGGTGCGACCGGGTCCAGCACCCGCGCAGGACTGCGGAACCGGCTGACCGCGATGACCCGCGAGATCGCCAAGTTCGGGGCGGTCGGCGGGGCGGGGGTCCTGGTCAACATCGGGGTCTTCAACCTCGTCCGGCACGTCACCGACCTCCAGGTCGTGCGGGCCAGCATCATCGCGACCGTCGTCGCGATCGTCTTCAACTACGTGGGCTTCCGCTACTTCACCTACCGTGACCGCGACAAGTCGGGCCGTACCCGCGAGCTGACCCTCTTCCTGGCGTTCAGCGCGGTGGGCCTGGTGATCGAGAACGGGGTGCTCTACACGGCGACCTACGCCTTCGGCTGGGACAGCCCGCTGCAGAGCAACGTCTTCAAGTTCATCGGCATCGGCGTGGCGACCCTGTTCCGCTTCTGGTCCTACCGCTCCTGGGTGTTCAAGGCGCTGCCCGTCCGCGAGACGGTGCAGGAAGCAGAATCGTTCCTGGTCGCCAAGGGGACCGAGACCCCCGGCGCCCGGACCGGAACCCACGGCGCCCGGTCCTCCGCGCGCTGAGGCGCCCTAACGCTTCTCCGCGCCCCTCCCGCGGGTGGCCCGGTCCTCCCCTGCCAGGAAGAGCGCGAAGACCGGAGGACGCTGCTGCAGCAGCTCCAGCCGGCCGCCGTCGGCCTCGGCCAGGTCGCGCGCGACGGCGAGGCCGATGCCGGTGGAGTTGCGGCCGCTGACCGTGCGCTCGAAGACCCGGGCCCCCAGCTCCGGCGGCACGCCCTGGCCCTCGTCCGTGACCTCGACCACGACCTGCGTCCCGGTGACCCGGGTGGAGATCGCGACCGTGCCTGAGCCGTGCATCAGCCCGTTCTCGATCAGCGTCGCCAGCACCTGGGCCACCGCCCCGGGGGTGCCGACCGCGCGCAGCCGCTTCTTGCCCGCGGAGGTGATGGCCCGGCCCGCGCTGCGGTACGCCGGGCGCCACTCCTCCACCTGCTGCTTGATCACGTCGTCGATGTCGAAGACGACCGCCGAGCCGGTCCGCGGGTCCCGCGCGTTGGTGAGCAGCCGCTGCACGACGTCCGTGAGCCGTTCCACCTGACCGAGTGCGATCGTCGCCTCCTCCTTGACGGCGTCCTCGTCCTCGGCCGTGGCGATGATCTCCTCCAGCCTCATCGACAGCGCCGTCAGCGGCGTCCGCAGCTGGTGGGAGGCGTCGGCCGCCAGGCGCCGCTCGGCGGTCAGCATCCGGGCGATCCGCTCGGCGCTGCGGTCCAGCACGTCGGCGACCCGGTCCAGCTCCGGCACCCCGTAGCGCCGGTGGCGCGGTCTCGGGTCGCCCGAGCCCAGGCGCTCCGCGGTCTCCGCGAGGTCGGTCAGCGGGCTGCCGAGCCGGCGCGCCTGGCGCACCGCGAGCACGACGGCGGCCAGCACCGCCAGCAGCGCCACCGCGAGGATGATCAGCAGGGTGCGGCCGATCTCCTGGCTGACCTTGCTGCGGGACTCCTCGACGGTGACGATCTCGCCCTGCTCGCCGGTCTGCCGGGAGGAGATCACCTGGCCCGTGGGCCTGGTGCCGATGGTGATCGGGTCCGCCCCCGGGATCTGCACCAGCGCGTACCGCCCGGGGGCGATCTGCTGGGCCAGCACCTCGCGGCTGATCCGCTCCTCGCCGATCATCCTGCTCTCGACGATGCCGACCAGCCGCACCGCCTCCGAGTCCACGCTCTCCTTGGCGCTGTTCTCGATCGTCCGGGCCTCCACCAGGACGAGGGAGACACCGAAGACGGCGATGACGACGAGCACCACGGCGAGCGTGGACTGGATGAGACGGCGGCGCATGAGTGAAGCGTCTCAGACCGCGAGGGCCCCGGGCGTGCTAGTTCTTCTCGAACCGGAAGCCGACACCGCGCACCGTGGAGATGTAGCGGGGGGCCGCCGCGTCGTCGCCGAGTTTCTTGCGCAGCCACGAGATGTGCATGTCCAGGGTCTTGGTGGAGGACCACCACGTGGTGTCCCAGACCTCGCGCATCAGCTGCTCCCGGGTGACCACCCGGCCGGCGTCGCGCACCAGCACCCGTAGGAGGTCGAACTCCTTCGCGGTGAGCTGCAGTTCCTCGTCGCCCATCCACGCGCGGTGCGACTCGACGTCGATCCGCACGCCCTGGGTGGAGGGATGCTGGGCCTCGGCGGTGCCGCGCCGCAGCAGCGCGCGCACCCGGGCCAGCAGCTCGGCCAGCCGGAAGGGCTTGGTCACGTAGTCGTCGGCGCCGGCGTCCAGGCCGACCACCGTGTCCACTTCGTCGGCGCGGGCGGTGAGCACCAGCACCGGGAAGCCATGGCCTTCGGTGCGCAGCCTCCTGCACACCTCCAGCCCGTCCATTCCGGGCAGCCCCAGGTCGAGCACCAGAAGATCGAAGGAGCCGAGCAGGGCGGCTTCGAGCGCCGCGGGTCCGTCCTCGCGCACCTCGACCTCGTACCCTTCGCGGCGCAGCGCGCGTGCGAGCGGTTCCGAGATGGATGCGTCGTCCTCGGCGAGCAGTACGCGGGTCATGGGCTGATGGTAGTCCGCCCGGAGAAACCGCACGCCGGGCGGGCCGCGACTGTTGTGAGGTACATCTCAAGTCATCCCATATAGCACATCTTGCGCTGCCATAAGGTAACGAAAAGCCCGTAACAGCCCATGGGACCTCCGGCGCGCCCCACGCGTCGAAGGACCCTTCTGCGACGGGACCGGTCCCCACCAGTATTTCAGTCAACGACCTGTAGGCCGGGGCCGCGCCTGTGAAGGCGTCGGCCGTGGATCCCGGGTGCGCCTTCGTGCGCCCCGGTGCCGGTCACCCCCCACCCGGGCGCGCACCGCTCTCGCAGCGCGTCCCGAGAAGCAAGGAAAGCCCATGGCGTCCAGCCTGACTGAGGGCCTTGCCGCGCCGAACCCCGGATTCAGCGGCAGGAACTTCCTCGGCCACCCCCGCGGCCTGGCCACTCTCTTCCTCACCGAGACGTGGGAGCGTTTCAGCTACTACGGCATGAGGGCGCTGCTCGTCCTCTACCTGACGGCCTCGGTCACGGACGGCGGCCTCGGCATGAAGGCCGCCACCGCCGGTGCGATCTACAGCGTCTACACCGCCACGGTGTACCTGCTGGCGATGCCGGGCGGCTGGTTCGCCGACCGCCTGTGGGGCCCGCGCCGTACGGTCGCCATCGGCGGCGCGATCATCATGATCGGCCACTTCCTGCTGGCCGTGCCGGTGAAGGCGTCGTTCTTCGTCGGCCTGGTCTTCATCGCCGTGGGCTCCGGCCTGCTGAAGTCGAACATCTCGACGATGGTCGGCCAGCTCTACCCGGACCGCAACGACCCGCGCCGCGACGGCGGCTTCACGATCTTCTACATCGGCATCAACCTCGGTGCCTTCCTCGCCCCGCTGGTCATCGGCACCGTGGGCCAGCAGGTCAACTGGCACCTGGGCTTCGCCCTCGCCGGTGTCGGCATGGCGCTCGGCCTCGCCCAGTTCCTCATCGGCACCAGGAACCTCGCGCCGGTCTCCAGCGTGGTCCCCACGCCGCTGGACGCCGCCGAGCGCGCCGGTCTGATGAAGAAGGCCCTGCTGTGGCTGGTCGCCGCCGTCGTCTTCTACGGCGTGGTCACCTTCACCGGTCACTTCACGATCAACTGGGTACTGTGGCCGCTCTCCCTGCTGGGCCTGGCGCTGCCGACGTACTACTTCGCGCGCATCCGTCGTGACCAGGAGCTCACCTCGGACGAGAAGACCAAGGTCACCGGCTACATCTGGTTCTTCATCGTGGCCGCCGTGTTCTGGATGATCTACGACCAGTCCGGTTCGACCCTGACGGTCTTCGCCTCCGAGCACACCTCGTCCACGCTGTGGGGCTTCGACTTCCCCGAGAGCTGGTTCCAGTCGCTGAACCCGCTGTTCGTGATGGCCCTGGCCCCGGTCTTCGCCGCGCTGTGGATGCGGCTGCGCCGGAAGAACCCGAGCACGACCGTGAAGTTCGCCCTCGGTCTCATCGGCATCGGCGCCTCCTTCGTCGTGATGATGCTGGCGCAGGCCGCCGCCTCGGGCGACGTCAAGGTCACCCCGCTGTGGCTGGCCGTGGTCTACCTGATCCAGACCACCGCCGAGCTGTGCCTGTCCCCGGTGGGCCTGTCGGTCACCACCAAGCTGGCCCCGGCCAAGTACGCCAGCCAGATGATGGGCCTGTGGTTCCTCGCCGTGACGGCGGGCGACTGCGTGGCGGCCATCCTCCAGCTGGTCATCGGCGACGGCTTCCTGTCGGAGACCTCCTTCGCGGTCCAGGGCTTCGTGGCGCTCGCCGCGGGCGCGGCCTTCATCGCGTACCGCAAGCGCGTCATCCGGCTCATGGGCGACGTCCACTGACGTTCCGCCCCCCGCGCGGCACGCCGAGGGCCCGGAGCGCCACGCTCCGGGCCCTCGGCGCGTCTTTGTGCGCCGCCGTTGTGGTTGCGGTTGGGGGTTCTCCCTCCGCCCGCCCGCCCGATTGCCCGGCGCGGTCAGTGACCGCCTCGCGCGGTCGTTGTGGGGTCGTGGCCGCGCCGGCGCACGTCCTCAGCGCTCGCGGTTTACGTTCACATCATTGGGCGCCGGGTGCGCCGCTCGTCTCCCCCAGCCTTCGGCCGGGGGGACCCCCATGGCTGCACCCCGCCACACCCCCTCCCGTTCGGTTGGGGCGACTGACGGCCGGACGGGGTTCAGTAAGGCACCCGCGGCGACCCCGGTTCGCCTCCTGACCCCCCACCGGCCGTCATGCGCCTACACAGCGGGAGGGGGTGTGGCGGGGTGCGCCCGGAAGCGACGAGCGGGGGACCCGGCGCCGAATACTGCAGGGTTAAACCGCGAGCGCTGAGGACGTGCGCCGGCGCGCCACCGACCCCAACCCAACAGAGCGCAGGCTCGCACCAACCGTGCCGGGCAATCGGGCGGGAGGCGGGGAAACCCCCAACCGCAACACACAACGGAGCCGCACACAACCACCGGGCGGAAACAACGCACCCCGGGCCGCAACCACGACGCACCCGCAGACGAAGAACCCGCACCCCCGGAGGGCTACGCGTGGGGGCGGCCCATCGCCCGGAACGTCCAGCCCGCCGCACGCCACACCGCCGGCTCCAGCGCGTTCCGCCCGTCGATGACGTGCCGGCGCCCGGCCACCGCCCCGAGCACCGCCGGGTCGAGCTCGCGGAACTCCCGCCACTCCGTGAGGTGCAGCACGACGTCGGCCCCGCGGACCGCCTCCAGCGCAGTGGAGGCGTACCCGAGCGTCGGGAAGAGCCGCCGCGCGTTGTCCATGGCCTTGGGGTCGTACACGGTGACCTGGCCGCCCTGGAGGTGGATCTGCCCGGCGACGTTGAGCGCGGGGGAGTCCCGCACGTCGTCGGAGTCGGGCTTGAAGGCCGCGCCGAGCACCGCGATCCGCTTGCCGAGGAAGCCGCTGCCGCCGCAGGCCTCGCGGGCGAGCTCGACCATGTGGCCGCGGCGGCGCATGTTGATGGAGTCGACCTCGCGCAGGAAGGTCAGCGCCTGGTCGGCGCCGAGCTCGCCGGCGCGGGCCATGAAGGCGCGGATGTCCTTGGGCAGGCAGCCGCCGCCGAAGCCGATGCCCGCGCGCAGGAACTTGTTGCCGATCCGCTCGTCGTGGCCGATGGCCTCGGCGAGCTTCACCACGTCGCCGCCGGCCGCCTCGCTGACCTCGGCCATGGCGTTGATGAAGGAGATCTTGGTGGCGAGGAAGGCGTTGGCCGCCGTCTTGACCAGTTCCGCGGTCGGGTAGTCGGCGACGACGAAGGGGGTGCCCTCGCCGATGGGGGTCGCGTAGACCTCGCGCAGCAGCTTCTCGGCGTGCCCGGAGGCGACGCCGACCACGATCCGGTCCGGGTGCAGGGTGTCCTGGACCGCGAAGCCCTCGCGCAGGAACTCGGGGTTCCACGCCAGCTCCGCCCCGTCCCCGGCGGGGGCGAGCTCGGCCAGGCGGGCCGCCAGCCGTGCCGCGCTGCCGACCGGGACGGTCGACTTGCCGACGACCAGTGCGGGCCGCTCCAGGTGCGGGGCGAGCAGCTCGAAGGCGCTGTCGACGTAGCTCATGTCGCAGGCGTACTCGCCGTGCTTCTGCGGGGTGTTCACGCAGACGAAGTGGATGTCGCCGAAGGCGGCGACCTCCTCCCAGGAGGTGGTGAAGCGCAGCCGCCCGCTGGAGTCCGGCAGGCCGGCGACGTGGCGGCGCAGCAGTTCCTCCAGGCCCGGCTCGTACATGGGCACGCGGCCCGCCGCGAGGGTCTCGATCTTGGCGGGGTCGATGTCCAGGCCCAGCACCTCGAAGCCCAGCTCGGCCATCGCCGCGGCGTGCGTGGCGCCGAGGTAGCCGGTGCCGATCACGGTGAGCTTGAGCGCCATGCGGACGGTCCCTCCCAGGTCGTGGCCTGATTGCGATGTTGAGCATAGCCCCGGGCGGTGACCGGGCTTTCCCCGGCGCGTGCACCGCAGGAGGCCGGGGCATGGGCACGGCACCGTCCCAGGCGCCACAATGCCCCCTACGCACGCGTGGGGAGCGGGTGCACAGGGTGGGGGTGGGTCATGACGACGACGGATCCGGTGGGTCACGAGGAGACGGCGGTCCCGGAAACGGAGCGGGCAGCGGCACCGGGGAAGACGGCGGAGCCGGCCCGCAGGAGGCGCAGTCGCACCCGGAGGGTGCTGCTGGGCGCGCTGGTCCTGCTGGCCGTGGGGGTGCTGGGGGTGGCCGGGACGTTGTGGTGGACGGTGGACCACTACACGGGCAAGGTGGACCGCATCCCCAACGTGTTCCCGACGAAGGTGCCCGAGAGCGAGCAGCCGCCGGCCGCCAAGGGCGGTGAAACGTTCCTCCTGGTCGGTGTGGACGCCCGCTCCGAGCTGCCGACCACCGGCCGGGACGCCAAGGCGCCGGAGTGGAAGCGCGGCGCCCAGCGCAGCGACACGATGATGCTGGTGCACCTGCCGGCCGACCGCAAGCACGCCTACGTGGTCTCGCTGCCCCGCGACAGCTGGGTCACGATCCCGGGGAACGGCAAGGCCAAGCTGAACGCCGCCTTCTCCTGGGGCGGCCCGCCGCTGCTGATCGACACCGTGCAGCGGCTCACCGACGTGAAGGTCGACCACCTCGCCGTCATCGACTGGAGCGGCTTCAAGACCCTCACCGACGACATCGGCGGCGTGGACCTGGACGGGAAGCACATGAACGGCGAGGAGGCCCTGGCGTATGTCCGCTGGCGCTACGACCTGCCGCGCGGTGACCTGGACCGCACCCACCGCCAGCAGGCCTTCCTGCGTGCGGTGATCGCCAAGACGCTGACCAAGGACTCCATGAGCAACCCGCTGAAGGCGAAGGAGTTGCTGGACCGGGTCACCGGTGTGGTCAGCGTCGACGACCGGCTCTCCGACGGGGACCTGCGCGACCTGATGTGGAGCATGCGCGGGGTGCGCGAGGGCGACATGGTCTTCATGAACGCCCCGGTCGGCGGGCTCGACATGATCAAGGGCCAGTCGGTGGTGCTGCTCGACGAGAGCGGCACCGCGCGGCTGTGGGAGGCCATGCGCAACGACACCATGTCCGAGTACGTGGCGAACCACTCCCTCGACCGCCTGGGCTCCTCCACCCCGTGAGCCCCGCGGGCGCCGGCGGGAAGAGCGGAGGGGCCGGCCGGGCGCGGTGTGCGCGCCCGGCCGGCCCCTCGGCCGTCCCACGGGGTCAGGAGCCGGACGTGACCGTGACCTTGTCGTCGTTCTTCAGCTCCGAGACGAGCTGCTTGACCTTCGGCATGTCCCACTTGAGGGCACTGCCCACGTTGGTGCTGATGGAGCCCGAGGTCGGCATGTTCATCGAGATGCCCTCACCGCCGGAGACGCTCTTCATCGCCCAGAACATCGACACCAGGTCCCACAGGCTCATGTCCTTGTCGACGATCAGCGTGTCCAGGCCCGCGCCCATCGTGGGGTAGAGCTTGAAGGGGTTGAGGACCGTGCTCGGCGTGGCCGTCTGGCCCGCGAGGGCGGCGAGGAACTTCTGCTGGTTCTTGGTGCGGCCCAGGTCGCCCTCGGCCTCCTGGTAGCGCTGGCGGACGAAGGCCAGGGCCTCGTCGCCGTTGAGGGTCTGCTTGCCCTTCTTGATGTGCAGGCCCGAGTTCTTGTCGTCGATGTCGCGGGGGATGTCCAGCTCGACACCGCCGACCGCGTCGACGAGGCCCGCGAAGCCGGCGAAGCCGATCTCCGCGTAGTGGTCGATGTGCAGGCCCGTGTTGTACTCGACCGTGCGCACCAGCAGCGTCGGTCCGTCTATCGAGTAGGCGGCGTTGAGCTTGTTCTGGCCGCGCGAGGCGAACGTCTTGCCGGACTCGGAACCCTTGAACTCGGGGATCGTGACGTAGGAGTCACGGGGGAGCGAGATCAGCGAGTTCCCGTTGTCACCGACGTGCAGGATCATCATCGAGTCGGTCCGCTTGCCCTCGGCGGAGCCGGTGTGCAGCTGCTTCTTCTGCTCGCCGGACAGGCCCTCACGGCTGTCGGAGCCGACGATGAGGTAGTTGGTGCCCTCGCCGGTCTCCGGGCGGTCTATGACCGTGCCGAGGTCCACCTCGCGGCGCACCTTGCCGTCCGCCCAGAAGTAGGTGCCGATCGACCAGGCGGCGACCACGACGACCAGACCGATCAGGATGGCCTTCACCCGCCGCTTGCGGCTGCCGGGCGGTGAGGTGCGGCCGCCGGTGGACGGCGGGCCGTACGAGCCGCCCCCGTAGCCGTCGTGGCCCGCGCCCGGGCCTGCGTGACCGGGGACGCCGCTGCCGTACGCCTGCTGGCGCGGCACGCTGCCGGGAGCCGCCGCCGCACGGCGCGGGGACAGCTCGGGGGGCAGCGGCGGCTCGGACACCTGCTGCTGCCGCTGGTTCCTGTCGTCGGACCAACCGTCGGGCCATGCGTTCATGTACCGCAGTGTGCCCTGCCGCCCTGCCCGGCAGTGCCTCCGTGGCGCTTCTGAAGCAGAGCTGATGCAAAGGTCACAGGACCGCGGTGATGCGGTGACCGGTTGTGTCCGGCTGCTCTCAGCCGGTGAGGTGCGTCGGGGCGTTGGTGTGGGTCTCGATCATTCCGGCGGCCTGTTCCAGCAGTTCGTGTGCCAGGTTGGAGCAGGCCCGGGAGGCGGCCACGTCCTCCCCTATGCGCATGTCCGGCTCGTCGTTCGGATTGCGCCGCGAATAGCCGTGGCCCACCACGCCCGGGGCGCCGTCCCCGGAGAGCGAGGCGGTGCAGGCGGTGCGGCTGCCGTCCTCCTCCAGCGACAGCTTGATCGTCCACGTCTTCTCCATGGCGGATCACCTCTTGGACTTCGGGACGTCGGCCCCTTTCTCAGCATCCGCCCGCCCCCGCCGCCGGGCAAGGTGTGCCCGGGGAGGAGCACGGCTCGGCAGTGCTTAGGGTGGAGCCATGTTCGAGGAGCCACCCCCGCACCCTGTCCCGTTCAAGCCCACGTCCGCCTCGCGGATCACGCTGGCGCACATCATGACCCACCACGACACGAACCTGCTGGGCACCGTGCACGGCGGCGTGGTCATGAAGCTCGTGGACGACGCGGCGGGCGCCGTCGCCGGACGGCACTCCGAGGGGCCCGCGGTGACCGGCGCCATGGACGAGATGGCCTTCCTGGAGCCGGTGCGGGTCGGCGACCTGCTCAAGGTGCAGGCCCAGGTCAACTGGACCGGGCGGAGCTCCATGGAGGTCGGCGTGCGCGTGCTGGCCGAACGCTGGAACGAGTCCGGCCCGGCGACCCAGGTGGCCAGCGCCTACCTGGTCTTCGTGGCCGTGGACGCCGAGGGCGCGCCGCGCCCGGTGCCCCAGATCGAGCCCGAGACCGACCGGGACCGGCGCCGTCTGCAGGAGGCGCAGATCCGCCGCACGCACCGGCTGGCCCGCCGCCGGGCGATCATGGAGCTGCGCGAGAAGCGAGCCGCCGAAGGCTTCGAGGACTGACGGCGCCCGGTCGCCGGCCCCGGACCTCAGCCGCACGCGACGCGGTCGCCGCGCGCGGGCGGGAGCTCCACCGGCGGCGGCGCGGGCGGGTCCGGCTCACCGGCCCGCACCGGGGTCACGCCGTCGTAGTCCGCGCCCACGGTGATCCGCAGCGTCGACCCCAGCCCGGAGACCGCTCGCAGCTCGGCGTACGGCAGGGCCGTCCCCAGGGCCTTGGCGGAGCGGTCCCAGCCCGGGTCGTAGTGGATGACCGTGTACTCCGCGTCGTGCCGGACGGTGTTGCCGGGCGCACCGGTGGTGCGGAAGCCCAGGCGGCGCAGTTCCTTGTCCACGCGCGCCCCCAGTCCGTTGACCGTCGTCCCGTTGTTGACCTGGACGCGGATCGACTTGGGCGGCACGTCGACCTGCTCCGGCTCGGGCGCCGTCGACGGGCTGGGCGTGGCCAGGGGGCCGCCGTCCGGGCCGGTCAGCGGGCGGTCCTCGCGCAGCGCGTCGAAGATCCGCCCGGCGCCCTTGACGTCCCAGCGCAGGGTCGTGCCCACCCCCTGCACCCGGAACGGCGTGGCGTCCACGGGCACCGACGCGAACTCCACCGAGCGCGCCCCGAAGCCGCCCCGCAGCCCCGTGGCGAGCGCGATCAGGTCGTCCGGCTTGGTCTGCCGGTCCGCGCGCACCGAGCCCAGCGCGGCCCGGGCCACCTGGTCGAGCTTGACCGGGTTCTCCAGCAGCCCGATGTCGGTGACCCGGCGGACCAGGGCGGCCAGGAACCGCTGCTGGTTCAGCATCCGCGGGAGGTCGGGGCTGCCGGGGAAGTGGCCGGAGCGCACGTACCGCAGCGCCGTGCCGCCGTCCGCGCGGACCGTGCCGGCGGGCAGGTCGAGACCGGTCAAGGGGTCCCGCTGCGGCTGGGCGAAGCAGAGGTCGACGCCGCCGATCCTGTCGACGGTCTTCATGAAGGAGCCGAAGTCGAACTCGGCGTAGTGGTCGACCTTGATCCCGGTCATCTTCTCGACCGTGCTGACGGCGAGCGAGGGGCCGCCCACCCCCCAGGCCCACTTCAGCTTGCCGGGGCGGGGCAGCTCCGCGTACGAGTCCCGCGGCAGGGCGACCACGCTGACCCGCCTGCCGTCCCGCGACAGGTGGGCCAGCATCATCGTGTCGGTGCAGTCGCAGGGCTCCCCGCCCAGGCGCAGGGCGGTGCGCTGCGCCGCGGTCAGCCCGCGGCGCACGTCGGTGCCGACCAGCAGGAAGTTGGTGCCCTTGGTGGGGTTGGGCCGGTTCTTCATCCCGGCGAAGGCGTCCACCCGCGCCAGGCGGTCGTCCATGTGCCCCAGGACGGCGTGCCCGATCCCGCTGGCGGTCAGGATGCCCAGCGAGACGGCGCCGAGGACGCGCATCCCGCGGCGCACGGGCGACCGCTTCCGGGCCCGGCGGGCGGCTGCGATGGGCTGCTGACGGCGACGAGCGACGGTCATGGAGTCACGCTAAGGAGTCATACCGTCGTACGGGATGAGCCCCGCCCGCCTGCACGTGTTCGTATCATCCGTTCGCGGTAACGTGTCCGGCTGTGAACGCTGCGACCCCCCACGTGCTGCCCGCCGTCTCCGTGATCATGCCGGTGCTCGACGAGGAGCGGCACCTGCGCAACTCCGTCCGCCACATCCTCGAACAGGACTACGCGGGCGAGCTCGAGGTCGTCATCGCCCTCGGCCCCTCCACCGACCGCACGGACGAGATCGCGGCGGAGCTGGTGCGGGAGGACCCCCGCGTCCACACGGTGCCCAATCCCACCGGCCGCACCCCCGCCGCCCTGAACGCCGCCATCAAGGCCTCCCGGCACCCCGTCGTGGTGCGGGTCGACGGCCACGGCATGCTCTCGCCCGACTACATCGAGACCGCGGTGCGGCTGCTGGAGGAGACCGGCGCCGCCAACGTCGGCGGCATCATGCACGCCGAGGGCGAGAACGACTGGGAGCGCGCCGTCGCCGCCGCCATGACCTCGAAGATCGGCGTCGGCAACGCGGCCTTCCACACCGGCGGCGCCGCCGCCCCCGCCGACACCGTCTACCTCGGGGTCTTCCGCCGTGAGGTGCTGGAGCAGCAGGGCGGGTACAACGAGGAGTTCATCCGCGCCCAGGACTGGGAGCTGAACTACCGCATCCGCGAGGCCGGCGGCCTGATCTGGTTCTCGCCCGAGCTGCGCGTCTCGTACCGCCCGCGGCCCAGCGTGCGCGCGCTGGCCAAGCAGTACAAGGACTACGGGCGCTGGCGCCGCGTCGTCACCCGCTACCACCAGGGCTCGGTCAACCTGCGCTACCTGGCCGCCCCGGCCGCCGTCGTGGCCATCGCGGCGGGTGTGGTGGTCGGCGCCGCGGTCACCCCGCTCGGCTTCGTCGTCCCCGGCGGCTACCTCGCCGCCATCGCGCTGGGCTCGCTCCCGGCCGGCAGGGGCCTGTCCGCCGGCGCACGGCTGCAGATCCCGGTGGCGCTCGCCACGATGCACATGGCGTGGGGCTACGGCTTCCTGACCAGCCCGCGCTCGCTCGCCCGGCGGGTCATCGCCAGCCGCCGCCCGGCGGTGCGGGCGGCGGCCGACGCGTGATGCCGCGGGTGGACCCCTACCAGCTGTTGTAGGGGTTCACCTTCATGCACGCCGAGTCGTCGGAGGCGTTGAGCGCGCTCGCGCTGTCCAGCACTTCCTTGGTGTCGGAGCTGCTGGCCGCCGGGTAGGTCGACCCGGCGGTCCAGTCGGCGCCGATCACCAGCGTGATGCCCTCGGCGGACGCGGACTTCTTCACCGCGCCCGTGGGCAGCTTCAGCGCCTTCGCCACGGCCAGGGCGTCGGCCTGGTCGTCGTCGCTCGCGTAGGTGATCGTGCTGCCGGACTGCGACTGCGGTGTGGAGTCGGACTCGGCCTGGGTGAAGCCCAGGGTCTTCAGCTTCTCCGTGACCGTGCCCGCCCGGCCGGGGGTGGCGGGCACCGAGGTGCTGCCGGTGCCGTTCTGGACCGTCACCGCGATCTCGCCCTTGGGCGAGGCCTTCGCGGTGGCCGTGGCCGTGGCCGCCTTCTTCTTCTTCGCGGCCTTGCCGTCCACGGCCTGGTCGTTGCGGAGCAGCGTGAAGAGCTTGGTCGCCGCGGAGGTCGGCACGACGTGCGCGGTCGGGTTCTGCGGGTCGGCGCCCCAGGGCATCGTCGTCATGGTGATGCGGTCGGTGGGGACGCCCTTGAGGTCGTTGCCCAGGTCGTAGAGCTTCTTGACCGTGCCGAGGCCGGTGTCGACGGTCAGCGCCTTGGTGGCGGCCTCCGCCAGGCCCGTCAGCTTGCCCGGGTCGTTGAGCTTCGCGCTGGACTTCAGCTGGCGGACCATCGCGTTCATGTACATGTGCTGGGCGTGGGTGCGGCCGATGTCGCTGCCGTCCTCGAAGCCGTGCCGGGTGCGGAGCCACTGCAGGGCCTGCTTGCCCTTGATGACGTGGTCGCCCTTGGTGAGCTTGAGCCCGGACTTCTTGTCCCAGACGTTCCCCTTGACGCAGACCGGGACGCCGCCGACCGCGTCGGCCATGGACACCACGCCGGCGAAGTCGATCATCATGAAGTGGTCGATGGATATGTCGGTGAGCTTCTCCCAGGTCGCCACGGTGCAGCCGGGGCCGCCGTGCTGGAGGCTCGTGTTGATCGTCTCCGACGTGGTCTCGGGATAGACCTGCCCGTCGTCCGGGTCGGTGCACTTGGGGATGGTGACCCGGGTGTCGCGAGGGATGCTGACCACGGTCATGTTGCTGCGGTCCGCGGAGACGTGCAGCAGCATCTGGACGTCGGCGAGCGGCTTGCGGTCGGCGTCGGCCTTGGCGCCGCCGAGCTTCTGGTTCGCCTTGGACGCGCGGCTGTCGGAGCCCAGCAGCAGGATGTTCAGCGGGGTCTGGCCGGCGGCGTTGGCCTTGCTCTTGGCGGCCTGGCTGTCGCCGAGGTTCAGCGCGTCCTTCTTGATGTTCGCGTTGAGGTGCTGGTAGTACGCGTAGGCGGCGCCGGCCGAGCCGAGTATCGCCACCGACGTGACGATCGCCACCCAGCGCAGGGCGCGCCTCTTGCCCTTCTTGCGGCGGCGGTTGCCGCGGCGGCCGCTGCCGTCGTGGCCGTCGTCGTCCGCCCCGTCGCCCTGCGTCGCGGTCAGGGTGCCGGTGGACGCACCGTCGCCCCCGTCGTCCTCGTAGGCGCCGTAGTCGGCCCGGTGGCCGTCGTCGCCGTAGCCCCCGGTGTCGTAGCCCGTGGCCTCGTAGTCCGCCGGCTGGTAGGGCGCGTACGGCTCCTGGGGCGGGTACCCGCCGCGCTGCGGCTCCTGCGGGCGGTAGCCGCCGCGCTGGGGCTGCTGCGGGACCGTCGGGTGCGGGGTGGGCTGCTGCGGGATGTACGGCTGTCCGTGACCGTCCCCGTACGGAGAGTCGTCCCATCCGGGTTCGTGAGGATCGTAGGGGGCGTTCCGCCCTCCGGGGATGCTGCCGTGGCGCATGTGTGCCCTCCCATGACGCGCTGGTCACTACGGTCACCGGTTGCGCCGCAGCGCGCGGATCGTGGGTGATTCTCAGCTGTGCGACTGTCAAAGTCCTGTGGAACCGGAACAGCCCTGCTCGCGGATGGTTGCAGGTCACGATACATAAACCGCGACGGGGTCAAGGCATTCGCTTCTTATCGCCTGTGTAAAACGATCGTGCGCATTACCCCAAACCGGGATCCCAGCGATATGGCCTGTACACGTCCATGCAGGCTGAATCATTCGCTCCGTTCAGGGCCCCGGCGCTCGTGGGCAGCGATCCGTCGTCGTCGGCGGCACCCTGGAAGACCGTCCCCTCCCGCCAGTCCGCGCCCACGACGAGTGTGACGGAAGCGACATGTGAGGATTCCTTCACAACACCGCTGGGGAGCTTGAACAGCTTCGCCACGGCGAGCGCGTCCGAGCGGCCCTGCGCGCCCCCGGAGGCCGGGTACTCGATCACGGTGGCCGCCGACGGCTGCGGTGCGGTGGCCGCCGCCGCCTTCCCGAACCCGCCTTGGGCCAGCGCCGTGGCCAGGGCGCGCGCCCTGCCGTTCACGGGAGTGCCCGTGGCGTCGCCCGCGGTGCCGTTGACGACCGAGACCGGGATGTCCGCGGCAGGCCGCGCCGCCGGCCCGGTGGGCTCCTTCTTCGCCTTCTTCTTCCCCTTGTCGTCGAAGGGGAGGTCGTGGACGAGCCGCGACCACACCTTGGGGGCGGCCACCGGGTCCGGCATGTAGTGCTGGTCGTTCTCGGTGTCCGTGACCGGCGGCATGGTCAGCATCGTGATCCGGTTCGACGGGACGCTCTTGAGCTGCATGCCGAGGTCGAAGAGCTTCTTCGGGGTACCGATCTCCTCCGACACCTGCAGTGCGTTGGTGGCGGCCTCGGCGAGGCCGCGCAGCCGCCCGCCGTCGGTGAAGACGTTCTGCGAGCGCAGCTCCCGCACCATCGAGTTCATGTACATGTGCTGCGCCTTGGCGCGCCCGAGGTCGCTCTCGAAGGCGTGCCGGGTGCGCAGCCACTGCAGGGCCTTCTTGCCGGTGATCTTCTGCGAGCCCGCCTCGAGCTTCAGCCCGGAGCCGCCAGGCTGCTGCGGGGTCGGGTGGTCCCACACCGGCTGCTTCACGCAGACCTCGACGCCGCCGACCGCGTCGGCCATCTTCACCACACCCGCGAAGTCGATCATCATCCAGTGGTCGATGTAGACCTTGGTGAGGTTCTGCACGGTGGCGAGCGTGCAGCCGGGGCCGCCGCGCGCCAGGCTCTCGTTGATGATCGCGTGCGTGGTGGCGGCGAACTTCTTGCCCGTCTTGGGGTCGGTGCACTTCGGGATCGGCACCCGGGTGTCGCGCGGGATGCTCACCACGGACATGTTGCTGCGGTCGGCGGAGACGTGCAGCAGCATGATCACGTCCGCGCGGGGCGGTTCGTCCTTGGTGTACCTGGCGCCGCCGAGCTTGAGGTTCTCCGCGGAGTTACGGCCGTCGGCGCCCAGCAGCAGGATGTTCAGCGCGTTCGTCGGCGCCTTGGCCACGTCGCTGTCGCCGCTGTTCCGCTTCCCCTTGCGGAGGTTGTGGCTGAGGTGCTCGTAGTACGCGTAACCGGCCCCCGCCGTCCCGAGTATGAGCACCGCGAGGGTGACCGCGATCCACCGGACGACCCGGCGTCTGCGGCGCTGCGGCGGCCGTGCGCCCGGCTGCCCGTCCGGTCTTCCGCCCGGCTGTCCGCCGCCGCGTCCCGGGTCCGTGTGCGGGGCCCGCACCGCGTCCGTGCCGCGCTGCGGCGTCCCGTCCCGCGGGTGGTCGTCGTAGAGGCTGTCGTCCCAGCCGAGATCGCGCACACGACTGTCCGTCATCGTCCGGTTCCCACCCCTGATACCCCTGTCGACCCTGGTGCCCGTGCCGGGCGGCTACTTGGCGCACACGCTCTTGTCGTCCGCCTCGACCTTCTGGATGCCCTCGGGCGCCTTCGTCGGCGGGGCGATCGGCGTGCCCGCCTGCGTGAAGTCCTTGCCGAGGGTGAGCGTCATGTTGGCGCGCGGGGCGGCGTCCTCGGTGCCCTGCTTGAGCGCGGAGGCCGGCAGCCCCATCATGTCGGCCAGCCGGCGCGCCTGGTCGGCCTGGTTGGGGGCGTACTCCAGCGTCGTCTTCTGCAGTTCGGTGGGCGCGTTGCCGCCGTTGGTGGAGCGGTTGACGCCCTCGTCGTTCTGCAGCCAGTTGACGGTGTCCTGGGCGGCGCCGAAGACCCCGCTGCCGTTCAGCACCTCGACCCGCACGTTGATCGCGTCGGCCTTGGGGCCCTTGAGCTTGGCCGCGTCGGACGCCTTCTGCTTCTTCTTCACCTCGGTGAGCGAGACGTCGTTGCGCACCATGGTGAACAGCTGCGGCGCCTTGGTCTCGTCCAGCACCACCGTGGCGTGCACCTTCTCGGCCGGGTTGTCTATCACCGGCACCGTCGCGAAGGTGATGTTCTTGGTGTCGACCCGGCTCAGGTCCTTGGCGAGTTGGCTGAGCTTGGGCACGCTGCCGATGCCGGTGTCGACGGTGAGCGCCTTCGTCGCCGTGTTCGCCAGCTTGAGCAGCTTCGTCGGACTGGTCAGCGTGTCGCCGGACTTCATCGTGCGCATCATCGAGCCGAGGAACTGCTGCTGCAGCTGGATGCGGCTGAGGTCGCCGCCGAAGCCGACGCTGTGCCGGGTGCGGACGAAGGCCAGCGCCTGCTCGCCCGCGACGATGTGCCGGCCCTTGTCCAGCTTCAGGTGCGAGTCCGGGTCGTCGATGTCCTTGGCCAGGCACACCTCTACGCCCCCGACCGCCGTCGACAGGTCCTTCACCGCGTCGAAGTTGGCCATCATGAAGTGGTCCGGGGTGATGCCCGTCAATGCCTTGACGGTGCGCATCGTGCAGCCCGGGTCGCGGCCGTACTGGCCCAGGCTGGTGTTGAAGCGGACGTCGCTCTCACCCGGGATGATCTTCGTGGAGCCGTCGGACTGCTTCGTCGGGCAGTCCGGGATGTCGGTGATGATGTCCCGGGGGATGCTCAGCGCCGTCGCATTGGAGCGGTCCTTGGAGACGTGGAAGAGGATCGTGGTGTCGGCGTGGCCGACGTTGGCCGCGTCGCCGTACTTGCCCTTCAGGCCCTGCCGGCTGTCGGTGCCGATGACCAGGATGTTGACCGGCCCGGTGGACGTGGCGTTCTTGGAGCCGATGCCCGGGTCGATCGTGTGGATGTTGCCGTTGAGCTGCTGGTACAGCGCGTAGACGCCCACGCACGCCGCGATGACCACGACCCCGAGCGTGCCGGCGGTCCAGATCAGGGCCCGCTTCTTGGCGGACTTCCGGGACTTGGGCCGGCGCCGGCTGGTGCGCGCGGCCGCCCGGCCGCCGCCCTCGCCCCTGGTGCCGCCTGCCCGGCTGCCGCCCGCCGCCCTGCCGGTGCCCGCCGCGCGGCCGCCCTCGGGGGAGCGGCCGCCCGTCGTGGCGCGGCCCTCGCCCTCGGCGCCGGAACGGCCCTGCCGTGCGCGGCTTCCGCCCTGCGGCTGGACGCGCTGTGTCCGCCGGCCCGCCCCCTGTGGGGGGACGCCGGGTTCCGGCTGCTGCGGGGGGTCCAGCCGCAACTGGTAGCTGCCCGTCTCGGGATCGAAAACCCACTGATCCGCCGGGTCGACGTGCTGCCTACGGCCTTGCGTGTCCACGGTCGATCGAGTCCTCCGTCTCGGCCGCTGCAACAGGCCGGATCGCTCACACTAACCCCACAGTTCAGCGTGTACGCCCGTCGCTGACAAATTCCGCTCTCCTACACCTGGACAAACTGTTCAATCCCCACTGCCGCCGCACACGTCGCGGTCGGCGGTGGTGCCGCGGTACGAGGGGGAGGCGCTCGCCGACCCCGACGGTGTAGGAGATGCGGGAGAGGCGGTGGAGGTTCCGCCGGCCGTCGGGCTGGCGGAGCCGGAGCCGGTGCCCTCGTCGCCCTCGACGGTCACCTGCCCGTCCTCGCGCAGGGTCGTGAACAGTTCGTCCGCGGCGGGCTGCACCAGTTCGTCACGGTTGCGGTCGGCCGTGTACGGACGCCGCGGCACGGTCAGGAAACGCACCTGGTCCGTGGGCGTCTTGCGCAGGCTCTGCGCCAGCTCGTACAGCTCGGCCAGCGAGTCGAGACCCTCGTCCGCGGTGAGCGAGGAGGTCGCGGCGTCCAGCAGCGGGTAGAGCTTGGCGGGGTTGAGCAACACGCCCGTGGAGTCGACCTTCTGCACCAGGGAGGCGAGGAACTGCTGCTGGCGGTCCATGCGCTGGGTGTCGCTGCCGTCGCCGATGCCCTTGCGGGCCCGGACGTAGCCGAGTGCCTGCTCGCCGTGCAGCTCCTGGCGGCCGGCCTCCAGGTCCAGGTGCGCGTCCTGGTCGTGCACGGCGTGCGGGACGCAGACCTCGACGCCGTCGACCGCGTCGACCATCTTCTTGAAGCCGTTGAAGTCCACCACGAGGTGGTGGTCGACGCGGATCCCGGTCAGCTTCTCCACCGTACGGATCGTGCAGGCGGCGCCACCGAACTCGAACGCCCAGTTGAACTGGGCGAACTGGGGATTGGTCATGCTGCCGTCGGACCGCCGGCAGGAGGGGATGTCGACCATGAGGTCGCGCGGCAGGCTGACCGCCGTCGCGCTCTTCCGGTCCGCGGCCAGGTGCAGCAGTATCGCGGTGTCCGACCGCTGGGTGCCGGTGTCCTGGCCGTACTTGCCGTTTCCGTCGCCACGGTTGTCCGAACCCAGGAGCAGGATGTTCTCGGCGGTGGTCGCCTCGGGCAGCACCTTGGGCCGCTCGGACCGCACGCGCATCAACTCGTGCGCGGTGTCCGTGTCCGTGTGGATGTTCCCGTCGAGCTGCTTGTACAGGTACCAGGAGACCCCGGCCCCCGCGAGCAGCACCAGGGAGACGACGACGGCGAGGACGCGCAGCCAGGTGCGGCGGCGCTTCCTCGGCGGGGTGTCGGCGGTCGGGGTGTCGGCGGGAGGGGCGTCCTCGGCTTCCGGCGAATCGGCTGGCGTGGTCACGTCCGGGCCCGTCCTTACAGGTGCTGCTGATGATCAGGTCACCTATAGAGACCGTCCAAACCCGTCCTCGGTTGTGCGGAGTTGTTCAGTTCCGTCCGAGGTCTTCGGGAACGGTGGGCCGGTGCGGGGTTACGCCGTGTGGGTCACCCGCTCGCTCTCCCGGCGTTTGTCCAGGTCGGCGGGGGGAAGCCGGTCCAGGTTGCGGCAGAGCACCACGGAGGCGTCCGCCGCCAGCGGTGCCAGCAGCCCGGCAGCCAGACCGTCCCAGTCGCCGTACGGCCGGCCCGAGAGCAGCCGCGCCCCGGCCGTCAGTCCCAGGGCCGCGGCGGACGCGCGGGCCCGTTCGACCACCTGCGCGCCGGTGAGCTCCTCCCCGCCCGGCAGCTCCAGCGCGGGCGCGTCCGCGTCCACCGGCGCGTACGGGACGAAGCGGTCGCCCTGGGAGGGGACCTCGACCGCGTAGTCGAGGAAGCCCTCCGGCGGCTGCGGGAAGCGGCCGCCCAGCGGGCGCAGCGCCAGCGCGACCCGCTCGCCGGAGCAGGCGCGGGCCTCCTCCAGGGTGTCCGGGCCGGAGACCACGAGGTCGGCCTCGCCCGGGTCGCCGCCCGGCACCACGACCACGCCGGTGGAGAAGCAGGCGAGCACCCATACCGCGGTCTGCCAGTGCGCCGGCAGCAGCAGTGCCGCACGGTCACCCGGCTGGGCGCCCAGTTCGTCCTGGATGAGGTTGGCGGTCTTGGCCACCCAGTTGCCGAAGGTGGCCACCGACAGTTCGACGCGTTCGCCGGTGGCGTCGTCGTAGAAGGTGACCAGGGGCCGGGCGGGGTCCGCCGCGAGCGCGGAACGCAGCAGGTCGGCGGGTGTACGGGCAGTCGATGTCACGCGGCCCAGGCTACGTCAGGCGGTGGCGTCCCGGGTGCCTCTGATGGACCGGCAGAAGAGGACAGCCCGTCAGATCCCGGCTGCGCGTTCTGGGGCCTTATGTAACTGTTCTTCCCATGCGTGCACTTCTTGCGACGTCGATCTCCGCGGCGTGCATGGCTGCCCTCGCCCTGCCGCTCGCCTTCCCCTCCGGTGCCACCGCCACCATCCACGCGCCGGCGCGCGCGGCCGCCGCCGGCACGCCCCCCGGCGACACCCACACCCTGCCGCTGGCCCCGCTCGCCACCTCCGGCCGTGCCATCGGCACCCCGCTCGCCCAGGGGCTGCCCGCCCGTGCCGTGCGGCCGTTCTCGCTGATCGGCATCACCTGGGACGACGTCGGCACCGACCTGCGGGGCACCGTCCAGGTCCGGACCCGCGCCACCGGCACCGGCATCTGGTCCGGCTGGCGCACCGTCGAGGCGCACAACGACGACGTTCCCGACGCCGGCTCGCCCGAAGGCTCGGCCTCCGCGGTGCGCGGCGCGACCGCCCCGCTGTGGGTCGGCCGTTCCGACGGAGTCGAGGTGCGGGTCGTGCCCGAGGCCCCCACCGGCAGGCGCGGAGTGCGGCCCGGCCTGCCCAAGGGTCTGCGACTGGAGATGGTCGACCCCGGGGACGAACCGGGTGACGCGTCCGGCGACGGCCCCGGCGACGACCTGGGCGGCAGCTACCTCGACCCCGACGCCGCGCTGGACCCCGGCCCCGCCGGTCCGGGGGGCACCGGTCCGGACGGCGGTGGCCCGGACGGCGGTGGCACCACGGGCGGCCCCTACGACGGCGGCGGCCCCTACGACGGCGGCGACCCCTTCGACGGCGTCGGCCCCAGCGAGGTGGGCGACCCGCTCGACGGCGTCGGCCCCAGCGAGGGGGGCTACCCGCTCGGCGGCCGCCACCCGCAGGACGGCACCACCACCGACACCGCCGCGGACCCGAGCGACACCTCGGGCACCCCGGTCGAGTCCCCCTTCGTCCCCGCGCTCAGCCGCTCCCAGACCGAGGCGCTCACCGGGCAGCGCTTCACCGGCGCGCGCCCCCGCATCGTCACCCGGTTCGGCTGGGGCGCCGACGAGCAACTGCGCAGCGAGGACTCGGAGCTCACCGACGACGTCAGCGCGATCTTCGTCCACCACACCGCCACCGGCAACGACTACGAGTGCTCCGACTCCCCCTCGGTCATCCGCGGTATCTACCGCTACCACGTCAAGAGCAGCGGCTGGCGCGACATCGGCTACAACTTCCTCGTCGACAAGTGCGGAAACATCTACGAAGGCCGCAGCGGCGGCGTCTCCAAGGCCGTCTTCGGCGCGCACACCCTCGGTTTCAACGAGCACACCATGGGCATCGCCGTGCTCGGCGACTACTCCGAGGAGCAGCCCACCAGCGAGGCCCTGTCGGCCGTCGCCCGGCTCGCCGCGTGGAAACTCGGAATTTACGGCCGTGACCCGGAGGGCATGACATACCTGGTGTCCGGAGGGAGCAACAAGTACCCGAAGGGTACGCGGGTCCGCATGAACGTCATCTCGGGCCACCGGGACGGATTCGCCACGCAATGCCCGGGAACGGAGCTGTACGACGATCTCGGCATCATCCGCCGCACCGCGGCGGGGCTCCAGGGCCGCTGATCGCACCCTGCATAAGATTGGCCGCTCATGCGTTCGGCCCGCCAGGAAGCGGAGACAAAAACAGGTGACTGAAGCGATCCTCTTGGTCGGCGGCAAGGGCACCAGACTGCGCCCCCTGACGGTGCACACGCCCAAGCCGATGGTCCCCGCGGCCGGTGTCCCGTTCCTCACGCACCAGCTCGCCCGGGCGCGCGCGGCGGGTGTCGAGCACATCGTCCTGGCGACCTCCTACCTCGCCGAGGTCTTCGAACCGCACTTCGGCGACGGGTCCGCCCTCGGGCTGCGCCTGGAGTACGTCACCGAGGACGAGCCGCTCGGCACCGGCGGCGCCATCCGCAACGTCGCCGACCGCCTGGACTCCGCCCCCGGCGACCCGGTCCTCGTCTTCAACGGGGACATCCTCACCGGCCTCGACATCGCCGGCCTGGTCGCCACCCACCGGGACTCCGGCGCCGACGTCTCCCTCCACCTGACCCGGGTCGAGGACCCGCGCGCCTTCGGGCTCGTGCCGACCGACCCCACCGGCCGCGTCACCGCGTTCCTGGAGAAGCCGGAGACGCCCGAGGAGATCGTCACCGACCAGGTCAACGCGGGTGCCTACGTCTTCGACCGCTCCGTCATCGACTCCATCCCCACCGGCCGCGCGGTCTCCGTCGAGCGTGAGACCTTCCCCGGCCTGCTGGCCGACGGCGCCCACCTGCAGGGCATGGTCGACTCCACCTACTGGCTCGACCTCGGCACCCCGAACGCCTTCGTCCGCGGCTCCGCCGACCTCGTCCTCGGCCACGCGCCCTCCCCGGCCGTCCCCGGCCGCTGCGGGGAACGCCTCGTCCTGGAGGGCGCCAGGGTCGCCGACGACGCCAAGCTCACCGGCGGCACCGCCGTCTCCGCGGGCGCCGTCATCGGCTCCGGAGCGGTCGTCGACGGCAGCCTGGTCCTGGCGGGCGCCGTCGTCCACCCCGGCGCGACCGTCGTCGACTCCCTCATCGGCGCGGGGGCGGTCATCGGCGAGCGCACCGTCGTCCACGGCTCCGTCATCGGCGACTCGGCGCACATCGGTGCCGACAACGAACTGCGGCACGGGGTGCGCATCTGGTGCGGCGCGGTCATCCTGGACGGCGCGGTCCGCTTCTCCTCCGACCAGTAGCCGACCGGTGGCCGGCCGGTGACCGCCCCGGGCCCCGGCCGGTGGGCGCACCCCGCCCACCGGCCGGAAACCCGGAAGCCGGACGGCCCACACCGTACGCTCGGAGGGTGCACCCCGAGCAGAGCCGACTCCTCCGCGCCGCGACCGGCCGCGTCCCCGGCCCCCGCACACCCGGCCGCACCCGCCGCTGGACCCCTCGCGGCCCCCTGGACCTCGGCCTCACGCTCGGCCCCCTGCGCCGCGGCCCCGGCGACCCCGCGTTCCGCGTCGGCGCCGACCGCGCGGTCTACCGGGCCTCGCGCACCCCCGAGGGCCCCGGCACCCTGCGCATCGCCCGCCCCTCCGGCGGCGAGGTCGAGGCCGAGGCCTGGGGCCCCGGCGCCGACTGGCTCCTGGACCGCCTCCCCGGCCTGCTCGGCGACGCCGACGACCCCGCCGCCTTCACCGCCCGGCACCGCGTCGTCCACGAGGCCCACCGCCGCAACCCCGGCCTGCGGCTGACCCGTACGGGCCTGGTGCTGGAGTCCCTCATCCCCGCGATCCTCGAGCAGAAGGTCACCTCCGACGAGGCCTACCGCTCCTGGCGGGTCCTGCTGTGGCGCTTCGGCGAGCCCGCTCCCGGCCCCGGCGAGGAACTGCGCATGCGCGTGATGCCCGACGCCCGCGGCTGGGCCATGATCCCCTCCTGGGAGTGGCACCGCGCGAACGTCGACGGCAAGCGCTCCGCCGCCGCGGTCCGGGCCGCCCGCGCCGCCGCCCGCATGGAGCAGGCCACCACCCTCGCCCCCGCCGACGCCCTCGCCCGCCTCCAGGCCGTTCCCGGCATCGGCCCCTGGACCGCGGCCGAGACCCTGCAGCGCAGCAACGGCGACCCCGACGCGATCACGGTCGGCGACCTCCACCTGCCGCACACCGTCGGCTACGCCCTCACCGGCGCCCACCGCTGCGACGACGCCACCATGCTCGAACTCCTCGAGCCCTACGCCGGCCAGCGCCACCGCGCCGCCCGCCTCATCCTCCTCACCGGCCGCCGCCCCCCACGCCGCGCCCCGCGCATGGCGCCGGGCAACATCGTGCCGCTGTGACGGTGCCTGCGAGGCGTGCGTGGGTCGCCCCGCCGCGTCCGCCGTTTCACACGTGGCACTTCACGTTGACCAGGAGCGTGTCCCCGGGAAGGTCCCGCAGGTAGCCGTCGACGCGCTCCTGCCCCACGGGCAGTTCGGGCTCGTGCGGGCAGGTCGCGGGGCCGTTGCACTCACCGTGGATCCCCGGTCCGCCGTCCTCGTACCACCAGCCGTTCAGCGTGAGCACGTTGCGTGTGCGCAGGGACGAGGAGACCTGTTGCCCGACAAACGTCTCGCGCTCGGTGCGCCCCACATCGACGACCGGGTCGAGGAATGTGAGGAACCAGTACCGATAGCGCTCCTTCGGCAACGTCCTGACATAGGCGTCGAAGGCCTTCACGAGCGGCTGGGCACGGTAGTCCGCCGAGGCCTGCTCGCGGTCGTACCTCCCGAACCACGGGCTGGACGGCGGGAGTTCGGCCGCCAGTTCGTGCCACCGCCGCCAGGCCGCCTCCGCCAGGCGGCGTGCCTCCTCGTGCGACGCGGAGAAGTCGAGGAGCTCACGGGGCCCGCCCGCGCACCAGCCGAAGTCGTTGGGAAGCCTTTCGGACTTCCTGTCCCACCGGCGCGACCGGATCAACCTCGGATCCCGCTCATGGCCGGGCAGCACGTTGAACCCGCCGCCCATCGCCTCGCCGCCGGTGATGTATCAGGAGTCCCAGATGCCCAGTTCCCGGTCCCGTGTGCCGTCCATCTCGAACGGTGCCATCGCGTCGGCGATCGCCTCGTCCACCAGGTCGGGCGCTGCCCCCGGCAGACACACGGTGATGCTCATGCCCGCCATGGGCACATGAGATCACGGCACGCGGGCGGGGGGCCGCCCCATTTCCGCCGGCGAACCGGTCTGCGCCCCGCGCTCAGCGCACCTCGATGAACGCCTCCGCGCTCCGCCCCGGCCGCTCCTTCGGGGGCGCGGCGGGGCGGCCGACGGCGACGGCGCCCATCGGGTCCCAGTCCTCCGGCAGGTCCAGCACCTCGCGCACCACGTCGCGGCAGAACATCGTGGAGGACACCCACGCCGACCCCAACTGCTCGCCGGCCAGCGCCACCAGGAAGTTCTCCACGGCCGCGCCCATCGCGACCACGAACATCTCGCGCTCCGCCGCCGACCGCCGCGCGTCCGGGTAGTCGTGCGCCCCGTCCGCGACCAGGCAGGGCACCACCAGGTACGGCGCCTTGCGCAGGACGTCGCCGCGGCGCACCCGCTTGGCGACGGACTCCTCGCTGCGGCCGTCGCGGCGCAGGTCCGCGATCCACGCCTCGCGCATGGCGTCCAGCAGCCGGACCCGTGCCGGTTCGGACTCCAGCAGCACGAAGCGCCACGGCGTCGTGTGGTGCGGCGCCGGCGCGGTGACCGCGAGGGCCACGGCGCGCCGTACGGCCGCCCCGTCGACGGGCTCGTCGGTGAACTCGCGGATCGTGCGCCGCAGGGAGACCGCCTCGCGGACGGCCTCCGAAGTGCCCAGCCGGAACATGTCGTTGGCGGCGACCCGGACGAGGGCGCGGCCGCCTTCGCCGTCCTCCTCCGCGGGCAGCACCAGGCGGTCCAGACCCCGGACGACGGCGACGGGCGAGCCGGTGGACTTGCCCTTCACCAGGTCACCGGCCGCGGCGAGCTCGTCGGCCAAGGCCGTGACCGTGACCGCCAGTTCGTTGCCGTGGGAGTCCGTGGCGCCCCGCAGGTCGTCCAGCACGTGCAGCCCGGCCGCGCCGATCGCCACGTCGGTCAGGCCCTCGCGCCAGGGCCGCCCGAAGGTGTCGGTGACGACCACGCCGACGTTGATGCCGAGCGCGTCCCGCAGCCCCGCCCGGATGGCGCGGGCGGAGGCGTCCGGGTCCTCGGGCAGCAGCAGCACCGTTCCGGGGGCCGTGTTGGAGGCGTCCACGCCGGCCGCGGCCATGACGAAGCCGTGCCGGGTCTCCACGATCCGGGTCGGCCCGCGCCGTGCGACGAGCCGCACCGTCTCCGCGTCGATCGCGGCCTCGCGGTCCGTGGCGCGCACCACGCGCCCCTCGGCCTTGCTGACGATCTTCGAGGTGACGACGAGGACGTCGCCGTCGGCCAGTTCCGGCGTGCTCGCCGCGACGAGCTTGGCCAGGTCCGCGCCGGGCTCGACCTCGGGCATGCCCGTGACGGCCCACACACGGTAGGAGGCGATCACGCCCTCACCTCCCCGGCCAGCGTCAGCGCCTCGCGGGCCATCGCGGCCGTCGCGTCCAGGTCCGTCATCATCAGCGGCACGGCCCGGCACCGGATGCCGGCGGCCTCGACCTCGTCCACCGTTCCGGCGTCGACGGTGTCGACCAGCCAGCCGTCCAGGAGGCCGGAGCCGTAGTGCGCGGCGACCGCCGCCGCCGTGGACTCCACGCCGACCGCCGCCAGCACCTTGTCGGCCATGCCCCGCACCGGCGCGTTCCCGACGATGGGGGAGAGGCCCACCACCGGCACGCCCGCCTCGGCGATGGCCTCGCGGATGCCGGGGACGGCCAGGATCGTCCCGACCGACACCACCGGGTTGGACGGCGGGAAGAGGATGACGTCCGCCTCGCCGATCGCCTCCAGCACGCCGGGCGCCGGCTTGGCGCCCTCCGCGCCGACCGGCAGCACCGCGTACGCCGGGACGGAGGCCCGCAGCCGCACCCAGTACTCCTGGAAGTGGACCGCCTTGCGCCCGCCACCTGGGCCCGCGTCCGGGTCGTCGACGACGACGTGCGTCTCGATCCGGTCGTCGGTCATCGGGATCAGCCGCACTCCCGGCTTCCAGCGCGCGCACAGCGCCTCGGTGACCGCGCTGAGCGGATAGCCCGCGCCGATCATCTGGGTGCGCACGATGTGGGTCGCGAAGTCGCGGTCGCCGAGGCCGAACCACTCGGGCCCGACGCCGTAGGCGGCCAGTTCCTCCTTGACCGTGAACGTCTCGTCGGCGCGGCCCCAGCCCTGTGCCTCGTGGATCCCGCCACCGAGGGTGTACATGACGGTGTCGAGGTCGGGGCAGACCTTGAGGCCGAACAGGTGGATGTCGTCGCCGGTGTTGCCGATGACGGTGATGTCCGCCTCCGGCGCCGCCGCCTTCAGGCCGCGCAGGAAACGGGCTCCCCCGATGCCGCCGGCCAGTACCACGATTCGCATGCGGACAGTCTGTCAGCCCGCCGCGTCAGCCTGCGAACGTCCCCTCGGTCGCCGGCTCCCCGGAGGTGCAGGCGTACGGGGTCATCTCCGTCAGGCCCGGGAAGTAGACGTGCAGGCTGACCGCGCCGTCCAGCGAGTCGTTGACCACCTCGTGGACGTAGCCGGGGGCGAACACCCGCTGGTGCCCCGGCAGGAGTGAACGGCGGGTCCCGCCGTTGCCGCCGAGGGCGTGCTCGGTCAGTTCGCCGTCGAGGACGGTCAGCACGCCCGCGGACCGGCCGTGGTCGTGCAGCCCGCTGCCCTGGCCGGGCACCCAGCTGAGCAGCCAGACCTCGTAGCCGGGTCCGGTCTCCAGGCGGTCGTACCAGCGGGTGGTGGCGTCGTAGCGGACGCGCGGCGCCCAGCGGACGCGGTCGGCCGCGATCCTGCGGGCCAGCCCGGCGAATTCCGCGACGGTGACGGGGTAGGCGGGAGCGGGCGGGAGGAGGTGGGGGATGGCGAGGGGGTCGCCGGCGATCGAGACGTCGCTGTTCATGGGTGCGGGAGTTCCTACGGGAAGTGAGGAGCGTCAGGCATGCGCATGAGGCTGTGCGGGCTGGGAAGAGTCCTTCAGCGGCAACAGCTGGAACAGCGACAGTGAGCTTCCACGGCACGACGGAACTCGCCGAGGCGGCGGGTCCGGGCAGGCGCGTGGGTCACTGACATGCGCCCTAGCACACCGGGTCCTCGGCGGCCTGTCAACTTGATGTCGGGTTTGTCGTAAATCTTTCACCTGATCCGGCTATTCGACATGGCGAAAGGTTTGTGCGCTGAAGGCCCAGGAAAAGTGCCGACGCAACCACACGGCTACGCAGGAACGTCTCCTCGTGAAACGTCGTTGTGTTTTCGTGATCGCATCGTGATCGCCGCCCCCCAGGAGCGTCGACCGCGGTTGACGTATGCGGACGTTTGGGCTGATTTGAACACTTTCTGTCAGGCCTTGGTTCCGCAGGGTGAATAACGGGCCCAATAGCAGATCTCGGCTTGACTGGCCCGTATCGGCACACTTGTAATTTCACTCGTGTCGTTCGACCGTCGCAGGTAACGGCAACATCACGGGGACGCGAAAACAGACGAGGGGCGCGCATGACCGAGCTGTTCCAGCTGTTGCTGGCCGAAGAGGCCGACGAAGAGCTCGGGTGGCAGGAGCGCGCGCTGTGCGCGCAGACCGATCCCGAGTCCTTCTTCCCCGAGAAGGGCGGCTCCACCCGCGAGGCCAAGAAGGTCTGCCTCGCCTGCGAGGTCCGTTCCGACTGCCTCGACTACGCCCTCGCCAACGACGAGCGCTTCGGTATCTGGGGCGGCCTGTCCGAGCGCGAGCGCCGGCGACTGAAGAAGGGCGTCGTCTAGAGCCCTCCCCGGGCTCCCGCCCGGCACATCGGGGTTCGTACGTATATGTGCCCCGGACCCGGAAGGGCCGGCTCCCGCAACCGTTAGTGTGGGGGCCCGTCCGAGACGCCCAAGGCGTCGTCCGAAGTCCAGCGAACCGGGGCCCGAACCTCGATGTCCGTGAACAGTTCAGCCGGGACTCAATACGCCGCCCAGGCACCGGAGTTCCCGCGCCACGTCGTCACCGCCGTGCTCGTCGCCCACGACGGTGCCCGCTGGCTGCCCAACGCGCTCTCGGGTCTGGTCTCCCAGGACCGCCCGGTGCAGGACGTCATCGCCGCCGACACCGGCAGCGCCGACGACTCCGCCCGCCTGCTCGCCGAGAGCCTCGGCGACCACCGCGTCCTGCACCTCGCACGGCGCAGCGGCTTCGGCGCCGCCGTCGACGAGTGCGTGCGCGCCGCCGAGCCCCTGACCACGGAGCAACTGCCCTACCTGGGGCGGCCCAGCAGCTGGGACCCGGTCTCCCGCACCTGGAACGACGACGCCTACGAGGAGCCCGAGGAGCCGCACGGCGAACCCGTGCAGTGGCTGTGGCTCCTGCACGACGACTGCGAGCCCGCCCCGGACGCCCTCCTCAACCTCCTGAGGGTCGCCGACGCCTCGCCGTCCGCCGCGATCATCGGCCCCAAGCTGCGCAGCTGGTACGACCGGCGCCAGCTGCTGGAGGTCGGCGTCTCCATCGCCCGCAGCGGCCGCCGCTGGACCGGCCTGGAGCGCCGCGAGCAGGACCAGGGCCAGCACGACCAGGTCCGCCAGGTGCTCTCGGTCTCCAGCGCGGGCATGCTGGTGCGCCGCGACGTGTGGGAGGACCTCGGCGGGTTCGACCGCCGGCTGCCGCTCATGCGCGACGACGTCGACTTCTGCTGGCGCGCCCAGTCCGCCGGCCACACCGTCCTCGTCGCCCCCGACGCCGTCCTGCGGCACGCCGAGGCGGCCTCCCGCGAGCGCCGCCCCGTCGACTGCGCCGGCCGCTCCGTCGTCAACCCGCACCGCGTCGACAAGGCGGGCGCCGTCTACACGCTGCTGGCCAACACCCGCGGCGCCCTCCTCCCGTACGTCTTCGCGCGCATCGTGCTCGGCACGGTGCTGCGCACCCTCGCCTACCTCGTCGGCAAGGTCCCCGGACAGGCCGTCGACGAGATCACCGGCCTGCTGTCGGTCCTGCTGCGTCCCGGCCGCCTCCTAGGCGCCCGCCACCGGCGCTCCCGGCCCGCCGTCCCGGCCTCCGAACTGCGGACGCTCTTCCCGCCGCCCGGCGCGACCGTACGGGCCACCGTCGAGCAGGTCGTCAGCAACGTCTCCGGCCGTGCGGCCGCCGACGCCTCCTCCGCCGGACGCCACGGCGGGCTGGACTCCGGGCCCAGCGGCGGCGACGACGACGGCGAGTACCTGGAGGTCGAGCAGTTCGCGCTGCTGAAGCGCGTCGCGCGGCAACCCGCCCCGATGCTCTTCGCCGTCCTGCTGCTCTTCTCCCTCATCGCCTGCCGCGCGCTCCTGGGCGGCGGCGCCCTGTCCGGCGGCGCACTGCTGCCCGCCCCCGCCGACGCCTCCGACCTGTGGGGCTCCTACCTCGGCGCCTGGCACGCCCTGGGCGCAGGCAGCACCGAGACCGCGCCGCCCTACCTGGCGATCGTGGCCACCCTGGCGAGCGCCCTGCTCGGCAGCACCGGCCTCGCCCTGACCGTGCTCCTCGTCGCCTCGGTACCGCTCGCGGGCCTCAGCGCCTACTTCGTGTCGCGGCCGCTCGTCGGGTCCCGGCTGCTGCGCGCCTGGGGCGCCGTCGCGTACGCCTTCCTGCCCGCCGCCACCGGCGCCCTCGCCGGCGGCCGGCTCGGCACCGCCGTCCTGGCCATCCTGCTGCCGCTCATGGCCCGCGCCGCCGTCTCCGCGGCGGGCCTGCGGATGTCCGCCGACGCCGTCGAGCGGGGACTGCGGCCCGGCTGGCGCGCCGCCTGGGCCGTCGCGCTGCTGCTGACGATCACCACCGCGTTCACCCCCATCACCTGGCTCGTCACCCTGGTGCTCGCCGGCGTCGCCATCGCCACGCGCGTCGTGCGCGGGCAGGGCCGGCTCCTCGTCCCGCTGGCCATGCGCGCCGTGGCCGTCCTCGGCGCCCCCGTGGTGGTGCTCGCGCCCTGGTCGATCGGGCTGCTCACGCACCCCAAGCGTTTCCTGGACGAGGCCGGTCTGCCGTTCGGCGCCAAGTCCGCCACCGCCACCGACCTCCTCCTGATCAACCCCGGCGGCCCCGGCGCCGCCGGCGGCTACCTGCTCGCGGGCATCGTCCTGGCCGCGCTGGCCGCACTGGTGCGCGGCGAGCGCCGCTCGGCCATCGTCACCGCCTGGGCGGGCGCCCTGACCGGCCTGGTCTTCGCCGTCCTCGCCAACAGCACCGCCTGGGCCGGCCCCGCCACGCTGGTGTACGGCCTCGCCCTGCTCGCCGCCGCCGCGGTGGGCGCCGAGGGCGCCAAGGAACGGCTCGCCGCCTCCGGCTTCGGCTGGCGCCAGCCCGTCGCCGCGCTCGTCGCCCTGGCCGCCGTGCTCGCCCCGCTGTCCGCCGCCGTCGGCTGGATGGCCGGCGGCGCCGACGGCCCGCTGGAGCGCCGCGACCCGACCCAGGTGCCCGCCTTCGTCGCCGAGGAGAGCACCACCCGCGACCAGGCCCGCACCCTCGTCCTTTCGGGCACGCCGGCCCACGTCTCGTACGCCCTCGTCCGGGGCGCCGGCGCCCGCCTCGGCGACGCCGAGATCGCCGCCGCGGCCGGCGGCGACGCCCGGCTCGCCAAGATCGTCGGAAATCTCGTGGCCGGCTCCGGCGCCGACCAGGCCAGCCAGCTCGGCGGCTACGCCGTGCGCTACGTCCTCGTCCAGAGCGGCGCCCCGCGCGAGATGAGCCGCACCCTCGACAGCACCCCGGGCCTGTCCCGGCTCAGCCAGGCCGACGGCAGCGCCCTGTGGCGGGTGGACGACGACGTCGCCCGCATCACGATCGTCGAGCCCTCCGGCAGCGGCGACGACAGCGGCTCCGGCGACACGGACGGCACCGGCTCCGGTGAGGACGCCGACGCCCCCGCCGTCGTCACCGTCGCCTCCGGCAAGGTCGAGGCCCACACCACCGTCCCGGCCGGCGCCGACGGCCGCGTCCTGCGCATCGCCGACCGCGCCGCCCCCGGCTGGACCGCCACCCTGGACGGCAAGGAGCTCACCGCCACCACCGTCGACGGCTGGGCCCAGGGCTTCCGGCTCCCCAGCAGCGGCGGCCGGCTCGACCTCGTCTACGACGACCCGTTCACGCACACCGTGTGGGTGTGGGTCCAGGGCTTCCTCGGTCTGGTGCTCGTGGTCATGGCCCTGCCGGGCCGGCGCCGCGAAGTCGACGACGACCTGCCCGAGGCGGAGCCCGTGCCCGTGGCCGCGGCCGCGGCCGCCGGCATCCCGGCGCAGGGCGGCGGCGACGGCCGTCGCGCCCGCCGGCTGCGCGCCGCCGCCGAGGCCGAGGGGGAGGGGGAGGCGGACGACGCCCCCGCGGAGCCCGAGGCCGCCGGGCCCGCGCACCAGGAGCAGGCCGAGTACGCGCAGTACGCCGAGTACGACCCCTACGCCGCCGGTCCCCGGCAGGACGACCCGTACGGCCAGGAGCAGTGGGCCGCGGAGTACACCAGCACCTACGGCTACGAGCAGCCCGCCCAGCCGCAGGAGCCGGTCTACGACCCGTACGGCTACGGCCAGGAGTCCCAGCCCCAGCAGCCCGGCTACGACCGGCGGGGCTACGAGCAGCAGTCCCAGCAGCCGCAGGGGTACGAGGAGCAGCCCCAGCAGCAGGGCTACGACGCCTCGTACGCCCCCTACGGCACCTATGACACGGACGCGTACGACACGGACGGCTACCGCCGCGACGGGGGCAACCAGCAGTGAACCGCAGCACCCTCTCCCTGATCGGCGTCACCGCCGCCCTGGCCGCGGTCGCCGGCGTCGCCACCGTCTCCGGCGCGGGCACCCCGGACGCGGCGCCCGCCGTGAGCGCGGCGCGGCTGCCCGTCGAGCGGTCCACGCTGGCCTGCCCGGCCCCGTCGGACTCGGACTTCGCCACGACCACGTACACCGCCTTCACGCCCAAGGGCGACTCCGCCGGCTCGGGCGGCGCCGCCGCCCTGCTGGCCGCCGCCGACCAGGACGGCAAGGCCGCGGCCAAGCGCAAGCCGGTCGCACCGCTGAAGGAGGCCGGCAAGCCGGTCACCGCGGTCACCGAGGCCTCCGACGCCCCCGCGCTCATCGGTACCGCCGACGGGGCGCTCGCCCCCGGCTGGACCGTGCAGCAGACCACGGTCGTCGACGCGGGCCCGGCCCGGGCGGTGCTCGGCGCCTCCTGTGCCGTGCCGGACAGCGAGTTCTGGTTCCCCGGGGTCAGCACCGGCGCCGGCCGGCAGGACTACGTCCACCTGACCAACCCGGACGACACCTCCGCCGTCATCGACCTCGCGCTGTACGGCGACAAGGGCGAGGTCAAGACCAGCACGACCGACGGCATCACGGTGCCGCCGGGCGCGACGGTCCCCGTCCTGCTCTCCACGCTCACCACGGAGAAGTCCGACGCCCTCACCCTGCACGTCAGCGCCCGCAGCGGCCGGGTCGGCGCCACCGTGGAGGCCGAGGACGCCAAGGCCGGCGGCGACTGGCTGCCCGCCTCCACCGACCCCGCCGCCGAGGCCGTCATGCCCGGCATCCCCGGGGACGCCTCCGATGTGCGCCTGGTGATCTTCGCGACCGGCGACAGCGACGCCGACCTCAAGCTGCGGCTCGCCTCCTCGGGCGGCGAGATCACCCCCGCCGGGCACGAGACCGTGCACGTCAAGAGCGGCATGACCACCGCCGTCGACCTCGGCGACGTCACCAAGGGCGAGGCCGGCTCGCTGATCCTCAGCCCGACCGACGCCTCCGACGAGGCCCCCGTGGTCGCCGCCCTGCGGATCACCCGCGGCAAGGGCGCCAACCAGGAGACCGCCTTCCTGCCCGCCACCACCCCTATCGGCGACCGCGCCAGCGCCGCCGACAACCGCACCAAGGGCTCGACGCTCGCCCTGACCGCGCCGGAGGGCGACGCCACCGTGCGGGTCGTCACCTCCGCCTCGACCAAGGGCGGCGAACCCGTCACCAAGAACGTCCCGGTCAAGCGCGGCACGACGGTCGTCCTGTCACCGCCCGCCCCCTCCGCGGGCAAGGGCGCCTTCGCCGTCACGGTGGAACCCGCCTCGGGCGGCCCCGTCTACGCCTCCCGGATGCTCGCCCTGCCGGAGGGCGGCGTCCCGATGTTCACCATCCAGACCATGCCGGACGACCGGGGTCTGGTCGCCGTGCCGAAGTCGGAAGAGGACCTGTCCATCCTCAACCGCTGACGATCCCCGGCCGGCGCGGGCCTGCGGGCCCGTGCCGGTACCGGGATCAGCCCTCCCCGTACCGGGGGTCGACGTTCTCCGGTGACAGCCCGAGCAGTTCGGCCACCTGCTCCACCACCACGTCGTGCACCAGCAGGGCCCGTTCCTCGCGGCTCTTGGCGCGGATCTCCACCGGCCGCCGGTACACCACGATGCGGTGCGGGTGGCCCTTCTGCCCGCCGAGGAGCCGCCCCAGCGGCACCCCGTCATCGAACCGGCCGTCGGCCGCGGCGCCGTCGGCAGCGTCCACCGGCCAGGGCACCTCCTGCACCGCGAACTCCACCTCCGCCAGCTGCGGCCAGCGCCGCTCGAGCCGGTCCGCCGCGTCGCGCACCAGGTCGTCGAAGGCGTCGGCGCGGGTGCGTGCCAGGGGCACCTGCGGGGGCGCGATGGGGCCGCGCATGCCGCGGCCGTGTCGGTCGCGGTGGCGCTGGCGCGGTGCGGGCGAAGGGGTGTCCATCACCTCTGAGAGTAGCCGTCGGGAGCCCCGGTTATGCGGCTCCGTGACCGCTGCCACCACCACGGGGGACGAGGACCGGACATCCCCGTTGATGTCGCAGAATGTACGGTCGCTCGCCCCTGGCGCCCACGAGATTCCCCTGCCCTGACCGCTTCACCGATCGCAATTGGCATCATTTGCAGCGTTTGGTGATCGGTGTCCTCGGAGGGGCACCCGTACATTTCCGGCCCTTTGCAGGTCAGGTGTGTTGACCCCAGGTCGGACCTTCCCGGCCAACCCGGACGACACGACGGGGTGAGCTCCTGGGGAGTCGTCGCGGCCCGCTCAAGAGTGCGGTACCGTCCAACGTCGTGAGCCTTGTACGTCGCTGTTCGCGCACCGCGTGTGGCCGTCCCGCCGTCGCGACGCTGACGTACGTCTACGCGGACTCCACCGCCGTCCTCGGACCGCTCGCCACCTACGCCGAGCCCCACTGTTACGACTTGTGCTCGGAGCACTCCGAGCGCCTCACCGCCCCCCGCGGCTGGGAAGTCGTACGGCTCGCCACGGACACCGGCCCCACGCGCCCCAGCGGTGACGACCTCGAAGCGCTCGCCAACGCCGTGCGCGAGGCCGCCCGCCCCCAGGAACGCGAGGGCAACGGCACCAACGGCCGCGGCGGCGACCCCATGGAGATCACCCGGCGCGGGCACCTGCGCGTCCTGCGCTCGCCCGACTCCTGAACCGGCACCCCCCCGCCATACCCCGCCCCGGGTCCGCACGCGCACCCGGGCTCCTCATCGGCCCGTTCGGTTCCGCCCGGTAGGTTGGTTCTTGCCACGATCCATCCACCGGCAACCGGTTTCCAGAGCGGAGCACATGCGGTGACCGACCTCTCCCAGCTCGTGAAGGCGTACGACGTCCGCGGAGTCGTCCCCGACCAATGGGGCGAGCCGCTCGCCGAACTCTTCGGCGCGGCCTTCGTCACCGTGACCGGTGCCGACGCGATCGTGACGGGCCACGACATGCGGCCCTCCTCGCCCGGCCTGTCCCGGGCCTTCGCCCGCGGCGCGGCCTCGCGCGGCGCGAAGGTCACCGAGATCGGCCTCTGCTCCACCGACCAGCTGTACTTCGCCAGCGGCAAGCTGGGCCTGCCCGGCGCCATGTTCACCGCCAGCCACAACCCGGCGCAGTACAACGGCATCAAGATGTGCCGCGCCGGCGCCGCCCCCGTCGGCCAGGACACCGGTCTCACCGAGATCCGCGAGCTCGTCGAGCAGTGGTCCGCGACCGGCCTCCCGGCGAGCGACGCCACCCCCGGCGAGGTCACCCAGCGGGACATGCTCGCCGACTACGCCGCCCACCTGCGCACCCTGGTCGACCTGAGCTCCATCCGGCACCTCAAGGTCGTCGTCGACGCCGGCAACGGCATGGGCGGCCACACCGTCCCCACCGTCTTCGACGGCCTGCCCGTCGACCTCGTCCCGATGTACTTCGAGCTCGACGGCACCTTCCCCAACCACGAGGCCAACCCCCTCGACCCCAAGAACATCGTCGACCTGCAGGAGAAGGTGCGCGAGACCGGCGCCGACATCGGCATCGCCTTCGACGGCGACGCCGACCGCTGCTTCGTCGTCGACGAGCGCGGCGAGCCCGTCTCCCCGTCCGCGATCACCGCCCTGGTCGCCGCCCGCGAACTGGCCAAGCACCCCGGCTCCACCGTCATCCACAACCTGATCACCTCGTGGTCCGTGCCCGAGGTCGTCAAGGAGCACGGCGGGACGCCCGTCCGCACCCGCGTCGGCCACTCCTTCATCAAGCAGGAGATGGCCCGCACCGGCGCCGTCTTCGGCGGCGAGCACTCCGCGCACTATTACTTCCGTGACTTCTGGAACGCCGACACCGGCATGCTCGCCGCGCTCCACGTCCTCGCCGCCCTCGGCGGCCAGGACGGCCCGCTGTCCGGGCTCGTCGCCGAGTACGACCGCTACGCCGCCTCCGGCGAGATCAACACCGCCGTCGACGACCAGGCCGGCCGCACCGCCGCCGTCCGCGCGGCCTTCGCCGACCGCCCGGGAACCGGCCTCGACGAGCTCGACGGCCTCACGGTCACCGGCGACGGCTGGTGGTTCAACCTCCGCCCCTCCAACACCGAGCCGCTGCTGCGCCTCAACGTGGAGGCGCGCGACACCGAGCTCATGGCCGGCGTCCGCGACGAGGTCCTCTCCATCGTCCGCGCCTGACGGCCGCCCCGCCGGAGGAGGCATCGCACCGCACCACCTCCTCCGGCGGGGGACCGGGGCCCCGACACGGTCACGCGGGCCCGGCCCCCCGGCGATAGGCTGAATCGGCCGGTCCGGACGCGTACGCCCGCACACGGCGGACGCCCGGAAACCACGACCACGACACGACCACACGGGAGAAGCCACCCATGCCGCTCGTCGAAGCCAGCCTCCTGGAGATCCTCGCCTGCCCCGCCTGCCACGCGCCGCTGCGCGAGGACGTCGAGGCCACCGAGCTCACCTGCACCTCCGCCGACTGCGGCCTGGCCTACCCCGTGCGCGACGACATCCCCGTCCTCCTCGTCGACGAGGCCCGCCGCCCCGCGTAACGCGACCCGGCCGCCCGGCACCGCACGCCCGCCGGCAGCCCGCGCCGTACGCACCACCGGCGCCGGCACGGGCACCCGCACCGCACGGCGCCCCGCGACACCCGACACAACCGGACCGGACCGGAGGTCACCCCCGATGCTGGACGAGACGCTGCTCGACGACCCCGACGCCCTCGCCCGCGCCGACACCCGCGGCCTCCTCCTCGGCGTTGCCGCCGCCGGCGCCCGCGTCCGCACCGCCGCCCGCCTCGCCCAGGAGGCAGGCGTCGGCGAACTCAAGCCCGACGGCCGCCCCCGCAGCGTCCTGGTCGCCGGCCCCGGTGCGGTCGCCGTCGCCGCCGTCGCCGAACTGCTGGCCGCCCTCGGCAACGGCAGCGGGCCCGTGCTGCCCCTGCACCCCACCGGCCCCGCCCCGTACGACCTGCGGTGGGCCCTCCCCGGCTGGGCCGGCCCCCTGGACCTGCTGCTCATCGCCAGCCCCGCCGGCACCGAGGCGGGCCTGGCCGACCTCATCGAGCAGGCCTACCGCCGCGGCTGCACCGCCGCCGCCGTCGTCCCCGCCGGCTCACCCATCGCCGAGGCGATCCAGCAGGTGCGGGGCATGGTCCTGCCGTACGCCCCCGCGCCCGACCCGGCGTCCGTCGCGGGGGTCCTCGGCGAGGCCGCCGACCCCGCCGAGGACCTCGGCGCCTTCTGGGCGCTGCTCACCCCGCTGCTCGCCCTCGGCGACCGCATCGGCCTGCTCGCCGCCCCGCCCGACGCCATCGAGCGCGTCGCCGACCGCCTCGACGAGGTCGCCGCCCGCTGTGGTCCCGCCACCGCCACCTACAGCAACCCCGCCAAGGCCCTCGCCTCCGAACTCGCCGAATCCCTGCCGGTGATGTGGAGCGAGGGACCGGTCGCCTCCGTCGCCGCCCGGCGCTTCGCCGCGGCCATCGCCGCCCGCGCCGGACGCCCCGCCCTGCACGGCGAACTCCCCGAGGCACTCGACACCCACGGCGCGCTGCTCGCCGGCTCCCTGGCCGGCGCCCTCGACCCCGAGGACTTCTTCCGCGACCGCGTCGACGAGCCCGAGGACCTGCGCCTGCGCGTCGTGCTCCTGCACCGCCCCGGCAACGCCGCCTCGAGCTCCGCCCCGCTCGCCCGCGAGCTCGCCACGACCCACGACACCCCGCTGAGCGAGCTCGCCCCCGCCGAGGGAGGCGACCTGGAATCCGCCGTCGAACTCCTCGCCGTCACGGATTTCGCCTCCGTTTACCTCGCCATCACTTCCACCGGGAGAGCATGACCGCATGGACCGCCTGACCAACACCATCCGCCCGTACGCCTGGGGTTCCACCAGCGCGATCCCCGAACTGCTCGGCACCACCCCCACGGGCGAGCCGCAGGCCGAACTGTGGATGGGCGCCCACCCCGGCGCCCCCTCCCGCATCGACCGCGGCGCCGGTCCGGTCCCGCTCGACCAGGTCATCACCGCCGACCCGGACGGAGAACTCGGCGCCCCCGCCGTCGAACGCTTCGGCCCCCGGCTGCCGTTCCTGCTCAAGCTCCTCGCCGCCGGCTCCCCCCTCTCCCTGCAGGTGCACCCCGACCTCGCCCAGGCCGCCGCCGGCTTCGCCGACGAGGAGGCCCGCGGCGTCCCCGTCGACGCCCCGCACCGCAACTACAAGGACGCCAACCACAAGCCGGAGATGATCGTCGCGCTCACCCCCTTCGAGGGACTGTGCGGCTTCCGCCACCCCGAGGAGACCGCGGCCCTCCTCTCCGGCCTCGGCGTCGACGCCCTCAAGCCGTACGTCGACCTGCTGCGCGCCCACCCCGAGGAGGCAGCCCTCCGCGAGGTCCTCACCGCCGTGCTCGGAGCCGAACGCGACGCCATCGCCGGCACCGTGGACGAAGCCGCCGAAGCCGCCGGCCGGCTCGCCACCGAGGGCGGACCGAACGCCGACGCCTACGCCGCCTACGCGGCCATCGCCCACGCCTACCCCGGCGACCCCGGCGTCATCGCCGCCATGCTGCTCAACCACGTCCGACTCCAGCCCGGCGAGGCGCTCTTCCTCGGTGCCGGCATACCCCACGCCTACCTCAGCGGCCTCGGCGTCGAGATCATGGCCAACTCCGACAACGTCCTGCGCTGCGGCCTCACCCCCAAGCACGTCGACATCCCCGAACTGCTGCGCATCGTCCGCTTCCACGCGGGTGACGCCGGTGTCCTGCGCCCCGAGGCGTCCCCCGACGGCGAGGAGCTCTACGGCACCCCCATCGACGAGTTCCGGCTCTCCCGTTACTCGCTCGCCGCCGGCGCCGCCCCCCGCACCCCCCACGACCGCACCGCCCAGATCCTGCTCTGCACCGAAGGCACCGCCACCCTGCGCACGCCCGGCGACCCGGCGGCCCCGGAACTCACCCTCGGCCGCGGCCAGTCCGCCTACGTTCCCGCAGGCGAACAGGTCGAACTCACCGGCGAGGGAACCGTCTTCCGGGCCACCGTGGTGGCCTGACGCACCACGCGAAGCACGGCCTGCAAGAATGTCCCGCCGTAACGCCGTAAAGACCGGGCAAAGACCAGGGCCGACGGAAGGGACCACCAGCACCTATGAGCGCGTCAGGCGGAACCAAGGCGATCGTCGCCGCATTGGGCGCCAACCTCGCCATCGCGGTGAGCAAGTTCGTGGCGTTCGCCTTCAGCGGCTCCTCGTCCATGCTCGCCGAAGGCGTGCACTCGGTGGCCGACTCGGGCAACCAGGCGCTGCTCCTGCTCGGCGGCAAGAAGGCCCAGAAGAAGGCCACCGAGGAACACCCCTTCGGCTACGGCCGTGAGCGGTACATCTACGGCTTCCTGGTCTCCATCGTGCTGTTCACCATCGGTGGCGTCTTCGCCCTCTACGAGGGCTACGAGAAGGTCCAGCACCCCCACGAGATCGAGCACTGGTACTGGCCCATCGGCGTCCTGGTCTTCGCGATCGTCGCCGAGGGCTTCTCCTTCCGCACCGCCATCAAGGAATCCAACATGGTGCGCGGCAAGCAGACCTGGAGCCAGTTCATCCGCACCGCCAAGGCCCCCGAGCTCCCCGTCGTCCTCCTCGAGGACTTCGGCGCGCTCGTCGGCCTCGTGCTCGCCCTCGGCGGCGTCGGCCTGTCCCTGCTCACCGGCGACGGCATCTGGGACGGCATCGGCACCCTCTGCATCGGTGTCCTCCTCGTCGCCATCGCGCTCGTCCTCGCCTCCGAGACCAAGTCGCTGCTCCTCGGCGAGGCCGCGGGACCCGAGGTCGTCGCCCGCATCCGCGCGGCCATCGTCGACGGCGACACCGTCACCCGCTTGATCCACATGCGCACGCTCCACCTCGGCCCCGACGAGCTCCTCGTCGCCGCCAAGATCGCCGTCCAGCACGACGACACCGCCACCGAGGTCGCCCGCGCCATCGACGCCGCCGAGGCCCGCATCCGCGAGGCCGAGCCCATCGCCCGCGTCATCTACCTCGAACCGGACATCTACCGCGAGCAGTCGGCCGCCCCCACCGCCCCCACGGCGGACTGACCCCCTCCACACGAGCTCCACGCACCTTCCGGACGCGCCCGGCCACTCGGTGTAGATTCGTCCCTAGCCAGACGTCGCTGCTGATGGCGGTCGGGCGGTCCGGACACGGACCGGCCGAGGGAGAGAGGGCCTCCGACGGGCTGAGCTGCGGTCGAGGGAGACGTATGTCCGCATGCCTCCCCCCGCTCCGCAGCGGAAAGCCGATGTCCGTTCTGGAAGCACCCCACGAGGAGACTGCATGTCCCCCGTCACCAACGACTTCAAGGTCGCCGACCTCTCCCTGGCCACCTTCGGCCGCAAGGAGATCACCCTCGCCGAGCACGAGATGCCCGGCCTGATGGCCATCCGCGAGGAGTTCGCGGCCTCCCAGCCGCTGGCCGGCGCCCGCATCACCGGCTCCCTGCACATGACCGTGCAGACCGCCGTCCTCATCGAGACCCTCGCCGCCCTCGGCGCCCAGGTCCGCTGGGCCTCCTGCAACATCTTCTCCACGCAGGACCACGCCGCCGCGGCCATCGCCGTCGGCCCGAACGGCACCCCCGAGAACCCGCAGGGCATCCCCGTCTTCGCCTGGAAGGGCGAGACCCTCGCCGAGTACTGGTGGTGCACCGAGCAGGCCCTCACCTGGCCGGACTCGCCCACCGGCGGCCCGAACATGATCCTCGACGACGGCGGCGACGCCACCCTGCTCGTCCACAAGGGCGTCGAGTTCGAGAAGGCCGGCCAGGCCCCCGACCCCTCCACCGCCGACAGCGAGGAGTACGAGCAGATCCTGCTGCTCCTCAACCGCACCCTCGGCGAGAACCCCCAGAAGTGGACCCAGCTCTCCTCCGAGATCCGCGGCGTCACCGAGGAGACCACCACCGGCGTCCACCGCTTGTACGAGATGCAGCGCGACGGCACCCTGCTGTTCCCGGCGATCAACGTCAACGACGCCGTCACCAAGTCGAAGTTCGACAACAAGTACGGCTGCCGCCACTCCCTCATCGACGGCATCAACCGCGCCACCGACGTCCTCATCGGCGGCAAGGTCGCCGTCGTCTGCGGCTACGGCGACGTCGGCAAGGGCTGCGCCGAGTCGCTGCGCGGCCAGGGCGCCCGCGTCATCATCACCGAGATCGACCCCATCAACGCCCTCCAGGCCGCGATGGACGGCTACCAGGTCACCACGCTCGAGGACGTCGTCGAGACCGCCGACATCTTCGTCACCACCACCGGCAACCGCGACATCATCCTCGCCGAGCACATGCAGCGCATGAAGCACCAGGCGATCGTCGGCAACATCGGCCACTTCGACAACGAGATCGACATGGCCGGCCTCGCCAAGATCCCCGGCATCGTCAAGGACGAGGTCAAGCCCCAGGTCCACACCTGGACCTTCTCCGACGGCAAGGTCCTCATCGTGCTGTCCGAGGGCCGCCTGCTCAACCTGGGCAACGCCACCGGCCACCCCTCGTTCGTGATGTCCAACTCCTTCTCGGACCAGACCCTGGCCCAGATCGAGCTGTTCACCAAGCCCGAGGAGTACCCGATCGGCGTCTACGTCCTGCCCAAGCACCTCGACGAGAAGGTCGCCCGGCTCCACCTCGACGCCCTCGGCGTCAAGCTCACCACCCTGCGCCCCGAGCAGGCCGCCTACATCGGCGTCCCGGTCGACGGCCCCTACAAGCCGGACCACTACCGCTACTGACGCCGCCCGGGCCGCCCGCACGACAGCGCGCCACCGGCCCCGACGGCACCACAGGAGCCACCCCGCAGGCCCCCGCCCCCGGCGGGGGCCTGCCCCGTCGGGCCCCCGCCCGCTTTGTAAGGTCGAACCATGCCCCGCGGCCGCTACTCGTTCCACGACACCCACGACCACACCCCCCTCGGCGAAGAACACTTCCACTGCGCCACCGGCCCCACCGGCTGGCGGTACACCGCACAGAACACCCACCCCGACGGCGGCCACGCCGGCTCCGTCGACCTCACCATCGACGAACTCGGCCGCACCATCCGCCTGGAACTGCACGCCGCGAGCTGGCAGGTCCGCGGCGCCGCCCTCGACGGCCTGACCTGGGTCCGCACCGACCCCTCAGGCGAACACGCTCAGGAGGGCAACGTCCCCGCCCACGCCTTCACCGGCGCGTCACCCGCGTTCTACATCGCCACCGCGCGGCTGCTCCGCCTGCGGCCCGGCTCCCCGGCCACCCGCGTACGCCTCGTCGCATTCCAACCCCCCGTGCTCGCACCCCGCACCCTCGACCAGTCGTGGGCCCTGATCAAGAGCGAAGCACACACCACCGACAACGCCCCCCTGCTCGTGGACGAATACCAGGTCAACGACCTGCAGACCGGTGAACAGCACACCGTCCACATCGCCGGCGACGTCGTCCTGTCCGCCCCCGGCATCGAACTCGAGGACCTCGAGTCACCCCCGTCCCGGTTCCCCGCGACGGACTGACCCCGCCGACGCGGCGGCGACCCCTCACGCCGGAGGCGCGAAGCCCGTCGACGAGGACGAGGACGAGGGCGACGTCGAGGACGAAGGCACCGGCTCCTGCGGGGCCTGGCTCCCGCGCCCCGGCGGCACCGTGTCCCCCCGCACCCCGCCGTCCGTACCGGGGGCCACCCAGCCCACCGCAGGCGGCACCGGCGCCCGGCCCTTCCCCGGCTCCGCAACCCCGAAGCCCCCCGGCTCGGCGGCCCCGTCGACCGGAGCACCGACCGCAGCGCCGAAGACCCGGCGCGCGTCCCGCGCCTGCCGCTCCGCCACCACCGCCGCCAGGAACCCCGCCGGCGGCGTCCCCTCCGGCACCGTGGCACCCGTGCACGCCACGACGTCCCCCGCGAGCCGTTCCGCCATCGACCAGCCCACCTGCGGATCCAGTTGATGCATCCGCGACAGGTACTGCCGCACCGCCAGCCACAGCCCCTCCGGCACCGCCGACAGGTCCACCCCCGCCAACTGCCCCGCCAGCCACGGCGGCGCGGGTGGCATCAGCCGCGGCGACCGCGGCACCGGAATCCGTTCCCGCACCACCAGCGTTCCCGCGAAGACGTCCCCGATCCGCCGACCGCGCGCCGACACCAGCGAGGCGATGCAGGCGATCACGCCGAGGAACATCTGGATCTCGACCACCCCGACCGCCCCGCGCACCAGCGCGTGCCGGAACCGGATCGGCCCGCCGTCGTCCCGTACCACCCGCAACCCGCAGGCCAGCTTCCCCAGCGACCGCCCCCGGGTCAGCGTCTCCACCGCGATCGGCACCCCGAACAGCACCAGCACCAGCGAGGTCACGTACACCGCTGCCACCGCCGCCCCGTCCATCGACGCCGTCGCCACCATCAGCACGATCGACACGACCAGATAGCCGCCGATGTACACGACGCCGTCCAGCGCCGCCGCCAGCGCCCGGCTCGGCAGCTTCGCCGGGTGCAACCCCAGTTCGACGGCCTCACCCGTCACCAGCCGGCCGGCACCGCCCGCCGCGCTCGCCTCACTCATGCGGGAACCCTCCTCCTGCCCACCCCGGACCCGGAGCGACCAGTCTGCCCCGTCTGCCAAGCTGGGACCTCCCCGGCCAGCCAGGAGCAGCGCCCATGGACCTCGACGTCTTCGCAGCCGCCCACCGCCACGAGTGGGACCGGCTCGACAGGCTGCTGCGCCGGCGTCGGCGCCTCTCCGGGGAGGAGGCCGACGAACTCGTCACCCTCTACCAACGCGCCGCCACCCATCTCTCCCTCGTCCAGTCCAGCGCCCCCGACCCCGCACTCGTCGGACGGCTCACCACCCTCGTCGCCCGCGCCCGCAGCGCCGTCACCGGCGCCCGCACCCCCGGCTGGCGCGACGCGGTCCTCTTCTTCACCCGCGCCTTCCCCGCCGCGATGTACCGCTCGCGCCACTGGTGGGTCCCCACCGCGCTCGTCTCCACCGCGGTCGCCGCACTCATCGGCTGGTGGGTCGCCACCCACCCCGAGGTCCAGTCCGCCATCGCCGCCCCCGAAGAACTGCGCGCTCTGACCCGCCCCGGCGGCGAGTACGAGGCGTACTACTCCAGCCACCCCGCCGCCTCCTTCGCGGCCCAGGTCTGGACGAACAACGCCATGGCCGCCGCCTACTGCCTGGTCCTCGGCGTTTTCCTCGGGGTCCCTGTCCTCTACGTACTGTTCGAGAACATGCTCAACCTGGGTCTCGGGCTCGGCCTCATGGGCTCCGCGGGCCGCCTCGACACCTTCCTCGGGCTGCTCCTCCCGCACGGCCTCCTCGAACTGACCGCCGTCTTCGTCGCCGCAGGCACAGGACTCCGCCTCGGCTGGACCGTCATCGACCCCGGCCCGCGTCCCCGCCGTACGGCCCTTGCCGAAGAAGGCCGGGCCGCCATCGGCATGGCCATCGGCCTCGCCGCGGTCCTCTTCGTCTCCGGCGCCCTCGAAGCCTTCGTCACCCCCTCCGGCCTGCCCACCTGGGCCCGCATCGGCATCGGCGTCACCGCCGAGCTGCTCTTCCTCGTCTACGTCTTCGTCATCGGGCGCCGCGCGGCCCTCGCGGGCGAGACAGGCGACCTGGAACGGGGCGACCGCAGCGACGTCCTGCCCACCGCGGCGTGACCCGGACGGCCGACGCCGACGATGTGCATCCGGCGTTGCTGACCTGCTAGTCTCCTCCTCGCCCCAAGACACCTGTTGACACAGGTGGCACGGGGAGGTAGATTTGAGCAGTTGCCACGAACTGGACATGTTCGAGGCCCAGCGGCTAGAATCTAGCCCGCTTCGAAAGACTATCGATCGCATCGCACCTCTCAGAAAGAACTTTCTGAGTGGTCTTTTGTGTCGCTATTCATCGAGGCAAAACCCCGGCGGTAATCGGACGCGAAAGAGTCTGATAAAGTCGGAGACGTCGAAAGGCGAAAGCCGGGAGACACACCCCGCTCCAATAGGGGGCCGGAAACGAAGAGCGGAAACGCGAAACGGATCTGGTAAGGTTGGAGACAACGAAGGGAAAGCCCGGAGGGGCCGG
>NZ_JBHWGA010000045.1:0-5687 GCF_042733315.1 Streptomyces sp. NPDC059718
CGATGGTACTGCAGGGGGGACCCTGTGGGAGAGTAGGACGCCGCCGAACAATCTTCAGTAGCCGTGCCCCCGGACCCAGTCCGGGGGCACGGCTCTTTGGCGTATCCACACCCGCTGTTCATGTTCAGATCAGCAACGCATCACCGGCTGCGGTGATCCTTGCCGGAACGGGTAAGTGGAGGTGAGCCTGATGCAGCAGTTTCTGGTTCAGGGTGCTGAAGTAGCCGCGCTGGAGGACGAGTTCGCGTCCGCGGTGGACGGGCGTCATGCCGTCGCCGTCGACTCCGCGACCTCCGCGTTGCATCTGGCGCTGCTCTCGCTCGGCATCGGTGCCGGCGAGGAAGTGATCCTGCCGTCGTTCGCGCCCGTGGAGACCGCGGCCGCGGTGCGGCTGGCCGGCGCGGTGCCGGTCTTCGCCGACATCGACCCGCTGACGTTCTGCCTCGACCCGGAGGCCGTGGCCGCCGCGATCACGCCCCTCACGGTGGCGATTCTGCCGGTGCACCTCTTCGGGCACCCCGCCGCCGTCGACCAGATCACCGACATCGCCGCCCGGCACGGCCTGGCGATCGTCGAGGACGCCACCCAGGCGCAGGCAGCGACGCTGGCCGGCCGCCGGGTCGGCACCTACGGGGCGCTGAGCGTGTTCGCCGTCGAGGAGGGGGCCGTGGTGACCACGGAGCACCCCGAACTGGCCGGTGCCGTCAAGAAGCTTCGGGACACGGCCCACGCCAGGGCCCGGATGACCGACGGCAAGGCGGCCGCGGGCCGCGGGGTGCTGGCGAAGCTCGCCGGTTCCGTGGCCCGGCAGCGGGCCAACTGCCGTTACCTGGACTCGGCCCTGACCGGTGTCCTCGTCCCGTACGTGGAGCCCGGCGCGCACCACGTCTACCACCGCTACACGGTGCGGATACCCGGGAACGGCCGGCCGGACCGGGACGCGTTCGCGATGGCGCTGGCCGCGCGCGGCGTGCGGGCGAACGTGAGCATCCCGACCCCCGTGCACCGGTTGCCGGAGTACCGGTCCAGCTCGTACCTGCCCAGCACGGAGAAAGCGGCCGGCGAGACGCTGTCGCTGCCCGTCCACCCGGGCCTGACGGAGAAGGAGTTGGAGCGGATGGCCGTGGCGTGCAACACGCTCGGCGGACTGCTCTGAGGCCGGGCCGCCCCGGTCGGGCCGTGCGTCGATCGGATTTCCGAACCGAGGCGTGCATGCGTTAAGATCCTTCACGTCGACGTGCCCCAATAGCTCAGTCGGCAGAGCGTCTCCATGGTAAGGAGAAGGTCTACGGTTCGATTCCGTATTGGGGCTCTGATGAGGAAAGGCCCCCGCCATTCGGCGGGGGCCTTTCTTGTTTCCCTTCCCCTTCGCGGACCGCCCCGCTACGCGGGCAGTTGCGGGACGCGCATCGTGAGGATGGCCATGTCGTCGGAGGGAGCGTCGGAGGCGAAGCGCTCGACGGCCCGCTGGATGCGCGCCGCCACGGCGCCCGCCGTGAGACCCGTACAGGTGGCCAGGACGTCGGCGAGGCCGTCGTCGCCCAGCATGCGGGTGCCCTCGCGCCGTTCGGTGACGCCGTCGGTGACGCAGAGCAGGACGTCGCCGGGGTCGAGCGTGACGGTCTGCTCGACGAGTTCGAGGTCCTCGATGACGCCGAGCAGCGGCTGGGGTTCCGCGGCGGGTTCCACGACGCCGCTCTGCCGCAGTCGCAGCGGCAGGGGGTGGCCGGCGCAGACGACCTTCAGGACGGCGCTGCCGTCGCTCTGCGGCCACATCTCGCCGTAGAGGAGGGTGAGGAAGCGGCTGCGGGCCCCCTCGTCCAGGATGGCCGCGTTGAGCCGCTCCAGGACGGAGGGGCCGCTGAAGCCCTCGCGGGCGAGCAGGCGCAGCGCGTGGCGGGCGAGACCGGTCACGGCGGCGGCCTCGGGGCCCGTGCCGCACACGTCGCCGATGGCGAAGCCCCAGCAGCCGTCGCGGATGGGGAACACGTCGTAGAAGTCACCGCCGACCTCGTTGCCCTCGCCGGCGGCGCGGTAGACGACCTCGACCTCGACGCCGGGGATCACCGGCAGGCCGGGCGGCAGCAGGCTGCGCTGCAGGGACTGGCTGATGGCCGTGCGCTCGCTGTAGAGGCGGGCGTTGTCCAGCGCGAGGGCGGCCCGGCGCGACAGGTCCTCGGCGAGTTCCAGGATCTCCTGGCGGAAGCGCTCGTCGGCGGACCTGCCGAGGGTGAGCATGCCGATGACGCGGTTGCGGGCCACGAGCGGCAGGACGACCGTCTCGCCGCCGACCGCGGCCGCGGTCGCCAGGGCCGTGCCGGGGCCCGTGGCGGGCCGGCCCGCCTCGCCGAGGCCCAGGCTGCGCAGGGAGGCGCGCAGGGCGGTGGAGTGCGCGGCGTCGGCGGGGGCGGTCCACACGCGGGCGCCGGGGGTGGGGTCGGGCTCGGGAGGGGCGAGGCGGGACAGCAGGGCCTTGATGCCGTCGATGCGGTCCTCGTCCTCGTGCAGGACGAAGGCGAGTTCGGGTTCCGAGGCCTGGTCCGCGATGGTGTAGACGGCGCACCAACTGGCCAGGGTCGGCACGGTCATCTGGGCCATCAGGGCGAGCGTCTGGTCGCGTTCCAGGGTGCCCGCCAGCAGGTCCGAGGCCTCCACCAGGAAGGACAACGAGCCGCGGCGCAGCCGCTCGAGCTCGGTGAGGCGGGCGCTCTCCACCGCCAGCGCGATGCGGTCGGCGGCGAACTGCAGCCGCAGCGCCTCCTCGTTGGTGTAGCGGCCGGGGCTCTCCGCGGCGACGCCGAGCGAGCCGGTGAGGCGGCCCTCGACCTTGAGGGGGACGGTGACGATGGAGCGCATGCCGGTGCCGGCGAGCAGCGGGACGGCACCCGGCACCGCCGTGAGGTCCTCGTGGACGGCGGGCATGCGGGCGCTGCCGTAGCGGCCGGTGCCGGCCTCGACGGGGACCCGTGCGAAGCGCTGCCGGGCTGAGGGGAGGCCGGTGGAGGCGCGCACCTCCAACTCGGTCTCGTCGTCGGTGGCGAGCAGCAGGTAGGCGGCGTCGCCGTCGAGCATGTCGCGGGCCCGCTCCACGGTGCGCTGCAGCAGCCCGTCGAGGTCGTCGGGGGCTGGGGAGCCGATGAAGGACTCGAAGGGGTCCACGGCCTTGCCGCGTTCGACGCCGCCCTCGACGGAGATCATCCCGCGGCCGGGGTTCTGCAGGACGGCGCGTTCGTCCTCGCGCACCAGCAGGCACACGGTGGACGGCTCGCCGGAGGAGTCGCGGACCCGCAGGTGCGCTCCGTAGACGGGCAGGATCCGGCCGTCCGCGCCGCGGATGCCGTAACTGCCCTCCCAGCGGGACAGCCGCAGGGCCTCGGCGATGCCGTGGCCGGTGCCGGGGGTCTGCGGCCAGGCGGCGAAGTCGCCGAGCGGTTTGCCGGTGACCTGGTCGCCGAGGTGGCCGAAGAGCTCGGCGGCGTCCTGGTTCCAGCGGGTGATGATGCCTGCGCGGTCGACCTGCACGACCGCGACGCGGACCCGCTCGTCGGCGAGCGGCAGCGCCTGGACGGGCAGGGCGGGACCCGCGGAGCGGGTGCCCGCGGGGCGCTGGGGGAGTTCCAGGCGGAACCAGACGTGCTTGTTGGCGGCGGTGTACTCCACGCCCCAGCGGCTGGCCAGCGCCGAGCACAGGAGCAGCCCGCGGCCGCCCTCGTGGTCGGGGTGGATCTGCTTCTTGGCGTCGTGGAGAGGGAGCTCACGTTCCGGGTAGCGGTCGGCGACCTCGATGCGCACGGCGGACTCGTAGCGCAGGCACTGGACGTCCGCGGCGGTGCCGGCGTGCACGACGGCGTTGGTGACGAGTTCGCTGGTGAGCACGACGGCGTCGTCGACCACCTCGGAGAAGCCCCAGCCCTGGAGCGTGTCGCGGACGAACGCGCGTGCGGTGGCGACCGAGCGTCCCACGGGTTCGAAGGTGGCCGCTGCCCGCGCCGTGATCACAGATCTCCTTGTTTGTCCCGGGACGTCACCATTCGTCGTCCGCTGTACTGTCACCACCGGCCCCCACTTCGAGGTGTACGCCCGGCCCAAGGTGGGCAACCGCATGCCAGGTTACTTACCCCCGGCGACCGCGTGTGTGCCGGTTGGGGGTGTTCCTGCCCCGATCATGACGCCGGTCATATGCGATGCTGCCGAACTGTTATGGCCGGGCCCGGGCATGGTGAAACACTGGTCATGTCTGAACGAGGCACTGCAGGTCGGTCGACCCTCCGGGAGGGACACGGTGGAGTCTGGCGCATCGGCGCGAGGCGGCGCGGCATCCGCGGCGAAGCGGGGCGGTTCCGCACGGGTGAAGAACGCGCGGTCGCGTAAGAGCGGGGCCGGTGCGGGGACCGTCGAGGTCGACTCGGCGGCCCTGCACCGGCTGCTGTCCGCGCTGGAGTCCATGCGGGACGGCAACTTCCGCAAGCGGCTGACGGTCACCGGCGACGGGGTCATGGCGGAGATCTCCGCGGTGTTCAATGAGGTCGCCGACCGCAACCAGCACCTCACCGGGGAGCTGGCGCGGGTGCGGCGGGTCGTGGGCCGCGAGGGCAAGCTCGCCGAGCGCCTGGAGACGGGGGCGTGCGAGGGCGCCTGGGCGGCGGCCATCGACGCCTCCAACGCGCTCGTGGACGACCTCGTGCGCCCCATGTCCGAGGTCGGCCGGGTGCTGTCGGCGGTCGCCGAGGGCGACCTGGAGCAGCGGATGGACCTGCGCTCGCAGGGCGCCGACGGCTCGGGGCATCCGCTGCGCGGCGAGTTCCTCAAGGTGGGCCGCACCGTCAACGGGCTGGTCGACCAGCTGTCCACGTTCACCGACGAGGTGACCCGGGTGGCGAGCGAGGTCGGTACCGAGGGCAAGCTCGGCGGCCAGGCGCGGGTGCGCGGTATGTCCGGTTCGTGGAAGGACCTCACGGACTCGGTCAACACCATGGCGTCCCGTCTGACGGCCCAGGTGCGTGACATCGCCCTCGTCACGACGGCGGTCGCCAAGGGCGACCTGTCGCGCAAGGTCACCGTGCACGTGGCCGGCGAGATGCTGGAGCTGAAGAACACCGTCAACACGATGGTCGACCAGCTCTCCTCCTTCGCCGCCGAGGTGACCCGCGTCGCACGCGAGGTGGGCACCGAGGGCCAGCTGGGCGGCCAGGCCAAGGTGGCCGGTGTGGACGGCGTGTGGAAGGACCTCACGGACTCCGTCAACCTGATGGCCGGCAACCTGACGGCCCAGGTGCGCGACATCGCCCAGGTGACGACCGCGGTCGCCAACGGCGACCTGTCGCAGAAGATCACCATCGGCGCGCGCGGTGAGGTCGCGCAGCTCGCCGAGACCGTCAACGCGATGACCGAGACGCTGCGCACCTTCGCCGACGAGGTGACCCGTGTCGCGGGCGAGGTCGGCGCGGAGGGCCGTCTCGGCGGCCAGGCGCAGGTGCCGGGCGCGGCGGGCATCTGGAAGGACCTCACCGACTCGGTGAACACCGCGTTCCGCAACCTGACCGGCCAGGTGCGGGACATCGCGCAGGTGACGACGGCGGTCGCCAACGGGGACCTGTCGCAGAAGGTCACGGTCGACGTCTCCGGCGAGATGCTGGAGCTGAAGAACACCGTGAACCGCATGGTGGACCAGCTCTCCTCGTTCGCCG
>NZ_JBHWGA010000045.1:5785-75386 GCF_042733315.1 Streptomyces sp. NPDC059718
TGGAACTGAAGAACACCATCAACACGATGGTCGACCAGCTCTCCTCGTTCGCCGAGCAGGTGACCCGGGTGGCCCGCGAGGTGGGCACCGAGGGCCGGCTCGGCGGCCAGGCGCAGGTGCCCGGCGTCGCCGGTGTGTGGCGTGACCTCACCGACTCCGTGAACGGCATGGCGGGCAACCTGACCGCACAGGTCCGCAACATCGCCCAGGTGGCGACCGCGGTGGCCCGCGGTGACCTGTCCCAGAAGATCGACGTCGACGCGCGCGGCGAGATCCTGGAGCTCAAGAACGTCCTCAACACGATGGTCGACCAGCTCTCGTCCTTCGCCGAGCAGGTGACCCGGGTGGCCCGCGAGGTGGGCACCGAGGGCATCCTGGGCGGCCAGGCCGAGGTGAAGGGCGTGTCGGGCACCTGGAAGGACCTGACGCAGTCCGTCAACTTCATGGCGAACAACCTGACGATGCAGGTCCGCAACATCGCCGAGGTCACCACCGCGGTCGCCCAGGGCGACCTGTCGAAGAAGATCACCGTCGACGCCAAGGGCGAGATCCTCGCCCTGGTCACCACCGTGAACACGATGGTGGACCAGCTGTCCGCGTTCGCCGACGAGGTGACCCGGGTGGCCCGTGAGGTCGGCACCGAGGGCCAGCTGGGCGGTCAGGCCCGGGTGCGGGACGTCTCCGGCATCTGGAAGGACCTCACCGACAACGTCAACCTGATGGCCAACAACCTGACCAGCCAGGTGCGTTCGATCTCCTCCGTCGCCACCGCCGTCGCCAACGGCGACCTCACCAAGAAGATCACCGTCGAGGCGCGCGGCGAGGTCGCCCAGCTCGCCGAGACCATCAACACGATGGTGGACACGCTCTCCGCCTTCGGTGACGAGGTGACCCGGGTGGCCCGCGAGGTGGGCACCGACGGCATCCTCGGCGGCCAGGCGCGCGTGCCGGGTGTGTCCGGCTCGTGGAAGGACCTCACCGAGTCGGTGAACAACATGGCCTCCAACCTGACCGGCCAGGTCCGCAACATCGCCATGGTCACCACCGCGGTCGCCCGCGGCGACCTGTCCAAGAAGATCGACGTCGACGCGCACGGCGAGATCCTGGAGCTGAAGACGACCATCAACACGATGGTCGACCAGCTGTCGGCCTTCGGTGACCAGGTGACCCGGGTGGCCCGGGAGGTGGGCACCGAGGGCCGCCTGGGCGGCCAGGCGCGCGTGCCGGGCGTGTCCGGGATCTGGAAGGACCTCACCGAGTCGGTGAACCTGATGGCGAACAACCTGACCCGTCAGGTGCGCAACATCGCCCAGGTGGCCACCGCGGTGACCCGCGGCGACCTCAACATCCGCACGGACGTGGACGCGGCGGGCGAGATCCTGGAGCTCCAGGACTACATCAACACCATGATCGTCCGGCTCCGCGAGACCACGCTCGCCAACAAGGAGCAGGACTGGCTCAAGGGCAACCTCGCCCGCATCTCCGGTCTGATGCAGGGCCGCCGCGACCTCAACGACGTGGCGGCGCTCATCATGAGCGAGCTGACCCCGGTGGTCTCCGCCCAGCACGGCGCCTTCTTCATCGCGGAGGAGCCGGCCGGCGGGGAGGAGATCGAGGAGGGCTACGAGCTGCGGCTGTCCGGCTCGTACGGCTTCTCCAAGCGGACGATGCCGACGGTGTTCCTGCCCGGCGAGGGACTGATCGGCACGGCCGCGGTCGAGAAGCGCTCGATCCTGGTGGAGGACGTCCCGCCGGGCTACCTGAGGATCTCCTCCGGGCTCGGCGAGGCGCCGCCGGCCCACGTCATCGTGCTGCCGGTGGTGTTCGAGGACCGGGTGCTGGGTGTGATGGAGCTGGCCTCCTTCCAGCCGCTCACGCAGATCCAGAAGGACTTCCTCGGCCAGATCACCGACATGATCGCGGTCAGCGTGAACACCATCAGCGTGAACACCAAGACCGAGTACCTGCTGGAGCAGTCGCAGGAGCTGACCGAACAGCTGCGGGAGCGCTCGGCGGAGCTGGAGAACCGGCAGAAGCAGCTGGAGATGTCCAACACGGAGCTGGAGGAGAAGGCGGAGCTGCTGGCCCGCCAGAACCGGGACATCGAGGTGAAGAACACCGAGATCGAGGAGGCCCGGCAGGTCCTGGAGGAGCGCGCCGAGCAGCTGGCCGTCTCGATGCGCTACAAGTCCGAGTTCCTGGCCAATATGTCGCACGAGCTGCGCACCCCGCTGAACTCGCTGCTCATCCTGGCCAAGCTGCTCGCGGACAACGTCGAGGGCAACCTGTCGCCGAAGCAGGTCGAGTTCGCCGAGACGATCCACGGCGCCGGATCCGACCTGCTGCAGCTCATCAACGACATCCTGGACCTGTCCAAGGTCGAGGCGGGCAAGATGGACGTCAGCCCGACCCGCATCGCCCTGGTCCAGCTGGTCGACTACGTGGAGGCGACCTTCCGCCCGCTCACCGCGGAGAAGGGCCTGGACTTCTCCGTACGGGTCTCCCCGGAGCTGCCCGCCACGCTCCACACCGACGAGCAGCGGCTGCTGCAGGTGCTGCGCAACCTGCTGTCGAACGCGGTGAAGTTCACCGACAGCGGTTCGGTCGAGCTGGTCATCCGCCCGGCCGGTCCCGACGTGCCGCAGGCCATCCGGGAGCAGTTGCTGGAGTCCGGCTCGCTGCGGGGCGCGGACGAGCCGCTGATCGCCTTCTCGGTGACCGACACGGGCATCGGCATCGCGGCGAGCAAGATGCGGGTCATCTTCGAGGCGTTCAAGCAGGCGGACGGCACCACCAGCCGCAAGTACGGCGGCACGGGCCTGGGTCTGTCCATCAGCCGGGAGATCGCCCGGCTGCTCGGCGGCGAGATCCACGCCGACAGCCAGCCCGGCCGCGGCTCGACCTTCACCCTCTACCTGCCGCTCAACACCACCGAACTGCCGCCCCAGGGCTACCCGCAGCTCCCCGGCGGCGAGGCCGGGGAACTCGAGGGGGCGCCGGCCGAGCCGTTCCACGTCCCGGCCCACGGTCACGTGGCCGTGCGCGGCCGGGGCGCGGGCAGCAGCCTGGCCCGGCTGCGCCGGCGTTCCGCGGCACCGCGGCCCGCCGCGGCCGCCGGGCCGGTGGAGCGCCCCGCGCTGCCCGAGTCGTGGGTGGAGGGGGCGCACAGCGACGCCTACACCGGCTTCGCGGGCGGGTTCAGCGGTGAGAAGGTGCTCATCGTGGACGACGACATCCGCAATGTCTTCGCCCTCACCAGCGTGCTGGAGCAGCACGGGCTGACCGTGCTCTACGCCGAGAACGGCCGGGAGGGGATCGAGGTCCTGGAGCAGCACGACGACGTCGCGGTCGTCCTGATGGACATCATGATGCCCGAGATGGACGGCTATGCGACCACGGCCGCGATCCGCAGGATGCCCCAGTTCGCGGGGCTGCCGATCATCGCGCTGACGGCGAAGGCGATGAAGGGCGACCGGGAGAAGAGCATCGAGTCCGGGGCGTCCGACTACGTCGCCAAGCCGGTGGACACCGACCATCTCCTCGCGGTGATGGAGCAGTGGATGCAGTCCAGGTGACGCCACGTTGGGTGAGCGGCCGGGCAACGGACGGTGAACGCCCATGACTCGGCGTGTGTGAAGAGGTGTGAGAGTGCGGGATTCTGGGAACCTTCTGGTCTCCGCTTGCGTTTCTGCTACGTGCACAGTGACATGGCGGTGACAGGGTGTGGCGGACAGCGGGGTGCGGCTACCATGACCGGCACAAGGACGGGCGGCACTCAGGAGTCGTCCATGGGGGCGGCGACCGGTGCAGTGCCGGGGCGAGGAGGGCGGGCCATGGTGCAGAAGGCCAAGATCCTCCTGGTCGATGACCGGCCGGAGAATCTGCTGGCGCTGGAGGCCATCCTCTCCGCGCTCGATCAGACCCTGGTGCGGGCATCGTCCGGGGAGGAAGCGCTCAAGGCGCTGCTGACCGACGACTTCGCGGTGATCCTGCTCGACGTCCAGATGCCGGGCATGGACGGGTTCGAGACCGCGGCGCACATCAAGCGGCGCGAGCGCACCCGCGACATCCCGATCATCTTCCTGACCGCCATCAACCACGGGCCGCACCACACCTTCCGCGGCTACGCGGCCGGCGCGGTGGACTACATCTCCAAGCCCTTCGACCCGTGGGTGCTGCGCGCCAAGGTCTCGGTCTTCGTCGAGCTCTACATGAAGAACTGCCAGCTGCGCGAGCAGGCCGCCCTGCTGCGGCTGCAGCTGGAACAGGGCGCGCGGCAGGGCGGCAACGGCGCCAAGGAGCCCGTGGGCCTGCTCGCCGAGCTCTCCGCACGGCTCGCCGCGGTGGAGGAGCAGGCGGAGGCGCTGTCCAAGCAGCTCGACGAGTCCGCGGACGCGGCGGCGGTGGCCACGGCCGCCCACCTGGAGCGGAAGCTGACCGGACTGCGCCGCGCGCTGGACGCGCTGGAGCCGGGCACGGGCGGCGGCGACAAGAAGATTCCCCCGCAAGAGTGAAGCGTGTGCGCCACTTGATGCAGTGTCATCCATGGCGCAACAGGGGCACGACACGAATGGCGGTATGCGTGGCCACGCGTGTCGTGCGCGGGGCGGAACGGTAACCTCACCATCATGGCCTCACGTACGTCCGGCACCGCCAAGAAGGCTGCCGCCAAACCTGCGGCCAAGCCCGCGGCGAAGAAGGCCCCCGCGAAGAAGGCGGCGGCGGCCAAGAAGCCGCCTGCCAAGGCGGCGGCGGCCAAACCCGCGCCGAAGCCCGCGCCGTCCCCGACCGGCGGCGTCTACCGGCTCGCGCGAGCGGTGTGGCTCGGCCTGGCGCACACCGTGGGCGCCCTCTTCCGCGGCGTCGGGCGCGGCGCGCGCGGGCTCGACCCGGCGCACCGCAAGGACGGCCTGGCGCTGCTGCTGCTCGGCCTCGCGCTGGTCGTCGCCACCGGCACCTGGTCGGACCTGCGCGGTCCGGTGGGCGATCTGGTCGAGATACTGATCACCGGGCTGTTCGGGCGGCTGGACCTGCTCGTGCCGTTCCTCGTCGGTGCCGTCGTCTGGCGGCTGATGCGCCACCCGCAGAAGTCCGACGCCAACGGGCGCATCGTCATCGGCCTGACCACCCTCACCGTCGGTGTACTGGGCCTGGTGCACATCGGCTGCGGTTCCCCCGGCCGCGGGCAGGGCGCCGACGCGATCCGCGACGCGGGCGGCCTGATCGGCTGGGCGGCGTCCGCGCCGCTCGACTACACCGTCGGCGCACCGCTGGCGGTGGCGCTGCTGGCGCTGCTCACCTTCTTCGGGCTGCTGGTCACCACCGCGACCCCGGTCAACGCCATCCCCCGGCGGCTGCGCGAACTCGGCATCCGGCTGGGCCTGGTGGAGGACCAGGGCGGCGCTGCGACCGAGGACGACGCCGTGCCGTTCAGCGACCTGCTGGAGGAGGACACCGCCCCGCAGGACGGCGGGGAGAAGTCGCGCCGCCGGTCCAGGCGCCGCCAGGAGCGGTCGGAACTGCCCGATCTCAGGCCCGGCGACGGACTGGACGCGGTCGACCTCGCCTACGGCGTGGCCGCCGACCTCGACGGCGCCCTCGCCTACGGCGTGCCCGGCTCCTCCGTCGTCGCGGACCTCGTCAGCCACTCCCTGCCGCAGGCCCGGGACACCGGGGAGGCCGCCGCCGAGGACACCGCCGACCGGTCCGTGCCCGACCTCACCAAGCGCGCGGCGCCCGAGCAGGGCCCGCCGCTGCCGCCGCGCGCCGAGCAGCTCCAGTTGTCCGGCGACGTCACCTACGGCCTGCCGTCCCTGGACCTGTTGGAGCGCGGAGGTCCCGGACGCACCCGCAGCGCCGCCAACGACGCCGTGGTCGAGTCGCTGACGAGCGTCTTCTCGCAGTTCAAGGTGGACGCACGGGTCACCGGCTTCACGCGCGGTCCGACGGTGACCCGTTACGAGGTCGAACTCGGCCAGGCCGTCAAGGTCGAGCGGATCACGGCCCTCGCCAAGAACATCGCGTACGCCGTGGCCAGTCCGGACGTACGGATCATCAGCCCGATCCCCGGCAAGTCGGCGGTGGGCATCGAGATCCCCAACAGCGACCGGGAGATGGTCAACCTCGGCGACGTGCTGCGGTCGGCGGAGGCCGCCGGCGAGGAGCACCCGATGACGGTCGGCCTCGGCAAGGACGTCGAGGGCGGCTACGTCATGGCCAACCTCGCGCGCATGCCGCACATCCTCGTCGCGGGCGCCACCGGATCCGGCAAGTCCTCCTGCATCAACTGCCTGATCACCTCGATCCTGGCGCGCGCCACGCCCGACGAGGTGCGGATGGTGCTGGTCGACCCCAAGCGCGTCGAGCTGACCGCGTACGAGGGCGTCCCGCACCTCATCACCCCGATCATCACCAACCCCAAGCGGGCCGCCGAGGCGCTGCAGTGGGTCGTGCGCGAGATGGACCTGCGCTACGACGACCTCGCCGCCTACGGCTTCCGGCACATCGACGACTTCAACGCGGCGGTGCGCTCGGGCAAGGTGAAGCCGCCGGAGGGCAGCGAGCGGGAGCTCGCGCCCTACCCCTACCTGCTGGTGATCGTGGACGAGCTGGCCGACCTGATGATGGTCGCGCCGCGGGACGTCGAGGACGCGATCGTCCGCATCACCCAGCTCGCCCGGGCCGCCGGCATCCACCTCGTGCTGGCCACCCAGCGGCCCAGCGTCGACGTCGTCACGGGTCTCATCAAGGCCAACGTGCCGTCCAGGCTGGCCTTCGCGACCTCCTCGCTCGCCGACAGCCGGGTCATCCTCGACCAGGCCGGCGCCGAGAAGCTGATCGGAAAGGGTGACGGGCTGTTCCTGCCGATGGGCGCGAACAAACCGGTCCGCATGCAGGGCGCCTTCGTCACCGAGGACGAGATCCAGGCCGTCGTCGCCCACTGCAAGGCGCAGTTGACCCCCGCCTACCGTGACGACGTGGTCGTCGGCTCGGGCCCGAAGAAGGAGATCGACGAGGAGATCGGCGACGACCTGGACCTGTTGTGCCAGGCCGCGGAACTGGTCGTCTCCACGCAGTTCGGCTCGACTTCGATGCTCCAGCGGAAACTGCGTGTCGGCTTCGCGAAAGCGGGCAGGCTCATGGACCTGATGGAATCGCGCGGGATCGTCGGCCCCAGCGAGGGGTCGAAGGCCCGTGACGTACTGGTCAAGCCGGACGAGATGGACGGAGTGCTCGCCCTGCTCCGGGGCGAGGCCGGTTCGTAGCCATTCCGTGGCTCACTCGTAAGTGGGTTGGACGCAACCGTTGCTCCCGCCCGTACGTCAAGTTAGTGCAGGGGGAAGGCGTATGGCCGACTGTCATCGGCGCCGGGAAAGACGGCAATCCTGATGGCGGACAAACAACGCCCGCCCGCTTGCCCGTCCTTTTGCACACCCCCCTAGACTGAGTCTCCAGCAGGTGGCTGCACGCTCGAAAGGCGCCCCCGTGTCCATCGGCAACCCGCCCCCCGACGACCGGCTCTCGGTCGGTCGCGCCCTCGCCCAGGCCCGCATCGCCGCGGGTCTGACCGTCGACGAGGTCAGTACCACAACGCGTGTGCGCCCGCCCATCGTGCACGCGATCGAGCAGGACGATTTCTCCCGCTGCGGCGGCGACGTGTACGCCCGCGGCCACATCCGGGCGCTCGCGCGCGCCGTGGGTCTCGATCCCGAGGCCCTGATCGAGCAGTTCTCGGCGGAGCACGGCAGTGCGCCCGCCCCGACCCCGGTGGCGCCGCTGTACGAGGCGGAGCGGATGAGGTCCGAGCCGCGCCGCCCCAACTGGACCGCCGCGATGGTCGCGGCGATCGTCGCCGTCATCGGTTTCGTCGGGTTCACCCTGTTCAGCGGTGGCGAGGACGGCGGCAAGGAGCCGGTGGCGGGCAAGCCGAGTGCGGCGAGCCCGGCGGCGAAGCCGTCCGGCAACCCCACGAGCTCCGCGCCGAGGCCCGAGGAGTCCGACAGCGCGATCGCCGCGGCGCCGGCCGACAAGGTCACCGTCAAGCTCACCGCCCGGAACGACAAGAGCTGGATCCAGGCGGTGGACAGCAACGGAAGGCAGCTCTACCAGGGCAGTCTGGAGCCGGGCGACTCCAAGACCTTCACCGACAAGAGCAAGATCAACCTCATCATCGGCAACGCGGGCGCGGTCGACCTCTTCGTCAACGGCAAGGACCTCGGACCCGCGGGTGACCCCGGTCAGGTCCAGCGCCTCACCTTCACCCCCGGCGACCCGGAAGCAGGGTGACGCCCGGTTCCACGGGCGCGCACGGACACCGCGGCGCCCGGCGCGGGACACCTGTCCCGGCGCCGGGCGCCGCTGCGCGTCGGAGCCCCGTCGGGGACAAAGTAGGCTGAGCCTATGTCCGAACCCCGTACCGTCGCTCTTGTCACGCTCGGCTGCGCCCGTAACGAGGTGGATTCCGAGGAGCTCGCCGGCCGGCTGGCGGCGGACGGGTGGCAGCTCGTCGAGGACGCCGCCGCCGCCGACGTGGCCGTCGTGAACACCTGTGGCTTCGTCGAGGCCGCCAAGAAGGACTCCGTCGACGCCCTGCTGGAGGCCAACGACCTCAAGGGCCACGGCCGCACCCAGGCCGTCGTCGCGGTCGGCTGCATGGCCGAGCGCTACGGGAAGGAGCTGGCCGAGGCCCTGCCCGAGGCGGACGGGGTGCTCGGCTTCGACGACTACGCGAACATCTCCGACCGCCTGCAGACGATCCTCTCCGGCGGCGTCCACGCCTCCCACACCCCGCGCGACCGCCGCAAGCTGCTCCCGGTCAGCCCGGCCGCCCGGCAGGCCGTGAGCGAGGTCGCGCTGCCCGGCCACGCGCAGAGCGCCACGGAGCCGGTCCCCGCCCCCGCGGACCTGCCCGAGGGTGTCGCGCCCGCCTCCGGGCCGCGCGCACCGCTGCGCCGCCGCCTGGACAGCAGCCCCGTCGCCTCGGTGAAGCTCGCCTCCGGCTGCGACCGCCGCTGCTCCTTCTGCGCCATCCCGTCCTTCCGGGGCTCCTTCATCTCCCGCCGCCCCTCGGACGTGCTCGGCGAGACGCGCTGGCTGGCCGAGCAGGGCGTCAAGGAGGTCATGCTGGTCAGCGAGAACAACACCTCGTACGGCAAGGACCTCGGTGACATCCGTCTGCTGGAGACGCTGCTGCCGGAACTGGCCGACGTCGACGGCATCGAGCGGATCCGGGTCAGCTACCTGCAGCCCGCCGAGATGCGCCCGGGCCTGATCGACGTGCTGACCTCGACGCCGAAGGTCGCGCCGTACTTCGACCTGTCCTTCCAGCACTCCGCACCCGGGGTGCTGCGCGCGATGCGCCGCTTCGGCGACACCGAGCGCTTCCTGGAGCTGCTGGACACCATCCGCTCCAAGGCGCCGGAGGCCGGGGTCCGCTCCAACTTCATCGTCGGCTTCCCGGGCGAGTCGGAGGCGGACCTGGAGGAGCTGGAGCGCTTCCTGGGCGCCGCCCGGCTCGACGCCATCGGCGTCTTCGGCTACTCCGACGAGGAGGGCACCGAGGCGGCCGGCTACGACGGCAAGCTCGACGAGGACGTCGTCGCCGAGCGGCTGGCCCGGGTCTCGCGGCTGGCCGAGGAGCTGACCGCGCAGCGTGCCGAGGAGCGGCTGGGCTCGACGGTGCAGGTGCTGGTCGACTCCGTCGACGAGGAGGAGGGGGCGGTCGGCCGCGGTGCCCACCAGGCGCCGGAGACCGACGGCCAGGTCGTCCTGACCTCCCACGCGGGCCTGGTGCCCGGATCGTTCGTCGCGGCGAAGGTGGTGGACACCGAAGGCGTCGACCTCGTCGCGGAGCCGCTTGGCACGACGCAGGAGGCGCGCAGATGACGGGAGTCCCGGCGTCCGCCGCCGGCAACCACCGGTCCGCACCCGCCGCCCCGGCGGCCGCGGTCCGGCGGCCTTCGTTGTGGAACATCGCCAACGTCCTCACGATGGTGCGGCTGCTCCTGGTGCCGGGCTTCGTCATGCTGCTCGTGCACGACGACGGGCACGACCCGGCGTGGCGCTCCTTCGCGTGGGCGGCGTTCGCCATCGCGATGATCACCGATCTCTTCGACGGCGAGCTGGCCCGGCGCTACGGGCTGGTCACCGACTTCGGCAAGATCGCCGACCCGATCGCCGACAAGGCGATCATGGGCGCGGCGCTGATCGGGCTCTCGGCCCTCGGGGACCTGCCCTGGTGGGTCACCGCGGTGATCCTCTTCCGCGAGCTGGGCATCACGCTGATGCGGTTCTGGGTGATCCGCTGGGGAGTGATCCCGGCCAGCCGGGGCGGCAAGCTGAAGACGCTCACCCAGGGCGTCGCCGTCGGCATGTACATCCTGATCCTCACCGGGCCGCTGGCGACGCTGCGGGCGGTGCTGATGGGTGCCGCGGTGGTGCTGACCGTGGTGACGGGCCTGGACTACGTGCGCCAGGCCGTCGTCATGCGCCGGGCCGGACTGGCCGCGCAGCGCGCGGCCGCCGTGCGCCGGGCGCGCGAGGGGGCGGACGAGGAGGAGGGGGCGCTCGCGGAGGACGTCCCGCTGGAGTTCCCGGAGGAGCAGGGACAGGGCGCGTGAACGTCGCCGCCGAGGTGCTGGGGCTGCTGGAGGGGCGGCAGCAGTGGCTCGCCGTCGCCGAGTCGCTGACCGGTGGCCTGGTCGCCGCCGAGCTGACCTCGGTGCCCGGTGCCTCCAGGTCCTTCCGTGGTTCGGTCACCGCGTACGCCACCGAACTGAAGCGGGACGTGCTGGGCGTGGACGGCGCGCTGCTGGCCGAACGCGGGGCCGTCGACCCCGACGTCGCGCGGGGGATGGCGGAGGGCGTGCGGCGCGTGCTGCGCGCCGACTGGGGGCTGTCCACCACCGGAGTCGCCGGCCCGGACCCGCAGGACGGACAGCAGGTCGGGACGGTCTACGTGGCGGTCGCCGGGCCGACCGGCTCGTGGTGCGAGAGACTGCAGTTGAACGGCGACCGTGCCGAAATCCGTACCACCACCGTGAACGCCGTTCTGACCCTCTTGCAGCAGACGCTTCTGACGGGCGGGGGAACACCCGACGAATCCCCGACGGCGAAGGGTAGGGAAGACAGCGGGGGGAAGGGATGTTTGCAGCCCTGAGTGAACACGTCATCGCTCCCCGCACGGCCGGTGTCGGAGGCGGTACGGTGGGGCAAGAAGGTTGCGAATTCGCGGTCCGAGGAGGGAGCCACCGATGATTCTGCTCCGTCGCCTGCTCGGTGACGTGCTGCGTCGGCAGCGCCAGCGTCAGGGCCGCACCCTGCGTGAGGTCTCCTCATCCGCCCGGGTCTCCCTGGGCTATCTGTCGGAGGTCGAACGAGGGCAGAAGGAGGCTTCCTCCGAACTGCTCTCCGCGATCTGTGACGCCTTGGACGTCCCGATGTCCGAGGTGATGCGGGAGGTCAGCGACGATCTGGCGCTTGCCGAACTCGCCGAGTCGGCTGCTGTCGGGTCGGCAGCCGCGCCTAGGCGGCCGCTGCTGGGCGCGGTTCCGTCCGTACCGTCCGGTCCGGACGAGCGGGTCACCATCAAGGCGCCGAAGGCGCCCACCGAGGCCGTGGACGTCGTCGCGGCCTGAGCGACACCAAGCAGTTCCGAACCGTGGCCCCGGCCGGTGGGCAACCGGCCGGGGCCACGGCGTGCCCGCGTGTGATCCGCGGATCCGGGGAAGGCGCTCATGAGGCGGGACCGCCATGGAGGTGGCCCTGCGACGCCAGGCAATTCCCGAGGAGGAGCAGCATGACCGTCGTGAAGAGCACGCTGCCCGAGGCCGACCGCAAGACCGTCGGTGAGGCCCTGCAGCACACCCTCAGCGATCTCATCGACCTGTCGCTCGTCGCCAAGCAGGTGCACTGGAACGTGGTCGGGGCGCGGTTCCGGTCGGTCCACCTCCAGCTCGACGACGTGGTGACCACCGCTCGGACCTACGCCGACACCGTCGCGGAGCGGGCGGCCGCGATCGGGGTGACGCCGGACGGGCGCGCGGGGACGGTCTCCAAGAGCAGCAGGATCGACGAGGTGCCGGACGGCTGGATCAAGGACGAGAAGGTGGTCTCGGTCATGATCGTGGCGCTGGACGCCGTGATCAGGCGGGTGCGCCAGGGGATCGAGGCGACGGAGAAGCCCGATCCGGTGAGCCAGGACATCCTGATCGGGCTCGCCGCCGAGCTCGAGAAGCACCACTGGATGTTCCAGGCCGAGAACGTCTAGGCCGGTGGGGCGTCGTCGGCGGGAGCATCGGGGCCCGTCGCCCTGGGTTGCGTTCGGGCGGGGGAATGTCGCAGGTAGTAGCCGTACGTGTCCTCCTTCCGGGTGAACGTTGCGCGGGGTGGGGCGGCAGAGGTCTAGAGATCTTGCCGGACGGGGATCGCACCTGTGTACGGGGAAAGCCCGGGATTGGGTCCCTGGTGATACCCGCCGCAACCTCGGGGCTCCGAAGGAGGCGGCCATGCACGTTCTCCGCCTGTTTCACGAGCTGTGGGCCCGGCGGCCGGTCCGCTGGGCGATCGCTTTCGTCGCGGGAGTGGTGTGGTGGTGGGCCCTGCTGAGGCTCGTCGTCCAGCCCGCGCAGGCAGGCTCCTTCGAGGGCCTGGTCGTCGCCGGTGGATGGGGGCTCAGCATCGTCCCCCTGCACACGGCGAGGTGGTCACGGGGATCATCGTCCGCCGCTCCGGCGGCCGTCCGTGAGGTTGGGGGCCCGGCGCCGGGAGGGCTGTCCGGAAGACTTCCGGGACCGCGAAGTCAGTCACTACCAGGGCATGACGACGCCCCCGTTGGGGCGCAGGATCTGGCCGGTCGTGAAGGCTGAGGCGTCGGAGGCCAGGAAGAGCACGGTGTGCGCCACGTCCTGCGGGTCGCCCACACGGCCCAGGGGCGAGGCGCGCACCAGCGCCTCCTCGGCCCGCGCCTGGGCCCGCTCGTCGAAGAGGCCGTCGGGGCCGGTGCCGTAGTGGCTCGTCATCGGTGTGCGGACGAAGCCGGGCGCGACGGCATTGGCCCGCACGCCGTGGGGTCCCAGCTCCGTGGCGAGGGTCCGGGTCAGCTGGACGACGGCGGCCTTTGAGACGCTGTAGCAGAGCAGCCCGCGGGCGCCGGTGTCGATGGCTCCGGAGGCCATGGTGACGATGCTGCCGGCGCCGCGCTCCGCCATCGGGCGGGCGGCCTCGCGGGCGCAGTGCAGCACCCCCTTGAAGTTCACCGACAGCACCCGGTCCAGGTCGGCCTCGTCGGTGTCCAGGACGGAACCGGAGTGCATGACGCCCGCGATGGCCGCCAGGACGTCCAGCCGTCCGTGGGCGGCCACGATCGCCGCGACGGCCTCGGCCACCTGCGCGCGGTCGGTGACGTCCACGGCACATGCCTTTGCCGCGCCGCCGGCCTTCACGGCGAGTTCGGCGGTGTGCCGGGCGCCCGGCTCGTCCACGTCCGCGCACGTCACGGTGGCCCCGGCCTGGGCGAGCAGCAGCGCCGAGGCCCGGCCGATGCCGCTGGCGGCACCGGTGACCAGAGCGGTGCGCCCGGTGAGGTCGTACGCCGGTACGGTCATGCGGCGACGGTACGACCGGATCTGACGGTTCGTCAATTGGCGTGTCGCGGCGCCGACGCGGACGCCGGCGCGGGGCCGCGCTGGCATTGCGGGCACCAGTACGTCGCACGGGTCTGGCCGGGCGGGCCCAGCTCGGCGACGCGGATCGCCGTCCCGCAGCGCAGGCAGCCGTGCCGGTCCCGGCGGTACACCCAGTGCGTCCGGCCGCGCCGGGTGTCGCCGGTGGTGATGTGGCCGTGCCGGGTCTTGTTGGCCTGCAGCAGCTTCCTGGCGAGCTCGACGACGCGTTCGGGCTCGGGGACCTCGCCGACCGGCATCCAGGGCGTGACGCCGCGCAGGAAGCACACCTCGCACTTGTAGACGTTGCCGATGCCCGCCAGATTGCGCTGGTCGAGCAGCGCCTCCCCGACCGGCCGGGCCGGGTCGGCGGTCAGCCGGCGCAGCGCCTCGGCCGGATCCCAGTCCGGGCCCAGCAGATCGGGACCGAGGTGGCCGACGGCCCGGTCCTCCTCGGCGGTGCGCAGCAGCTCCAGCACGGGCAGCCGGTAGCCGACCGCGACCCGCTCGGCGTTGGCCAGGACCGCCCGGACCTGGTGGTCGGGACCGCCCCGCCAGCGCTCACCGGGTGCGTACAACTGCCAGGAACCGTCCATGCGCAGATGCGAGTGGAGGGTCAGCCCGCCCTCGACCCGGATCAGCAGGTGCTTGCCGCGGGCCACGACCTCCTCCACGCGGCGTCCCGACAGATCGGTCGTCGCCAGCCGCGGCACCCGCAGGTCCGCACGGAGCAGGACATGCCCCGCCAGCGCCCAGTGCAGCCGGTGCGCGGCCAGCCAGATCGTGTCGCCCTCGGGCACGGATCCCCCTGTTCCCGTTCAGGCCCGCAGCCGCAGGCCGCGGGGTGTCGCATGGAAGCCGGCCGCCTCCAGGGCCCGGCCGAGCACCGAGGTGAGGGCGGACTCGCCGTTCGTGCGTTCCACCGTGAGCCGGCCGAGCGCTCCGTCGCGTACGGCCAGGGCAAGCGCGTCGGCGGCCGCCTGCAACCGCTCCTCGTCCGGGCCGCCGCCTCCCCGGCCGTCGCCCTCCGCCGCGGAGGGGCCGGGCCAGGCCAGCAAGGTCTTGCCGCCGCGCTCCACGTACAGCGTGAGCTCGCCGTCGACCAGGACGACCAGGGCCCCCGCCTTGCGTCCCGGCCGGTGGGTCACCCCGGCGGGCTGCTCGGGCCAGGGCAGGGCGGCGCCGTAGGCGTTGGCCGGGTCGGCCGCGGCCAGCACCACGGTGCGGGACTTGTCGTGCCGAGTGTCCTCGCGGTCCCGGGCGTTGCTGATGGCCCGCAGGCGGTCCACCGCGCCGTCCATGGCGAACTGGGCCGCGCCCAGCCCCTCCACGACGTAGCCACGGCGCGCCTGTCCGGTCTCCTCGAAGGCCGACAGGACGCGGTACGCGGCGGAGAAGCCGCCCTCCACACCCTCGGCGGCCACCGCCCCCCGGGTGACCACGCCGTGCCGGTCCAGCAGCGCGTGGGTGAGGGCGTGCGCCCGGTGCGTCGCGTCGGGTTCCACCTCCGGCACCAGGGACCAGCGGCCCGCGGTCGTCGGCGGCCCGCCCCGTGACGCCGTCACCCGGGGCGCGGGCCGGCCGGTACGGGCCGTGAAGGCGCCGTAGCGGCCGCGGGGCACCGCGCGCGGCGCCCGGTGCGCGGTGGAGCCCGCCGTACGGCCGGAGCCGAGCAGGGCGCGCAGCGGCGCGAGCGTGTCGTTGGTCAGCCGGCCCGACCAGGCCAGCTCCCAGACCACCTCGGCCAGTTCCGGATCGGACAGCTCGTGCCCGGCGGCGCGGACCTGTTCGGAGATCTGCCGGAAGAACAGCCCGTAGCCGCCCGAGAGCCCGTCCAGGACCGCGTGGTGCACCGGGGAGAGTTCCAGCGGCTGGGGCTGCGGCAGCAACAGGGGGGCGGTGTCGGCGAGATACAGCGACAACCAGCCGTCCTTGCCCTGCAGCGCGCCGGCCCCCGCCCACACGATCTCGCCCGCCGACGTCAGCTCGTCCAGCATCGCCGGGGTGTAGTCCGCCACACGGGCGGGCAGGACCAGCTTCTCCAGGGCCGAGGCGGGGACGGCGGCGCCCTGCAACTGCTCGACGGCCCGCACCAGGCCGTCGAGGCCGCGCAGGCCGTGCGTGCCCACGTGCTGCCACTGCGGCAGGAAGGTCGCCAGCGTGGCCGGCGGCACGGGTTCCAGCTCGTGCCGCAGCGCCGCCAGCGAGCGCCGCCGCAGCCGCCGCAGCACACCGGCGTCGCACCACTCGTGGCCCGCGCCGCCCGGCCTGAACTCGCCCTGCACGACCCGGCCGGACGCGGCGAGCCGGTGCAGGGTGCCGTCGGCGACGGCGGTGCCCAGGCCGAAGCGCTGGGCGGCCTCGGCGGAGGTGAACGGCCCGTGCGTACGGGCGTAGCGGGCCAGCAGATCCGCCAGCGGGTCCTTGACCGGCTCGGTGAACGCCTCGGGCACACCGACCGGCAGGGCGGTGCCCAGCGCGTCCCGCAGCCGCCCGGCGTCCTCCACGGCGGCCCAGCGGTCCACGCCCGCGACGCGGACCCGGATCGCCCGGCGCGCGCCCTCCAGCCCGGCCGCCCAGCCCGGCTCCGCTCCGCGCGCGGCCAGCTCGGCGTCGTCCAGCGGGCCCAGCAGGCGCAGCACGTCGGCGACCCCCTCGGGGCCCTTGATCCGCCGGTCCTCGGTGAGCCACTGCAGCTCCTGCTCCAGTACCACCATCACGTCGGCGTCGAGCAGCTCGCGCAGCTCGGCCTGGCCCAGCAGCTCCGCCAGCAGCCGGGAGTCCAGCGAGAGCGCCGCGGCGCGCCGCTCGGCCAGCGGCGAGTCGCCCTCGTAGAGGAACTGCGCCACGTAGCCGAAGAGCAGCGACTTGGCGAACGGCGACGGTTCGGGCGTCGTCACCTCGACCAGCCGCACCTTGCGGGACTCGATGTCGCCCATCAGCTCGACCAGCCCGGGGACGTCGAAGACGTCCTGCAGGCACTCGCGGACCGCCTCCAGCACGATGGGGAACGAACCGAACTCCGAGGCAACCTGGAGCAGCTGGGCGGCCCGCTGGCGCTGCTGCCACAGCGGCGTGCGCTTGCCGGGGTCCCGGCGGGGCAGCAGCAGCGCACGGGCCGCGCACTCCCGGAACCGGGACGCGAACAGCGCGGAACCGCCGACCTGGTCGGTGACGAGCTGCTCGACCTCGCCCTTGTCGAAGGCGACGTCGGCCGCGCCGACCGGGGACTGGTCGGCGTCGTATTCGGAGCCCTGCCGCGCAGGGTCCACGTCCAGCAGGTCCAGGCCCATCAGATCCGCGTCCGGCAGACGCAGCACGATGCCGTCGTCGGCGTGCATCACCTGCGCGTCGAAGCCGTACCGCTCACCGAGCCGGGCACCCAGTGCGAGCGCCCAGGGGGCGTGGACCTGGGCGCCGAAGGGGGAGTGGACGACCACCCGCCAGTCGCCCAGCTCGTCCCGGAAGCGCTCCACCACGATGGTGCGGTCGTCGGGCACATGGCCGCAGGCCTTGCGCTGCTCTTCCAGGTAGGCCAGCACATTGTCGACCGCCCACGGGTCCAGCCCCGCCGCGGCCAGCCGGGCCCGGCCCTTGCCCGGGGCCAGGGCCGCGACCTCGCGCAGGAACGCGCCGAGGGCGCGGCCCAGCTCGAGCGGACGGCCGAGCTGGTCGCCCTTCCAGAACGGCAGCCGCCCGGGCACGCCCGGGGCGGGGGAGACCAGTACCCGGTCGCGGGTGATGTCCTCGATCCGCCAGGAGGTCGTGCCCAGGGTGAAGACGTCGCCCACCCGGGACTCGTAGACCATCTCCTCGTCGAGCTCGCCGACCCGGCCGCCGCCCTTCTTCGGGTCGGCGCCTGCCAGGAACACCCCGAACAGCCCGCGGTCGGGGATCGTGCCGCCCGAGGTCACCGCCAGGCGCTGCGCACCGGGTCGGGCCGCCACCGTGTTCGCCACCCGGTCCCACACCACGCGCGGCCGCAGCTCCGCGAAGGCGTCCGACGGATAGCGCCCGGCCAGCATGTCCAGCACCGCGGTGAACGCCGAGTGCGGCAGCGCGGCGAAGGGCGCGGCCCGGCGCACCACCGCCAGCAGTTCGTCGACGTCCCATGTGTCCAGCGCCGTCATCGCGACCAGTTGCTGCGCCAGGACGTCCAGCGGGTTGGCCGGGATGCGCAACGCCTCGATCGCGCCCTCCCGCATCCGCTCGGTGACGACCGCCGACTGCACGAGATCGCCGCGGTACTTGGGGAAGACCACCCCGGTCGAGACCGCCCCCACCTGGTGTCCTGCCCGGCCCACGCGCTGCAGGCCGGACGCCACCGAGGGCGGCGACTCCACCTGGACGACCAGGTCCACCGCGCCCATGTCGATGCCCAGCTCCAGGCTGGACGTGGCGACGACGGCGGGCAGCCGCCCGGCTTTGAGGTCCTCCTCCACCAGGGCGCGCTGCTCCTTGGAGACCGAGCCGTGGTGCGCCCTGGCCAGCAGCGGCGGCGCCCCGCGCGCCGCGCCGGACTGCGCCATGATCTCCGCAGGGGGCGCGCCCACGGGCAGGGGCTCGCCCATGGCCCGTTCGTACGCGATCTCGTTGAGCCGGTTGCACAGCCGCTCGGCCAGGCGGCGCGAGTTGGCGAAGACGATCGTGGAGCGGTGGTCCTGCACCAGGTCGGCGATGCGCTCCTCGACGTGCGGCCAGATCGAGGGCCGCGGGTCGTCGCCCTCGGTGGCGGGGGAGCCGCCGAGCTCGCCCAGGTCCTCGACCGGGACGACCACCGACAGGTCGAACTCCTTCTGCGACGGGGGCTGGACGACCGTCACCTTGCGCTGCGGCGACAGGAAGCGCGCCACCTCGTCCACCGGGCGGACCGTCGCCGACAGGCCGATGCGCCGCGCGGGGCGCTCCAGCAGCTCGTCCAGCCGCTCCAGCGACAGCGCCAGGTGGGCGCCGCGCTTCGTCCCGGCGACGGCGTGCACCTCGTCGAGGATCACCGTCTCGACGCCGCGCAGCGACTCCCGGGTCGAGGAGGTCAGCATCAGGAACAGCGACTCGGGGGTCGTGATCAGGATGTCCGGCGGCCGGGTGGCGAGCGCGCGCCGCTCGGCGGCCGGGGTGTCGCCCGAGCGGATGCCCACCCGTACCTCGGGCTCCGGCAGCCCCAGTCGCACGGACTCGTGCCGCAGGCCGGTCAGCGGACTGCGCAGGTTGCGCTCCACGTCGACGGCGAGCGCCTTCAGGGGCGACACGTACAGCACGCGGCAGCGGCGCTTGGCCTCGGCCGGCGGCGGTGTCGACGCCAGCCGGTCCAGGGCGGCCAGGAACGCCGCCAGCGTCTTCCCGGAGCCCGTGGGGGCCACCACGAGCACGTCGGACCCGCCGGCGATCGCCCGCCAGGCCCCCGCCTGCGCGGCGGTGGGCGCGCTGAAGGCCCCCGTGAACCACGCGCGCGTGGCGGGGGCGAACGCGTCGAGGGCCCCCGCCGGATCCCGCTCCTCCGGGGTGGCCCCGGTGCTCCGTCGCGACATGCCATCCATCCTGCCTCGCCCCACTGACAAACCACCCCCCTCCGTGCGTGTACGCGGCCCTTCCCGGGCCGGGCGGGCGGGAGGAGGGCGGGCACGGCGCAGAATGGGGGGATGGGGTCGGACGAGCGGGCGCGGTTCTGGAGGCATCCGGGCTTGCCGGACGTCGATCTCCTGCGGGCGCGGTACGTGCGCAAGACGTTCGTCCGGCACACGCACGAGTCGTTCGTGATCGCCGGCATCACCCAGGGAGTCGAGGCCTTCCACCACCACGGCACGATCGAGCGGGCGGGGCCGGGGGCGGTGGCGCTGATCAACCCCGACACCGCGCACACCGGGCACGCGGGCGTGCCCGAGGGGTGGACGTACAGCGTGCTGTACCCCGGGGCGGACGTCGTGGCCTCCGTCGCGGCGGAGACGACGGCGATCCGCGGGACGGCGGGCTTCACCGTCGCCGTCGCCGAGGATCCGTACGCCGTGCACCTGGTCACCCAGGTGCTGCGGGCGGCCGACCAGGGAAACGCGCTCGCCGCCGACACCATGATGCGGCTCGCCGTCGCCCGGCTGCTGCGCGCCCACGGGGGCATGCTGCCCGAGCGCGCCCTTCTCACCGCGGGCGCCCGCAACGCCGAGCGTGCCCGGCAGATCCTGGAGGCGCGCCTCACCGACCCGCCGCCGCTGGCGGAGCTCGCGGCGGGGCTGGGCACGAGCCCCTTCGCGCTGCTGCGCGGCTTCCGCGACCTGTACGGCATGCCCCCGCACGCCTGGCTCACCGACGCCCGGGTCCGGCGCGCGCGGCGGCTGCTGGACGACGGGACGGCACCGGCCGAGGCCGCGGTCGCCGTGGGCTTCACCGACCAGCCCCATCTGAACCGCCACTTCACGCGGATCGTGGGGGTCCCTCCGGGCGCGTACCAGCGGGAGCGCAAGAACGTACAAGACGGCTCCAAGGGCGCGGCCTAGCGTCGGGCAGGTGACCGCAGCACCCTTGGAAGCCGGCCGGGACCGGCAGCACCCACCGCCGTCCGTCAAGCCGCGTTCCGCGGTGGTCCGTGACGCCCTGGGAGTGGGCGTCGCCGTCGGCCTGTCCGGCTTCGCCTTCGGAGTGACCTCGGCCGGGGCCGGGCTGAGCCTGCTGCAGACCTGCGCGCTCAGCCTGCTGGTGTTCACCGGCGCCTCGCAGTTCGCGCTCGTCGGCGCCCTGGGCGCGGGCGGCAGTCCCCTGGCGGCCGCCGCCGGGGCGTTCTTCCTCGGGGTCCGCAACGCCTTCTACGGGCTGCGGCTGTCCGAACTGCTGCGCGTCCCACGCGCGGTGCGCCCCTTCGCGGCGCAGTGGGTGATCGACGAGACGTCCGCCGTCGCCCTGGCGCAGCCCGACCGGGCGAGCGCCCGGCTGGGCTTCACGGTCACCGGCGCCACCCTCTACACGCTGTGGAACCTGACCACGTTCCTGGGCGCGTTCGGCGCCGCCGCGCTCGGCGACCCGGCCGACTGGGGCCTGGACGCGGCCGGTCCGGCGGTCTTCCTCGCGCTGCTCGCACCCATGCTGCGGGGCCGCCGCGAGCGGGCCACGGCGGCGGTCGCCGTACCGCTCGCCCTGGTGTGCCTGCCGCTGCTCCCCGCAGGGGTGCCCGTCCTGGTCGCGGCGCTGGCCGCACCGCTCGTCCTGGCCGTGACCCGCCGCAAGGAGGCCGACCGTTGAGCACGTGGATCGCCGTGGGCGTCACCGCCTTCGGCTGCTACGCCGTGAAACTGCTGGGCCTGTCCGTTCCCGCGGGCTTCCTGGAACGCCCCGTCGTGCGGCGGCTGGCCGCGCTGCTGCCCATCGCCCTGCTGGCGGCCCTCACCGCACTGCAGACCTTCGGGGACGGGCGCGGCCTGGTGCTCGACGCGCGCGCCGCGGGTCTGGCGGCGGCCGGCGTCGCCCTGCTGCTGCGCGCCCCCTTCCTGGTGGTCGTCGCCGTCGCGGTGGTGGTGACCGGAGCACTGCGGGCCGTCACCGGGTGACGGGTTAATGTGACCCGTCACAACGGATGCGCAAGTGAGGGTGGGACGATGGCGGTCGACTCCCTGCCGGTCCTCTCCGACGCGGCCCGCGCCCTCGCGGCGCGCTGCGAGCACAGGGTGCACGAGATCGCCCGCTCCATGACGACGCGCGCCTTCGCCGACCTCCCCGGCTATGCCGAGCTGCCCGCGGACGTCAAGGACGGGGAGCTCGCCGCCACCGCGCGCCACGGCCTGCGGCTCTTCCTGCGCCGGGTCGTCCACGGCACTCCCGCCGAGCGGCCGGAGCGGGGCGACTTCGACCGCTTCAGGGAACGCGCCGCCCAGCGCGCCGAGGAGGGGCTGCCCCTGCACCTGGTGCTGCGCGGCCACCTGCGCGGCACCGCCGTGCTGTGGCGGGCGCTGCGGGAGGTGGCGCGACCGGGCGAGGAGGCCGCGCTCGCCGAACTCGCCGACGTCCTCATCGGCATCCAGGAGGGCATCGTCGGCGCCGTCTCCGAGACGTACCTGGACGAGCAGAGCACGCTCGCCGCCGAACGCCGTGAGGAGCGCCGCGCCCTGGTGCGGGCGCTGCTGGACGGCTCCCTGCCGCCGGAACGGTTCCCCGCCGGGCGGCTGGGCCTGGCGGGCGGCGCCCTCGTGCTCGCCCTCCATTTCCCGCCCCAGGACGCCTCCGGCCGTCCCCCGGCGGCCGCGCACCGCATGCCGCGCCGGGCCCAGGCCGCGCTGGACCGCGCCTTCGGCACCGAGGTGCCGGCCCTGCTCGACGACACCGGCGGCCACGCCGTCGTCCCCGGCCACCCGGTGCTGCCGGGCGGCGACGACGCCCTGCTCGCACCGCTGCGCCGCGCCTGCTCCGCGGACGTGCGGCTGGCCGCCGTCACGGCCGCCGGCCCCGAGGACATCCCCGGTGCGGCCCGCACGGCGACGGAGGTGCTGAGGGTGGCGCGCGCCGGAGGGCTGCCGCCGGGGCTGCACCGGCTCGACGACGTGCTGCTGGAGTACCACCTGTCACGGCGCGACGAGAGCAGCGATCGCATAGCGGCCCTGCTCGACCCGATCGCGGGCCGCCAGGACCTGGTCGAGACGCTGCGGACCTACCTCGGCAGCCGGCAGGAACGCCGCAGCACCGCGCGGCAGTTGGGGCTGCACCCCAACACCGTCGACAACCGGCTGGCCCGGATCTGCGAACTCACCGGGCTCGACCTCGCCGCGCCGCACGGCACGGCCCTGGCACTGGCCGCGCTGCTGCTGCGCGACGCCGCCGGGTGAGCCGTCCTCAGGCGAGGCGTCCGTACGCCCGCAGGGTGAGCAGCGCGTCGAGGGTGACCAGCGGCCGCCACTCCAGCAGCGTCCCGGGGGCCCACGCGGCCCGGCGCGCGGGCCAGCCGCCGTCGTCCTGCTGGCCGGCCGCCAGGAAGTCCAGCGCGCGGTCCATCTCCGCGTCCGTGAACCACTCCCGCGCCGGGGAGTCCGGCGTGCGCGCGTAGTCGTACGCGAAACGGTGCTCGCCGTCCGGGGATCCGGACGGCGGCGCGGCCTCCGGGTGCCGCCCGGGGTCCAGTACGACGAGCCGCTGCTCGCGCACGATCCGTCCCAGCCGCGCCGCCGCCGCCCGGGCCCGCGCCCGGTCGGGCGCGTGGTCCAGGAACGCCATCGCGGCCACGACCTCGCCGGGGTGGGTCTTGTCGAGGGTCTCGATCGCCTCCCAGCAGAAGTCCGTGGCCCGGAACAGCCAGGCGTGCCAGACCTCGTTGCGGTGCAGCGTGCCCACCACCGGCCCCGTGGCCAGCAGGTCGCCCGGAGGGTTGTCCACCAGGGGCAGCCAGGGGGCGACCGGGAAGCCGCGCAGCGAGGGGTGGAGCGCGGGCAGCGCGCCCTCCGGGGTCGACACGGCCGTCACGTAGCGGCAGATCCGCTCGGCGCGCTGACCGGTGCACCTGCCGATCTCGTCGAGCACGCGCAGCGCGTGGGCCACGTGCAGCGGCTGGCTGACCGTGCCGCGCAGGTCGGGCTCGAGGGCGTGGCCGTAGCCGTCGTCGCCGTTGCGGTAGGCGGTCAGCGCGGTCTCCACCGCGTCCGCCGGGCCGTTCCGGAAGTGGTACGCGAACCTGCGCTGCTCGAGCACGCGTGCGGTCAGCCACACGAAATGCTCGGCGCGTTCTAGCGGGGTTGCTGGCATGTGCGCACAGTAGGCCTCCGTAAGCGCTCTGCACACAAAAGTGCGCAGGGAGCACCCTGGCGTGCGACCACGCGCCCCCCAGTACGGGTCATCCGCCGCCGGGAGTTGACGGCCCTGGCACACCCCGGACTTAATGTGCCGGAAAACACGGGGGAGGGGGCGCGGTGGACGATCCACTGCTGTGGCGGGCCGGTTCCGAGGAACTGGCCGACTGGCTCGACGGCGTGCGGCGGAAGCTGCTCGGGGAGACGCTCGCCGGGTACGACGTGTGGAGCGGTCCGGTCTTCCCCGACTACGGGAGCGTGATCCACCGGGCCGGCGACACCGGCGCCCTCGCCCGGTACCTCACCGCCGAGGGCGCCGACGCGCTGCGCGCCACCACGCACCGCGGTGCCCGGCAGGGGGAGACCGCGGTCGAGCTCCGCGTCGAGGGCCGCACCGGCGCGGACGCCCTGCGCGTCGTGCCGTCGGGCGAGCGCGCGGGCACCGTACGCCTCACCGCCCCGGTCGCCGATCCGGCCGCGCTCGCCGCGTGGCTGCACCAGCTGTCGCCGCTGCTCCCCGTACCGGTCCCGTGCCGGGAGGCGCCGGCCGACCCGCTGCCCGAGCCGCTCGCCGTCACCCTGTACCACCGCGCAGGCGACGTCCTGATCGTCCTGGAGGCGCGCGACGGGCGTCCGGCCGGCTCCGGGCCGCGCCCCGCGGACGGCCGGGTGCTCGTCCGCACGCGGCCGGACACCCTCGCACACGAGTCCGGACTTCTCCTGCACCCGGCCGTCCTCGAACGCAGGCCGGTCACCACGGCCGGCGAACTGGCCCGGTGGCTCGGCGAACTGGACGCGGCGTGGGGGGAGCGGCCGGCGCTGTCCGCGCTCACCGGCCGCGCCGCCCGGGCCGTCCTGCCGTACGGAGACCTCCGCGCGGAGGTGCGGAAGATCGAGCACGGGACGCCGTTGGTCATGGTCGGCCGGCCCTTCGGCCCCGAGGTGACGGCCTCCGGGCCCCCGGAGCGGCTCGCGCGGTGGGCCGGGCCGCTGCTCGGGGTGGTCGTGCACCAGCGGGCCGCGTCCTCGTCGCGCCGTGCCCTGGTGAGATGGCTGCGCGGCGTGGAGGAGTCGGTGTTCGCCGGGCCCGCCGCGTGGACGGTCACCGCGTCCGCCGCCCCGCCCGGCGTGCTGCCCGGGACCCCCGTCACCACCGCCGAGCTGGCCGCCCTCCTGTCCGGCACCCCGGACGGCGGCGTACCGGGAGTGGACCGCCTCGCCCCCGGCGAAGTCTCGCTGAGGGGCGCCGGCGCGGCGTTCGGCCGGGTCGACGTCACCGGCCGCCCCGCGCGCTGAGCCGCCGGCGGCGACGGCGCCCGACCGGGCCCGGTGGCGATGCGCGTGCGGGCTCCCGGGGGTTTGAATGGGAGGGGGAACCACGACATCGGACGACCGGGTGACTACACACACCGACCTGGACAACCTCGGCTCGCCGCATGACGGCAGCGGCGCCCTGTTCGTCGTCGACGGGCACGGCGACGTCCTCATGTGCACCGGATCGGTGCACGAGCTGACCGGACGGCCCCCCGGGGCGGTGTGCGGACACCCGGTCGCCGAACTCCTGACGGCCCCGGAGGTGTGGGCACGCCTCCTCCCCGCGGCCCGCGCCGCCGCCGAAGCGGAGGACGACGCCGAGCTGCGGCACAGCGACGGCACCGCGGTCCCGGTGCGGCTGCGGGTGCAGCCGATGGCCGCGGGCGGCGGGCCGGCCGGGGGGATGGTCGTGACCGTCACACCCCGCGCGGTGGCCGAACGCCGCAAGGAGGACGAGGCACTGCTCAGGGCCCTCTTCCGGCAGCGGCACGTCGGCCTCGCGATCCACGACATGGCGCTGGAGACCACCCGGTTCAACCTCGTCTCCGGCGTCGACCTTCCGCCGGGAGCCGGCGTCCGCGTGGAGCCGACGGACTGGACCGTCGAGGACGTGCTGCTCCCCAAGGACGCGGCGGCGCTCCGGGAGCAACTGCGGCACGTGGCCGAGACCGGGGAGCCGCTGGTCGACTGGGTGCACAGCGCCCGGCGCCAGGGGACACCGGACGTCAAAAGGGTGGCGTCCTTCTCCGCCTTCCGGCTGCACGGCGCGAACGACCGCCCCGTCGGGGTCGCCGTCATCTTCACCGACGTCACCCAGGAGCACGCCGCCCGCCAGCGCATGGAGTTGATGCACGCCGCCGCGGAGGGCATCGGCCGCAGCCTGGACGTCGCCAGGGTCGCCCAGGAACTCGTGGACGTGCTCGTCTCCCACCGTTTCGCCGACCTGGCCGCCGTGGATCTCACCCACACCGTGCTGATCGGCCAGGAGCCCGGCGAGTTCCGGCTCGGTGCCCCCTTCCGCAGGGTCGCGGTGGCCTCCTTCGACGGCTCGTGGCCCCCCGAGATCCACCCCCGGGGCGCCGGTTTCCGCCTGCGCAGCCTGGAGAGCGACCACCTGCGCGGCGGCGCCGCCGTCTTCAGGTCGGACCTGACCTCCTGGCGCGAGGGCCTGGCCGGGGACCTCGAACGCAGCCGGCTGCTGCTGCCCGACACGGCGGCGTCCTTCCTGAGCGTGCCGCTGATCGCCCGCGGCCTGGTGCTCGGCGTCCTGGTGATGTGGCGGACCGCCGCCCTGCCGCCGTACGGCCTGGGCGACGCGGGCCTCGCGGAGGAGCTCGCCTCACGGGCCTCCCTGGGCCTGGACAACGCCCGCCGCTACACGCGCGAGCACCGCACCGTCGAGGCGCTCCAGCGCAGCCTGCTCCCGCCGTCGATCACCGAGACCACCGGGGTGCTGACCGCCGGCAGCTACGTACCGGCGGGCACGACGGAAGCGGTCGGCGGCGCCTGGTTCGACGTGATCCCGCTGTCCTCCAGCCGGCTGGCGCTGGTCAGCGGCGACGTCACCGGCCACGGCCTGAACGCGGCGGCCACCATGGGCAGGCTCCGCACGGCGGTGCAGACCCTGGCCGACCTCGACCTGCCGCCCGGTGAACTCCTGGCCCACATGGACGACCTCGTCGTCAGGCTCGGCGACGTCGCCCCGCCGCACGGCGAGGACCAGGACGGCACGGCGGGCGGCAGCGCGGTCGGCGCCACCTGCCTGTACTGCGTCTACGACCCCGTCGAGGGCCGCTGCGAGATGGCGAGCGCCGGGCATCCCGCGCCGGTGTACGCCGCGCCGGGCGCCCCCGCCGAGGTGATCGGCCTCAAGCCCGGTCCGGCGCTGGGCGTGGACAGCCTGCCCTTCGAGCCGGTCGGCTTCGAGGTCCCCCCGGGCAGTGTGCTGGCGTTCTTCAACGAGCCGCTCCTCTCCCACCCCGACGGCTCCGCGCAGGAGCGGCTCGGGCGTCTGTGCTCGGTGCTCGCCACGGACCCCGGCGGGACCCGCACCCCCACCCAGACCGGCCGCGCGATCCTCGACGAACTCCTGGCAGAGCCGCCCGGCGACGACGTCACGCTGCTCGTCGCCCGCATGCGCCCCCTGCCGCCCGGCTCCGTCGCCACCTGGGAGTTCCCCGCCGATCCCGCCGTCGTGGCGCGGGCCAGGACCGCGGTGGAGAGCCAGCTGCAGCTGTGGGACCTCAAGCACCTGGCGTTCACGACCGAACTCATCACCAGTGAGCTGGTCACCAACGCGATCCGCTACGGCGGCGATCCCGTCGGGCTGCGCCTGATCCGCGACGACACCCTGGTCTGCGAGGTGTCCGACCCGAGCCAGACCCAGCCCCGGCTGCGCCGGGCCCGGCTGTCCGACGAGGGCGGCCGCGGACTGTTCCTCATCGCCCAGCTCTCCAGCCGCTGGGGCAGCCGCTACACCGCGGGCGGGAAGACCATCTGGGCGGAGCAGCCGCTGTCCGAGTCCTGAGGCGGGCGGGGCGGCGTGTCCGGGCGGTGTCAGGCATCCGGGCCGCCCGGGTCGCCGGTCGCGGTGGTTCGCACTAAACCTTGGAGGACGGCCGTAGGCGGCGCCCGTCCGGTGTCCACCGGGCGGGCGCCGACGGAGGTGGTTCCAGTGGTGCACGGCAGCCCGCCCGCTCCCATGGGTGAGGCGGAGGCGGCGATCCTGCGCGCCCTGTTCACCCAGTCACCGGTCGGCCTGCACGTCCTCGACCCGGACCTGCGGGTGGTCCGCGTCAACATGGGCACCCCTGCCATGCGCGGGGTGCGCTCGGAGGACCTCCTCGGGCGGTACTTCCGCGACGCCTATCCCGTCGTCTCGCCCGACGACGTGGAGGTGCGCCTGCGCCAGGTGCTGGAGACCGGCGTCCCGCTGATCGAGGACCTCATGCGGACGTACCCGCTGACCGGGGACGGCGAGGCGCACTCCTACTCGCTCTCCGTCTTCCGGCTGGAGGACCCGGACGGGACGGTCCTGGGCGTCGCGCTCGCCGTGGTCGACGTGACCGAGAGGGAGAAGGGGCGTGCCCGGCTGCGCGTCCTCAACGCGGTGCGCGACCGCGTGGGCCGCACCCTGGACGTGGTGGTGACCTGCGAGGAACTCGTCGACGCCGTGGTGCCCGCCTTCGCCGACGTCGTCGTGGTGGAGGTCGTCGACGACGTGGTCCGCGGCGACGACCCGCCGCTGTCGCCGCTGCCCCTGGGGACCCCGTTGCGGCGGGCCGCGTTCGGGAGCAGCGCCGGCCTCGGGCAGTCCCAGGCGTACCCGGTGGGCGACGTGCGGAGCCTGCCCGACCCGACCCCGTACACCCAGGCGCTGTCCGACCTGCGGCCCCGCGTGGTGCGGCTGCACGCCGGGCTGCCGTGGCTGGCCACCGACCCCGCCCGCGCCGAGGCGATCCGCGCCTCGGGGACCCGGACGCTGCTCACGGTGCCGCTGACACTGCGCGGAACGGTACTCGGGCTGATCAGTCTCTACCGCACGGAACGGCTGGAGCCCTTCACGGAGGACGACGTCGAGATCGCGCTCCAGCTGGCCGACCACACCGCCCTGTGCATCGACAACGCCCGCCGCTACACCCGGGAGCACAGCGTCGCCGCCACCGTGCGGCGGCAATTGCTGCCCCGTCGCCCCGTCTCGCACACCGCGCTGGAGACCGCCTACCTGTCGGCGGCGAGGGAGAGCGCGGCGGGGTCCTGGTACGACACGATCCCGCTGTCCAGCGCCCGCACCGCGCTGGTCGTCGGGGACGTGGCGGGACAGGGCATCCACGCCACCGCCGGCATGGGCCAGTTGCGCACCGTCATCCGCTCGCTGAGCGCGTTCGACCTGGAGCCCGACGAACTGCTGGCCCGGCTCAACGACATCACGACGCACCTCGCCGCCGAGCGCGCCTCGCTGCCGCCCGCCGACCCGCTGCACCGGGAGGTCCTCACCGCCGCCTGCATGTACGTCGTGTACGACCCGCTGACCCGCAGATGCACGATGGCCCGCGCCGGTCATCTCGCGCCGGTGATCGTGACGCCGGACGGCAGTGCGCAGATCCCGGAGATCCCGGACGGGCCGCGGCTGGGCACCGCAGGGGGGACGCCCTTCGCCGCCGCCGAGCTCGACATCCCGGAGGGCAGTGTCCTGGCCTTCACCAGCTCACCGGTGCTGTCCCTGCACCTGGCGGGCGGTTCCACACCGCTCAAGAGCGGCCGGCCGGGGCGGGAACGTCCGCTCCAGGACCTCTGCGACGAGATCATGTACACGCTTCCCGCCGGCGTCGACCGGGGGGTGCCGATGCTCCTGCTGGCCCGCACACGCCCCTTCCCGCAGGACCGCGTCGCCGCCTGGCCGCTCGCGGACGACCGCACGGCCGTCGCCACGGCGCGGGCCCTGGTCCGCGACCGGCTCGCGGAGTGGGGAGCGGACGAGGACACGGTCTTCAACGCCGAGCTGATCGTCAGCGAACTGGTCACCAACGCGATCCGCTACGGGAGCCCCCCGATGCGGCTGCGCCTCATCAACGACCGGATGCTGACCTGCGAGGTCCGGGACACCAGCCCCGCCGCCCCGCACCTGCTGCACGCGCGCACCGTGGACGAAGGCGGCCGTGGGCTGTTCATCGTCGCCCAGCTCGCCGACCTGTGGGGCACGCGGTACGCGGAGGACGGCAAGACGATCTGGACCGAGCAGGCCCTCCCCGCGCCTGCGGGCTGACCGGCCCGCCCGCCGGGCGGCGAGGTCCACGAAGGCCGGGCCGGGTGCCGGGTGCCGTGCTGGGTCGCCGACCCCGCCGCGTGCCCGGTCCGGCGTGACAACGGGCTCGTCATTCCCGGACGGAGGGGGGTGTGCGCCGTTGCGGCCCCTGGTCCGTACCGCCGCGCTCAGCGGGTACGCCGAGCTGAGCCGCTGCCTCGGCATCGACCCGCGGACGCTGATGAGGCGCGTGCCGTCTGCTGGGCTTCTCGTCGCTCAGGGTGTTCTCCCGCCGGTTCCACGACCGGTTCGGCTGCAGCCCGCGGGAGTGGCGCAGGTGCGGGCAGGCCCGGCCGCCGATCCGGTCCGCGGCCGGTGGCGCCCGTTCAGGCGAACGGACCCGGTCCGTTTGACGCACCGTCCGGGGCGGCGGACCGTGGCGGGTATCCCCGCTCGTAGAAAGGCCGGACGGCGATGGCGGACACTCAGGCCAGGCGCATAGCCGCGTTCATCGAGCCGCTGCGTGTGGAGCCCGGGTCCACAGTGGACCTGGCCAGGGACTTCGACCCCCGGTACAAGGGCAGCCTGAAGAAGCGGAACGGCGTAGGACTGCTGAGCACGGGCGTGTCGCTGCTGGCCGAGTACCAGGCGCGGCTGGCCGCCCAGGACACCTACGGGGTGCTGCTCTGCCTCCAGGCACTCGACGCCGGGGGCAAGGACGGCACCATCCGTCACGTCATGAGCGGGGTGAACCCGCAGGGCGTGCGGGTCAGCAGCTTCAAGGTGCCCTCCGCGGAGGAGCTCGACCACGACTACCTGTGGCGCTACGCGCAGAGGCTGCCCGCGCGCGGCGATATCGCGATCTTCAACCGCTCCCACTACGAGGAGGTCCTCGTCGTCCGGGTGCACCACGAGGTCCTCCAGCGGCAGAAGCTGCCCGAGCAGCCCAAGGGCGCGGGCATCTGGGAGCGCCGCTACCGGGAGATCAACAACTGGGAGCGCTACCTGACCGACAACGGCTTCAAGGTCGTCAAGGTCTTCCTCAACCTCTCCAAGGAGGAGCAGCGCGCCCGCTTCCTGAAGCGGATCGACCTCCCCGAGAAGAACTGGAAGTTCTCCGCCGCCGACGTGCGGGAGCGCCGCCACTGGGACGAGTACCAGAAGGCCTTCTCCGAGATGCTGTCGGCGACGAGCACCAAGCACGCCCCCTGGTACGTCGTCCCGGCGGACCGGAAGTGGTTCGCGCGGATCTGCGCCGCGGCGGTGCTCGCCCACACGCTGATGGAGATCGACCCCCAGTACCCCACGGTCGGCGAGGAGGCCCGGCGCGACCTGCTCGCCGCCCGGCGGGAGTTGGAGGCCGAGGCCCCGCAAGGGGCGCCGGCCGACCCGTATGCGGCCCGGCGGCGGACCAAGGAAGCGCGGCGCCCGTAGCCCCGGACCGCCGGACCGCCGGACCGCCGGACGGCCGGACGGCCGGACGCAGCGACCGGATCGGAGGCAGGACGATGACGGTGCAGCCCAAGCCGGAGGGGGAACGGCCCGCGTCACCGGAAGGCTGGTACGCGCGGTCCCCGCAGGACGTCGCCATGGCGTTCGAGGTCGACCCGGACGTCGGACTGCCGGCCACACGGGTGACCGAACTGCTCGCCGCGCACGGCCCGAACGCGCTGCCCGAGGAGGAACCGCCGCCCGCGTGGCGGCGCTTCCTCGACCAGTACCGCAGCTACATGCAGATCATCCTGGTCGCCGCGGCCGTCGTCTCGTTCCTGATCGCCCAGTGGAGCACCGGCATCCTCCTGGTCCTGCTGACCCTGCTCAACGCGGTCGTCGGGCTGCGCCAGGAGGGCAAGGCCGAGAGCGCGATGAACGCACTGAAGTCGATGATGAAGGCGACCGCCCGGGTGCGGCGCGACGGCACCGAGTCGGAGATCCCGGCCGAGGGCGTCGTGGCGGGCGACATCGTGCTCATCGCCGCCGGCGACCAGGTGCCGGCCGACGGGCGGATCGTCCGGGCCAACGCCCTGCAGATCGACGAGTCCGCGCTGACCGGCGAGAGCATCCCCGCCGCCAAGGACACCGGCACCCTGCCCGCGGGCGCCGCTCCCCTCGGACCCGGCGACCAGACCAACATGGCCTTCATGAACACCCCCGTCACGCACGGGAGCGGTGTCCTGATCGTCACCGGCACCGGCTCGGGCACGGAGCTGGGGAAGATCTCCGGGATGCTGTCGGCCACCGCCAAGGAGCAGTCGCCGCTGACCAAGGAGCTCGACGACCTCACCCTGTGGATCGCCGCGGCCGCGGGCCTGACGATGGTCGTGATGTTCGCCCTCGGCCGTGCCCGCGGCCAGGAGTGGGACGCGCTGTTCGTCAGCGCGGTGTCCCTGGCCATCGCCGCGATCCCCGAGGCGCTGCCCACGGTGACCCAGGTGATCCTCTCGGTCGGCAGCCTCAACCTCGCCCGGCGCAACGCGATCGTGAAGGAACTGCCCTCGGTCGAGACCCTCGGCTTCACCTCCGCCATCAACTCCGACAAGACCGGCACCCTGACGATGAACCAGATGACCGCCGTCGAGGTGGTCAGCCCCACCGACCGCTACACCGTCTCCGGCACCGGCTACGGCCTGGAGGGCAGGATCCACCACGCCGCGGGCTCCTCCGCGGGCATCGAGGACGCGATCCTGCCGTACGTGGTGGCCAGCGACGCCAAGCTGGTGGACGGCACGGTGGTGGGCGACCCCACCGAGGGCGCACTGCTCGTCCTCGGCCACAAGGCCGGGCTGGACATCGAGGCCACCCGCGAACGGCTGCCCCGGCTGGCCACCCTGCCGTTCGACCCCGGCTACAAGCTGATGGCCACCTTCCACTCGGCCACCGACGCCTCGGGCCGCCCGGTCGTACGGTGCTTCGTCAAGGGCGCGGCGCCGGCCGTGATGGCACGGGCCGCGACCGCGCTGTCCGCCGGCACGACCGTTCCCTGGGACGACGACCTCAGCCGGCGCGCCCAGGGGGCCACCGAGCGGATGGGCGGCGAGGGACGCCGCGTCATGGCCGCCGCCACCCGTGACCTGGACCCCGCCGGCTTCGACCCCGCCGGCGACCTCCTCGCCCTCGTCACCGACCTGCGGATGACCAGCCTCGTCGGCATGATCGACCCGCCCCGCGACGAGTCCCGGGACGCGGTGGCGGACGCCCAGGCCGCCCACATCAGGGTCCGCATGGTCACCGGCGACGACGTCACCACCGGCGCCGCCATCGCGCGGCAGCTCGGCATCCCCGGGGAGGCGATGCTCGGCGCGGACTTCGCCGCGCTGCCGGAGGAGGAACGCCTCGCCCGCATCGACGACATCGGCGTGGTCGGAAGGGTCGCCCCCGAGCACAAGGTCCTGCTCGCCGACACCCTCAAGAAGAAGGGCGAGGTGGTGGCGATGACCGGCGACGGCGTCAACGACGCCCCCGCCATCAAGGCCTCGGACATCGGCATCGCCATGGGCAGCGGCACCGACGTCGCCAAGAACGCCGGCCGCATGATCCTGTCCGACGACAACTTCGCCACGATCATCCACGCCGTGGAGGAGGGCCGGAAGCTCTACGACAACCTCACCAAGTACATCCGCTTCGTCCTCCTGCTGCTGGTCACCTTCGTCCTGACCTTCCTCGGCGCGACCCTGCTCAACATCGCCGCCGGTGAACCCTTCACCCCCGCCCAGGTCCTGTGGGTGCACTTCGTCGTCAACGCCCCCTTCGGCTTCGCCCTCGGCTTCGACCAGGAGAGCCCCGGCCTGATGCGCCGCACGCCCCGGCCCCGCGGGCAGTCCGTGCTCACCAGGCCCGTGCTGGTCACCGTGGGGCTGAGCGGGCTGGCGATCACCGCCATCCTGCTGGCCCTGATCAAGGTGGGGGAGAGCCACTTCCACAGCGCCGCCGTCGGCAACTCGATGGCCTTCACCGCCTTCGCGCTCTGCCTGATCGTGGCCGCGTTCGAGTGCCGCAGCGAAACCGCCTCCGTCCTCACGACCACCACCTTCGACAGCAAGCAGATGAACTGGGCGGCCCTGGGCGAGTTCGCCCTCGCCGTCCTGGTGACCCAGATGGACGGCTTCCGGCGCATCCTGGGCACCACCGGGATCAACCTGCGGCAGTTCGGCTGGGCCCTGCTGTCCGCCGTCGTCCTGCTGCTCCTGTGGGAGCTCGGCAAGCTCCTGGCACGCCGGGTGCGGGCGGCGGCCGCGGAGCGGGGCCGGGCGGCGCCGCTTCAGGTGCCCGCGGCGGGCAGCTCCAGCCTGAGCTCGTAGCCGCCGTCGGCCGTCGGGCCCGAGGTGACGGTGCCGCCGAGCAGTGCGGCGCGTTGCCGCAGGCCCACGAGGCCGTAGTGGGCGCTGGGCAGGGGGAGCGCGGGCCGGGTGGGGGCGGTGTTGGTGACCGTGACCCGGACGGTGCCGCCCTGGCGGTGGATCCGGACCCGCGCGGAGGCCCCGGGCGCGTGCTTGCGCACATTGGTCAGCGCCTCCTGGACGGTGCGGTAGACCGCGCGCTGCACCGTCGGCGGCAGCCCGTCCGGCAGGTCCGGCTGCAGCTCGGCCTCGATGCCGCTGCCGCTCACCAGCCGTTCCAGGTCCGCGAGGGAGGGCTGCGGGGTCAGCTCCGTGGGCCGGCCGCCGGCGGCGCGCAGCACGCTCACCATGTGCCGCAGCTCGTCCAGGGTCTGCACGCTCAGCCGCCGGATCGTCGCCGCGGCCTCCTTGACCTCGGCGTCCTGCGTGCCGACCTGGAGCGCCCCGGCCCGCACGGCGATCAGGCTGACCTGGTGGGAGACCACGTCGTGCATCTCCCGGGCGAGCTGGGCGCGCTCCTTGGCCAGTACGGTCTGCGCGGTGAGCAGCCGCTCGTGGTCACGGGCCTCCGAGATCTCGGTGAGCCGCAGCGACAGGTCCCGCCGGGCCTGCACGAGCTGGCCCAGGAAGACCGGTGCGGCGGCCGTCGCGGCGGTGTAGCTCAGGGTGATCAGGGTCGAGGGCTCGGACAGGTCGAACTTCGGCGCGGGCCACGGCGCCATGTCGGCGATCGTGAAGGCCAGCGCGCAGCCGGCCAGCAGCCACCGGCGCTGGGAGAGCGAGGCGAGGGTGTAGAGCGCGGCCAGCGTGGCGAAGGCCGCGTCCGAGACCAGCACGGCGGGCAGCGCCAGCACGAAGGTGACCAGCGGCAGACGCCGGCGCAGCATCAGGGCGACGGCGCCGCCGAGGGCGCACCCGAGGCGCACCGGCTCCTCGGGGTCGACGTTGACCCAGATGTCGAACAGCGCTACCGCGACGACGACGAGGTCCATCGCCATGGGCGTCGGACGCCGGAACCTCATCCGCCCTCACCGTCCTGCGGCCGCTTGAGCAGCCCCGCGCGCTCCGCGAGCAGCGCGGCCTGCACCCGGCTGCCCACCTGCAGCTTGGTCAGGATGGCGCTCACATGGTCCTTCACGGTGCCCGTCCCCAGGTGCATCCGCCCGGCGATGTCCGCGTTCGACAGGCCCTCGGCGACCAGCAGCAGGACGGCGCGCTCGCGCTCCGTCAGCCGGGCCACGCCGCGGGCCGCCGACTCCTGCGGGCCGGCGCCTAGGTAGCCGTCCACGACCGTCCGGGTGACCTTGGACGACAGCACGGCACCGCCGTCGGCCAGGGTCCGCACCAGGAAGGGCAGTTCCTCGGGGTCGGTGTCCTTCAGCAGGAAACCGGCCGCGCCCGAGCGGAGCGCCGTCGTCACGTACTCGTCCATGTCGAAGGTCGTCAGCATCGCCACCACCGGAGGCTGCGGCAGCCGCCGGAGCCCGGCCAGGACGGTGAGGCCGTCCACGTCGGGCATCCTGATGTCCAGCAGGACGACGTCGGGCTGGGCGTCCTGCGCCGTACGGATCGCCTGCCCGCCGGGCACCGCACCCACGACCTCGATGTCGTCCGCCGCGTCGAGGATGCGCTGGAAGCCCGTACGGATCAGGGCCTCGTCGTCGACCACCAATACCCGGATCACGCGTGCTCCACTCGCCACCGGACCCCTGCCCGATTCCTACCACGCCGCGCGCCGTCCGGCAGGGCACCGGGCCGCGTCCGGCCAGGTGACGGGGACCGTCGGTCGGGGGCGGGCGCGGTTCCGGACGACTGCCCGGCGGGGTGCCGCGGGCGGTTTCCACAACCCTGGAGCACTGACCAACGTAACACCGGGTGCGCCGCGGGCCACGGCGCGCGCGGTGGGGCCCGCCCCGTCGGCGGGGCTGATCAACCGGCGCCGTCCCGGGCGGGGAAACGGGCGAGTGCGACGGGCACCCAGGAACGGACCCTCTCGTCGGGGTCGTCCGCGAGCCCGTGGATCGCCGGCAGGGTCTCCGGGCGCCGTGCGAAACCGAGGCTGCTCAGCGCCGAGATCCGCACGCGCGGCGAGGCGTCGGAGAGCAGCCCGGTCAGGACGGCGACGGCCCGCGGATCGGTCCCGCAATGCCCGGTCAGCGCCCCCGCCACCGTGCGGCGGACGCCCTCGTCCGGGTCCGCGGCGGCCCGCGCGAGCCGTTCGACGTCGGACGCGTGCCGCACGTGGCCGAGCAGCCAGAACGCCGTCCGCCGCAGTTCCGGGTCCGGATCGACGGTCCAGGGGAGCAGCAGCGCGCGGGCGGAGGCGGGGTCCTCCTCGGCGAGGTGGGCCAGCTCCGCCGTGAGGGAGTCCTGGTCGTCCCCGAGGTCCCGGGCGTGGGCGCGCAGCAGCGCCGGCAGCGAGGCACGGCCCGCCGTGCGCACGAGGATCCGGGCGAGAACGGCGCGCGCGTACCATCCCCGCGCATCCACCGCGGCCGCGAGGTGGGCCTCCAGCGCCGGGACGAGGGCCGCGTCGCGGGCGGCGAGCACCCGCCCCTCCAGCACGTGGAGGGCGTCGAGGTCCGCGTCGGGGTCCGCCAGCCCGGTGGCGAGGGCATCGAGGTCGGCGGCCACCGTCTCGTCCATGGGGCGTCCCTCCCGGTTCGTGCTTGCGGTACCGGGAGCCTACGGGCCCGGTACGACAGTGCCCCGGGGCGTCAGTGGTGGAGGGCCGCCTTCGCGCGCTCCAGCGCGCCGCGGACCCCGGCCGAGAGGCTCTCGATGTCGTACGCGCGGTAGTGGCGGCGGCCGTTGATGAAGAACGTCGGGGTCCCCGACACATTGCTCAGGTCCGCGGACTCGGCGTCCTCGGCGACCCGGACCGCGACGGAGCGGGTCTCGACGTCGTGCCGGAAGCGCTCGATGTCGAGACCGATCGCCGTGGCCAGCCGTTCCAGTCCCCGCGAGTCGAGCGCCTGGGGGTGGGCGAAGATCTGGTCGTGCATGTCCCAGAAGCGGTCCTGCGCGGCGGCGGCCTCCGTGGCGCGGGCGGCCTGGACGGCGTGGGGGTGCACATCGGCGAGCGGCAGGTGGCGCCACACGTAACGGACGTCGCCGAAGTCGGCGAGCAGGTCGCGGATGACGGGCTCCGCCTCGCCGCAGTAGGGGCACTCGAAGTCGCCGTACTCGACGACGGTGACCAGGGCGTCGTGCGGGCCGCGGACGTGGTCGCGCTCCGGGTCCACGGGGACGGCCAGGTCCTCCAGTTGCTGCGACCTGCCGAGCAGCGCCCGCCGGCGCACCGCCCGGGGAAGCCGGTTCAGGACGAGCGTCACGCACCAGGTGAGCAGGAAGGAGAGGACCACCGCGGCGAGGATGCCGATCTTCGCCTCGGCGAGCCGTCCGCCCTGGAACGCGCGGTCCGCGATGAGGAGGGCGATGGTGAAGCCGATGCCGGAGATGGTGCCGCCGGCCGCCACCGCTCCCCAGCCGACCGCCGGGCGCAGCCGGCCGCGGCTGAGCCGGGTGGTCAGCGCGGAGGCGCCCACGATCCCGAGAGGTTTGCCCACCACGTACGCGACGACGATGCCGAGGGTGACGGGGGAGGTGAACGCGGCCGCCAACTGCCTTGCGTCGATGGTGATGCCGGCGTTGGCCAGGGCGAAGGCGGGGACGATGAGATAGCTGGTCCAGGGCCGGAACAGCTCCTGCAGCCGGGAGTTGAGCGAGACCGACAGCGCCAGACCCCGCCGGGCGCTGCGCTCCAGTGCGGGTGTGGGCTGCTCCCTGAAACGCAGGTAGAGCGTGCTGGCCCGGCGCAGGTCGGCGCCGCGCGCCGGGTGGTCGCAGGCCATGAGACCGAGCGCCAGCCCCGTCACGACCGGGTCCACCCCGGAGCCGAGCAGGGCGAACCACACCGCCACGCCGGTCAGCGCGTAGGCGGCGCCGCGGAACTCGCCGCAGGTCCGCACGATGGAGTTGGCCGCCCCGATCCCGACGGCGAAGAGGCCGATGGCGACGAACAGTTCGGGCCACGAGATGCCGCTGGTGTACGCGAACGCGATGACGGCGAGCGCGATGAAGTCGTCGACGACGGACGCGGTCAGGATGAACGCCCGGGTGGCCGCGGGGAGTCTGCGGCCCAGCAGGGCGTACATCCCGAGGGCGAACGCGGTGTCGGTGGAGATCACGGTGCCCCAGCCGCGCGCTTGCGGGGTGCCGTGGGTGAAGGCGAGGTAGAGGGCGAGCGGCACGAGCATCCCGGCGAGTCCGGCCATGGTCGGCAGGGTGATCCGGGTCCGCTCGCGGAACTCGCCGAGGTCGAACTCCCTGCGGGCCTCCAGGCCGACGATGAAGAAGAACAGGGTCATCAGCCCGCTGTTGATCCACTCCCGCAGGTCGAGCGACACCCCCCGTGAACCCAGCGTGAGCGACAGATGGGTGTGCCACACCGACTCGTAGTTGCCCGGCGCCAGGTTGGCCCAGGCCAGGGCGACGACCGTGGCGGCCAGCAGGAAACCGGCGCCCGCCGTCTCGGTGCGCAGGAACCGCAGGCGCGGAGTGGTCACGCCGGGGCGGCGCGGAGTCTGCCCCGTTGCCCGCAGTGACGAGAACGCGCTCACCCGCACATCGTGGCACGAGCCCGTGACGGTGGCCTGTCGCACGGGCCCACGGGGCAGGAAGGCGGCCCGGGCGGCGGTTCCGCGGCGCGCGCCCGCCCTACGCACGGTGACCGCTCCCGCGGTCGCGGGCCCGGCGGTTGGCGCCCCGGCGCCGGACGTTCGAGACTGCAAGGAGACGACTTCTTCCCGTACGGCCGGACAGGCGCCCACGACCCCTCGTGGCAGCGGGCCGCTGGGACGCGGATGGTCGTAGACCCTCAGGGGATCACATGGTGGACAAATCAGCCGCAGCCGGTCGGCGCGATCAGGATGAAGCCTCAGCCGCCGGGGGTGATCGTGCCGGTCCGCGGACCGGCACGGAAAGGATCCTCGCGGAGACCCTGGCCGGCGTCGTCCACGTCGAGCAGGTCCGCGTCGACAGCCACTTCTTCGAGGACCTGGGCGCCGACTCCCTGGTGATGGCCCACTTCTGCGCGCGGCTGAGGAAACGGCCGGACGCGCCGTCGGTGTCGATGAAGGAGATCTACCGCCATCCCACCGTCCGCAGCCTGGCGGCCGCCCTCGAGGAGGGCGCACCGGCCGCCTCCGCCTCCGCCGCCTCCGTCCGGGCGCCCGCCCCTTCCGGCTCCGTACGCGCCTCGTCCGCGCCCGGCGCGCCCGGCGCGAACGGGTACACCGTCGCCGACCCGTCGCGCGCCGCGGTGCCACGGCCGGTGGTGGGGCCGCCCTCCGGCACCCCCCACTACGTGCTGTGCGCGACGCTGCAGCTCGCCTTCTTCGTGGCGTACTCCTTCGGGGCCGCGCTCGTCCTCACCAAGGGCGTGGACTGGATCGCCGGGGCCTCGGGCCTGGTCGACACCTACCTGCGGGCGATCGCCTTCGGCAGCATGACCTTCGCCGCGGTGTGCGTGCTCCCGATCGTCGCCAAGTGGGTGCTCGTCGGCCGGTGGCGGCCCCGGCAGATCCGCATCTGGAGCCTGTCCTACCTGCGCTTCTGGTGCGTCAAGACCCTCGTCCGGTCGGATCCGCTGGTGTTCTTCCACGGGTCGCCGCTGTACACGCTCTACCTGCGGGCACTCGGTGCGAAGATCGGGCGCCGGGTCACCGTCCTGTCACGGCGCGTGCCGGTCTGCACCGACCTGCTCACCATCGGCGACGACACGGTGATCCGCAAGGACGTGTTCCTCTCCTGTTACCGCGCCGAGTCCGGGGTGATCCGGACCGGACCCGTCACGCTCGGCAAGGACGTGCTGGTCGGCGAGGTGACGGTGATCGACATCGACACGGTCATGGGCGACGGCGCCCAGCTCGGGCACGCCTCCTCGCTCCACGCCGGCCAGCGCGTCCCCGACGGCGAGCACTGGCACGGGTCCCCCGCCCAGCCCGCCGAGGTCGACTACCGGGCCGTCGGACCGGCCCGCTGCGGCACCGCGCGCAGGGCGGGCTACTCCCTCTCGCAATTGCTGGGAGCGGTCCTGGTCTACGTGCCGCTGGCCGTCGCCGGCTCGGTGCTGCTGTTCGCCGCCGTGCCGCAGTTCGCCTCGCTCCTGGAGCCCGGCCCCAGGGCGCTGACGGCCTGGTCGTTCTACTCCGACGCCCTGGTCACCTCGGTCGCCCTGTTCTTCGGCGCGGTGGTGCTCGGCCTGCTGTTCACGGTGACGGTCCCGCGCGTGCTGAACCGCGCCGTCCGGCCGGACACGGTCTACCCCCTGTTCGGCTTCCGGTACGGGATGCACCGGACCATCGGATTCCTGACCAACCGTCGTTTCTTCAAGACCCTGTTCGGCGACAGCTCGGCCATCGTCCACTACCTCGGCGGTCTGGGCTACCGGCTCTCCCACGTGGAGCAGACCGGATCGAACTTCGGCACGATCATGAAGCAGGACAACCCGTTCCTCAGCGCCGTCGGACGCGGGACGATGGTGGCCGACGGACTGTCGATCATCAACGCCGACTTCTCCAGCTCGTCCTTCTGCGTCTCGCGCGTCACCATCGGGCCGCACAACTTCGTCGGCAACTACGTCGCCTACCCGTCGCAGGGCAGGACGGGGGACAACTGCCTCCTGGCGACCAAGGTCATGGTCCCGGTGGACGGGAAGGTGCGGGAGGGCGTCGGCCTGCTGGGCTCGCCCAGCTTCGAGATCCCGCGGTCCGTCCTGCGCGACAGCAAGTTCGACCACCTCAAGGACGGCGAGACCTTCCGGCGCCGCCTGGCGGCCAAGAACAAGCACAACGTCTCCACCATGGCGCTGCACCTGCTCGCGCGGTGGGTGTTCTTCTTCTGGGTGGCGCTCGTGGTGTCGGTGGCCGCGGACCTCTACGACGCGCTCGGCGTGTGGGTGATAGCGCTCGCCAACATCCTCACGCTCGCCTTCACGGTCGCCGACATGGTGCTGTCCGAACGCATCGCCACCGGCTTCCGGGGGCTGCGGCCGCTGTACTGCTCGATCTACGAACGTCCCTTCTGGCGGCACGAGCGGTACTGGAAGGTCACGAGCGTGAGCGAGGCGATCATGGTCTTCAACGGCACGCCCTTCAAGGGCGTCATCTGGCGCTGGCTCGGCGTCCGGGTGGGCCGGCGGGTCTTCGACGACGGCTGCTACTTCCCGGAGCGTTCCCTGGTCGCCGTCGGGGACGAGTGCGTCCTCAACGAGGGCAGCCGCATCCAGTGCCACTCCCAGGAGGACGGCACCTTCAAGTCCGACCACAGCGCCCTCGGGGCCGGCTGCACGCTCGGCGTCGGCGCCCTCGTGCACTACGGGGTGACGATGGGCGACGAGGCGGTCCTCGCGCCCGACTCCTTCCTGATGAAGGGCGAGGAGATGCCGCCGGGGGCCCACTGGGCCGGCAACCCCGCCCGGGAGATGCCGGACGTGCTGCCGGTGCCCCCGGCGCACCGCGACGCCGCGACCGCCGCCCGGACCGGCTGAGCGGCGCCGCGCCGCGTCCGGTGACCGGCCGGGACCCCCGGTGGCACGCGCGTCCGATCGGGCCAACACTGGTGGAGTACGGGCAAATCGACTACGGCGGGCGCCACTCAGCCGTTGTGGGCCCGCCGGACGGGTGGGCAAGGTGACGACTTCCCCCTTCGGGTCCGGCGACCCGTTCTCCGACCTCTTCAACCGCTTCTTCGGGATGAGTCCCGCGGCGTCGCCGCCCGCGGTCCAGCGCGTCCCCATCGGGCGCCTGCTCAGCGACTCCTCGAACGAACTGCTGGCGGCCGCCGCGAGCCGGGCGGCCGCCGACGGCGCCGACCTCGACACCGAGCACCTGCTGTGGGCGGCCACCCGCGTACCGGCGGGCAGGCAGTTGCTGGAGCAGGCGGGCGTGGACCCCGACCGGCTGGCCGAGGACGTGGGCGCGATCCTGCCCTCGGGCACCGGCAGCGGGGAGCCCGCGCTGACCCCGGCCGCGAAACGCGCCCTGCTCGCCGCCCATGCGCGCTCCCAGGCCTCCGGCGCCTCGTACATCGGCCCGGAGCACATCCTCGCCGCGCTCGCGGACGACCCCCGCTCCGGCCTCGAGATGCGCTCCGAGGGCGCCGATCCCACGACCCTCGCCGGCAAGGGCGGCCGCCCCCGGTCCGCGCCGACCGACACCCCGACCCTGGACGAGTACGGCCGGGACCTCACCGAGGAGGCGCGCGCCGGACGGCTGGACCCGGTGATCGGCCGGGGCGAGGAGATCGAGCAGACCGTCGAGGTGCTGTCCCGGCGGACGAAGAACAACCCCGTGCTCATCGGCGACCCCGGCGTCGGCAAGACCGCCATCGTCGAAGGCCTCGCGCAGCGCGTCGTGGCCGGCGAGGTGCCCAGGACGCTCCGGGACCGCAGGGTGGTCGGCCTGGACCTGGCCGGACTCGTGGCCGGCTCCAAGTACCGGGGCGAGTTCGAGGAACGCCTGAAGAAGGTGATCGACGAGGTCACCGCGGCGAAGAGCAGCGTCATCCTGTTCATCGACGAACTCCACACCGTCGTCGGAGCCGGGGCGGGCGGCGAGGGCGCCATGGACGCGGGGAACATCCTCAAACCCGCCCTGGCCCGCGGCGACCTGAGCGTGGTCGGCGCCACCACCATCGACGAGTACCGCAGGTACATCGAGAAGGACGCCGCCCTCGAGCGCCGCTTCCAGCCCGTGATGGTCCCCGAGCCCTCCGTCGACGAGACGGTCGAGATCCTGCGCGGGCTGCGCGACTCCTACGAGGCGCACCACCAGGTGCGTTACACCGACGAGGCACTGGACGCCGCGGCCGCCCTGTCCGACCGGTACATCAGCGACCGCTTCCTGCCCGACAAGGCGATCGACCTCATGGACCAGGCCGGCGCCCGCGTGGGCCTGCGCTCCCTGGGCGGCCCGGGCCCGTCCGACGAGCTGGAGGAGCGCCTGACCAAGCTCCGCCGCGAGAAGGACGAGGCCGTCAGCACCGAGGACTTCGAACGCGCCGGCGGCCTCAAGGAGCGGATCCGGGAGCTGGAGAACGAACGCGCGGCGGTCACCGCGGAACGCGAACAGACCCCGGGCGTCACGGCCGAGGACATCGCCGAAGTGCTGTCCGCGCGCACCGGCATCCCCGTCTCCCAGCTGAACGAGACCGAACGCGAGCGGCTGATGAAGCTGGAGGAGGACCTCCACCGGCGGGTCATCGGCCAGGACGAGGCGGTCGACGCCGTGGCCCAGGCCGTGCGGCGCGGCCGCGCCGGCATGGGCGACCCCGACCGGCCCACCGGCAGCTTCCTCTTCCTCGGACCGACCGGCGTCGGCAAGACGGAGCTCGCCAAGGCGCTCGCCGAGCTCCTCTTCGGCGACCCCGAGCGCATGATCCGCTTCGACATGAGCGAGTTCCAGGAGAAGCACACCGTCTCCCGGCTCGTCGGCTCCCCGCCCGGCTACGTCGGGTACGAGGAGGCCGGGCAGCTCACCGAGGCGGTGCGCCGCAAGCCGTACAGCGTCGTGCTGTTCGACGAGGTCGAGAAGGCCCACCCGGACGTCTTCAACCTGCTGCTGCAGGTGCTGGACGACGGGCGCCTCACCGACGCCCAGGGCCGCACGGTGGACTTCCGGAACACCGTGGTCATCATGACCAGCAACATCGCCTCCAAGCACATCCTCGACCACGAAGGGGCCATCGACGACATCAGGGACGACCTGATGGCCGAGCTCCAGGCGCACTTCCGGCCCGAGTTCCTCAACCGCATCGACGAGATCATCGTCTTCCACGCGCTGACCCGGTCGGACCTCGTGCAGATCGTCGACCTCCTGCTGGAGCGCAGCCGCCGCAGGCTCCACGCCCAGCAGGTGGGCCTCGAGGTCACCCAGGCCGCCAAGGAATGGCTGGCCGACCGGGGCTACCAACCGGAGTTCGGAGCACGGCCGTTGCGCCGCACCATCCAGACCGAACTCGACAACAGGCTCTCCAACATGCTGCTCGACGGCACCCTCAACCCCGGGGACACGGTCGTCGCCGACGTCAAGGACGGGCAGCTGTCCCTCGGCCTCAAGGAGGGCGAAGCGCGGGAGCCGGCCAAGGAGGCGGCGGCGTCGGACGGTTGACCCCGGCCTACCGCGCAGCTTCACGGGCGGGCATCCGCCACGGGCCCGCGCCCTCCCCGGAACCGCACGGGGCGGGCGCCAGGAGGAGACGGAAATGACCGGTCACATGTACCTGGCCTACGACTACCCGGTCCTGGGCGCGTTCTGGACGATGATGTGGATCTTCCTGTGGGTGATCTGGATCTTCCTCATCGTCCGCGTCGTGATGGACGTCTTCCGCGACGACACCATGAACGGATGGGCCAAGGCGGCCTGGCTGCTCTTCGTGCTCGTCCTCCCCTTCATCGGGATCCTCGCCTACCTCCTCTTCCGCGGCTCGGGCATGGGCAAGCGCGAGGCGGAGCAGGCGCGCACCCGGCAGAAGGCGTTCGACGACTACATCCGCGAGACCGCGGGCGGCGCCGGCACGGCGACGGGCGGGGTCGACGCGCTCGCGAAGCTCTCGGAGCTCAAGGCGAGGGGCGACCTGACCGAGGAGGAGTTCCAGCGCTTCAAGGAGAAGGTCCTGCACTGAGCGGTCCCAGCCCTTCGTCCCGCGGCGGCGTCCGCCGCCGCGGGCACCGCCGGGAGACACCATGAACGCACCGTACGGACACGCCACGACGCAAGGGCCGGCCGACCCCGACGAGGTGCTCGGCAGGCTGGGGGGCTCCTGGGGGTGGTCCCTGGGCTTCGGCCTCGCGACGCTCGTGGCGGGGGTGGTCGTGCTCGTCTGGCCGGACGAGACGCTGCACGTGCTGGCGGTCGTCATCGGCCTGTACCTGCTGGTCACGGGGGTCTTCCACTTCGTCACGGCGTTCTCCCGCCGGGACGGCGGCAGCAGGGTGACGGCGGTGATCGTCGCGGTGGTCGCCGTGCTCGCGGGGGTGCTGTGCCTGCGGCACCCGCTGCAGACCGCCGCCGTGCTCTCCCTCGTCCTCGGCGCCTACTGGCTGGTGTCCGGCCTGCTCGTGGGGTTCATCGCCGTCGCGGGACGGGACATGCCGCACCGGGGCATGGCCTTCGCCGTGGCCGCGCTCGGCGTCGTCGCGGGGATCGTCGTGCTCGCCTTCCCCGTGCAGTCGGCGGTCGCGCTGGCCCGGCTGGTCGGGCTGTGGCTCGTGCTGCTCGGCCTGGCCGAGGTGGCGGCGGCGTTCGCGTTGCGCTCCCTCGCGAAACGTCCGGCGTCCGCGCCTCCGCCCGTGTGATCAGGGCCCCGCGTCGTCGGCGGCGGCCCGTAGGGGCGGGACCGGCGTCTGCAGGGACTGCTCGGCCCAGATGGTCTTGCCCTCGGCGTGGTAGCGGGTGCCCCACTGGTCGGCGCAGCGGGAGACGATGAACAGGCCGCGCCCGCTCTCGTCCAGGGTGCGGGCGTGCTTCAAGTGCGGCGCGCTGGCTCCCGCGTCGCTGACCTCGCAGGTCAGCGTGGCGTCCAGCACGAGCCGCAGTTGCAGGGGAGGGGCCCCGTACCGCACCGCGTTGCCGACCAGTTCGCTGACGATCAGCTCCGTGGTGAAGGCCGTCTCCTCGTCGACCCCCCACTGCGCCAGCCGGCGCCGCGCCAACGACCGAGCGATGGGCGCCGCCTCCGCGTCGCTGGGCAGCGGGCAGGTCAGCACCCGGTCGCCGGGGAACCCCCGGGTGCGGGCGAACAGCATGAGCAGGTCCCCGGGCTGGCTGCCGTTCCTGATGGCGTACGCGAAGGCGTCGCTCAGCTCCTGCAGCGGGCCCCGGCCGTACCGCTCCAGCAGGCCGTGCAGCGTTCCGGAGCGCGGGTGGAGCAGGTCCGTCAGCGGGGAGGTGCCGAACAGCAGGGTGGTGTGCTCGGGGAGCGCGACCGTGGTGGCGGAGAAGGGCGTGTTGCTCGTCTCCGCCAGCAGCGGCCCGGCGGAGACGGGCAGCGACTCGATCGCGCCGTCGGGGAAGACGGCGATCGGCTGCGGGTGGCCCGCGAGGGCGATCGTGCAGGTGAGGTCGAGCGGGTCGTAGACGGCGATGACGCACTCCGCGGTCAGCGGCTCGCGGTGCAGGGGGTCCCCGGCCGGCAGCGCCGCCCGCTCCTCGGCCAGCCGGGTCGCCGTGTCGCTCAGCCTGGCCAGCAGTTCCTCGGGCTGCAGGTCGAGCGCGGCCAGGGAGTGGATCACCGTACGCAACTGCCCCATGGTGGTGGCGGCCTCGACGCCCCGCCCCTTGACGTCACCGGCGACCAGGGCCGTCCGCGCCCCGGGCAGCGGGATCACGTCGAACCACGCCCCACCGCCCTCCATGCCGGGCAGGTGGAGATGGGACGTCTCCAGCGCGATCCGCGGCGCCGGCCGCTGCGGCAGCAGCCGACGCTGCACGGTCGCGGCGATGGTGCGCTCGCGGGTGAAACGCCGGGCGTTCTCGATGCACAGCGCCGCGTGGGTGCACACGTCCAGCGCCAGCCTGACGTCGTCCTCGTCGAAGAGGTCCTCGTCCTCGTGCCGGTAGAAGCTGACCAGACCCAGCGCCTCACCGCGCACCGCCAGCGGCGCCACGATCAGGGAGTGCACGTTCTGCCGGCGGATCGCGTCGGCCCGCGCCGGGTCGGCCGCCAGCCACATGCTGTCCTCGTCCACCGGGATGAGCCGCGGCTGCAGATCGGCCAGCACGCGGGCGAACGGGGTGCCGTAGGGCAGGTGCCGGACGTCCCCCACGGGGTACGCCGAGATCTTCCCGCGGTAGGCGGCCCTGCGCAGCGGCACGTCGCGGTCGACGGGGACCAGCGGCGGCACCTCACCGCGCACGACGTCCTCCACCACCTCCACCACCACGATCCCGGCGAACGCCGGGACCACCGTCTCCGCGAGCTCCTCGCAGACCGCGACCACGTCCAGCCGCTGCCCCACCCGCTCGCGCACCGCGTCCAGGACGGCCATCCGCCGGCGGCTCGTCTGCCGCTCGGTGACGTCGGAGGCCGCGGCCACCAGCCCCAGCACCTCGCCGTGCGGGCCCTCCAGACGGAAGACGGACGTGAGGTACATGCGCCGGTGCGGCCGGCCCTCGCCCAGCGCGCCGCGCACCAGGCGGTTCACCACCGGCTCCCCGGTCTCCAGCACCCGCCGGGCGACCTCCTCCTCCGTCACCGGGTCGTCCAGCTGGAACACCTCGCCGAAGTGCCGCCCGGGGCTGAGCGCCGCATCGTGCAGCGCCCGCGTCGCGCTGTTCATCCGCACCAGGCGCAGCTGGTCGTCGAGGACGTGCAGACCCACCGGGGCCTGCGAGAACATCAGCTTCAGCAGCGCCATGTCCCGCGCGCCGAGGGCGTCGCCGCCCGCGCGCACCTCCCACATCACGGAGTCACCGCACAGGAGCGGCCTGACCAGCAGCTCGCTCTGGCCCAGGGCGGAACCGGGCGCGCGGACGAGGTCGGCGACGGGCCGTCCCACGGCCCGGTCGGCGGGCAGGCCGAACAGCTCATCGGCCTTGGGCCGCCACTCGGCCACCCGCCCGTCCTCGTCGACGAGCAGGAGCACGTCACCGCCACCCGCCATCCGCACGCACCTCCCACCTCACCCTCTCCCACCCCACCAGCCCCCGCACCCTGGCGTTTTCCCCCGGGGGAGGGTCCGCGGCGGCGACCGCGTCAGGAGGTGAGGAGCCGCTCGTCGGACGGGGCGGGGGAGGGCGAGGGGAACCCGTCGCCGTACTGCACCGCGATCATGGCGATGTCGTCGTCGAGCTTGATGGCGCCGCCGCCCACGTGCAGGGAGAGCCCGTCGAGCACGTGCTGGAGCAGTTCCTCCGGACGGGAGCCCGGCCAGTCGGCCACATGGGCGCCCAGGTCGTAGAACTGGCCGTCGTCGTTGCGGGCCTCGATGGCGCCGTCGGTGTAGAGCAGCAGCGTCGCCTCACGGCCGAAGGGGAAGGTGTCGACGACGTAGTCCTCGGCGTTCAGGCTCCCCAGGCCGAGCGGGGGAGAGGGCACGGCCGGGGACAGCAGCAGGGTGTCGGATCGCTGTGCCATGTAGGGCGGGGGGTGTCCGCAGGTGACCATGTGGATCTCGGCGCAGTCGTCGGGCACCTCCAGGACCAGCGCGGTGATGAACCGTTCCACGGCGTCGCTGTCGGTGCGGCCGGTCTCCTCGAAGTGGCCGCGCACCGCGTGCTCCAGGTCGGCCACCAGCTCCGGGAGCGAGCCGAACCTGCGGGCGGCCCCCCGGAACGCCCCGAGCAGGGCCTCCGCGTCCTCGACCGCCGGCAGCCCCTTGCCCTTGACGTCCCCGATCAGGAAGCGGACCCCCGCCGCGCTCCGGGCCACCGCGTACAGGTCCCCGCCGATCTGCGCGTACGGATGGGAGGCGTGGTACGTCGCCCGTACGAGCAACGGCCCGATGCGCGGGGGCAGCGGGCGCAGCAGGACGCGCTGGATGGTGTCGGACACGATCCGCACCTCCATCAGCTCCCGGACGCTGCGGTCCCGGATGCTGCGGGAGGCGATGACGAAGGCCGAGACGAGGAGGATCTCCAGCTGGTGCACGGCGGGGATGGAGGTGCCCAGCAGGTTGTCGTGGACGTCCAGCACGAAGGCGGCGACGCAGGACAGGGCGGCGCTCAGGGTCGTCGTCCCCGGCCCCGCCAGCACGGCCGTGGTGGCGGGGACCACCACCATCAGCGAGGCCAGGTGCTCGGTGGGCGGCAGTATGAAACCGGTGACGACGATCGCGCCGATCATGAACACGGCCAGCGCCAGTGGCCCGTGGCCCTGGGTCATCTGCGTCACCCAGGAGGGGCCGGGCCCTGAGCCCGGCGCGGCCGCCCGCTGCCCGGGCAGCCGCCGCAGGCGGTGCGTGAGACTGCCCTTCATCGCGGCTCCGGGTCCCTGACGGGGCCGGGGGCCGCGGCGCGAAGGTCGTCCTCCACCGCTGGCGCTCGCATACACCGAATGTACGCCCGGTAAACATCTCCGGTCATCGCACCACTTAATGGCGGCATTCGGGAAAAGCGGACGGTGCGAGGAAGGGAGGCGGTGGTGCGCCCTCCCCGGAGGCCGGGGGCCGGTCAGCCCGTGAACGCCTCGACCAGGGTCCAGACGGCCAGGCCCGCCATGCAGGCGCCGCCGATGCGCTGGACGGTCTTCAGCGGCACCTTCTTGGCGATGAACCGGCCCACCACCAGGGCCAGGGCGGAAACCGACATCAAGGCCGCGGCCGAGCCGACGGCCGTCGGCAGCCAGCCGTTGGTGGCGGCGAGGTTGGCGGTGGTGATCTGCGTGAGGTCGCCCCACTCGCCGATGAAGACGGCCATGAAGGCGGTGGAGTACACCGGCCAGAAACCGGTCACGGTCCTGCCGGCCTCGTCGTGGTCGTCGTCGCCCCCGCTCCGCAGCAGCATCACGGCGCCGAAGGCGAACAGGGCGGCGGAGACCAGCTTCACGGCCATGTTCGGCAGCATGCCGATCAGGCTGCCGGCGCCCACCGCGATGGCCACGTGCACGATGAAGGCGGTCGAGGTGCCGAACCAGACGTACAGCGGGCGCATGCGCGTGCCCATCGCCAGTGAGGCGAACATCGTCTTGTCCGGGAGCTCGGCGAGGAAGATCAGCCCGAAGGCGGTGACGAGCGCCAGGGGGTCGAAGGTCATTCCGGTGCTTTCTGCTGGGACCGGACCGCGGACTCGACGGCACCCAGGGGGCGACGGGAAGCGCCAACGGCCCGGCACGACGGAGCGGCCCGCACGGCGGTGCGGACCACGTCTTGCCTTGGCCGAAGGTCTCGTCCACCCCCGCACCTGGTGCGGCGGCCCGGTGGCCGGGACGTCCAGGACGTCCAGTGTGTCGACCAGCCGGTATTGCGGGACTACTCCCCTTCGCTGCAGTCCAGTGTACCCAACGCACGGATCGGCCCCGCCGGCCCGGCGGCGGACGTGTGCGCCCTTGTGCGACGCCCACCCGTTCGGTCGGCGGCGCGGGATACTGGCCGCATGAAGCTGACGGTGTTCTGGGAACGGATGCGCACGCACTTCGGCGAGACGTACGCCGATTCCTTCGCGCGCGACCACGTGATGTCCGAGCTCGGCGGCCGGACCGTGCACCAGGCACTGGACGAGGGCTGGGAGACCAAGGACGTGTGGCGGGCGGTCTGCGCGGCCGTCGACGTTCCGGCCTCGCGCCGCTGATCACGGGGTGGGACTGGGGTCGTGGCGGGAAGCGACGAGACGATAGCCGGGGCGGCCGCGGGTCCGCGGTCGCCGGGGGAGCCCGGGGACCCGGGACACGGAACGGGTGCCGGGGAGGGCACGGGGGGTTCCGCGATGCCGCGGTGGCTGCCGAAGGCGATGCTGCTGGCGATCGCACTGCTGGCCGCCTTCCAACTGGCGAACTGGGCGTTCCACCAGGTCATCGGTTTGCTGGTGAACATCCTGCTGGCCTTCTTCGGCGCCCTGGCGATCGAGCCGGCGGTGGACTGGATGGCCGCGCGCGGCATGCGCAGGGGGTGGGCGACCGGGCTGGTGTTCCTGGTCGTGCTCGCCGCGGGCGGGATCTTCGTGGTGCTGCTCGGCTCCCTGCTGGTGGACCAGATCACCTCGATCGGGCGCAATCTGCCGGAGTACGTCGACGACGTGGTCGTGTGGGTCAACCAGACCTTCGGCACCGACCTGTCCGTCGGCAAGGTGCAGGAGAACGTGCTGCACTCCGACTGGCTGCGCACCTACGTGCAGCGGCAGGCGGGCAACGTGTGGGGGCTGTCGGCGACGGTCCTCGGCGGGGTCTTCCAGGTGCTGACGATCAGCCTGTTCACCTTCTACTTCGCCGCCGACGGGCCCCGGATACGCCGTGCCGTGTGCTCGGTGCTGCCGCCCGCCCGGCAGGCAGAGGTGCTGCGGGCCTGGGAGATCGCGGTGGCCAAGACCGGTGGCTACCTGTACTCGCGGGCGCTGATGGCGCTGATCTCGGCCGTCTCCCACTACGTGCTGTTCGTGACCATCGGGGTGCCGTACGCGCCGGCGCTGGCGGTCTGGGTCGGCGTGGTCTCGCAGTTCGTGCCGACGGTCGGCACGTACCTGGCGGGGGCGCTGCCGATGCTGATCGCGTTCACGCAGGACCCGTGGGACGCGGTGTGGGTGCTCGGCTTCGTCGTGGTCTACCAGCAGTTCGAGAACTACGTGCTGCAGCCGCGGATCACCGCGCGCACCGTCGACATCCATCCCGCGGTGGCCTTCGGGTCGGTGATCGCCGGCACGGCGCTGCTGGGGGCGGTGGGGGCGCTGGTGGCGATCCCGGCGACGGCGACGCTGCAGGGCTTCCTCGGGGCGTACGTGAAGCGGTACGCCGTCACGGACCCGCGGGCGCACGGGCCGCAGCGGCGGCCGCTGTTCCGGTTGCGGTCGCGCAGGACCGGCCGGGGGAGCGGTCCGGGCGACGGGCAGGGCACCGGTCCGGGCGACGACGGACCGGAGGGGCCCGCGGGGGCGTGAGGGACCGGCGGGACGGCCGGAACGGGGCGGACGGCGGGGGCGACCGGGGTCCGGGAGTCGCTTGACACGAAAATCGAACATCCATTCTCATGGATGTGCCGGCCTGGTTTCCCAAGGGTTTTCACGGGCTCCCTTGGGTTGTCCACAGGCCGGGGGCGGCGTCGGGACGCGTTGTCAGTGGCAGGCAGTAGCGTCATGGACGTGAAGCGAACGACTCAGACACCCAGGGTGGAACCCATGGCAGGAACCGACCGCGACAAGGCGCTCGACGCCGCGCTCGCACAGATTGAACGGCAGTTCGGCAAGGGTGCCGTCATGCGCCTCGGCGACCGGCCGAACGAGCCCATCGAGGTCATCTCGACGGGATCCACCGCCCTGGACGTCGCCCTCGGCGTCGGCGGTCTCCCGCGCGGCCGCGTGGTGGAGGTCTACGGCCCGGAGTCCTCCGGCAAGACGACCCTGACCCTGCACGCGGTGGCCAACGCCCAGCGGGCCGGCGGCAAGGTCGCCTTCGTGGACGCCGAGCACGCCCTCGACCCCGACTACGCCAAGCGCCTCGGCGTGGACGTGGACTCCCTGCTGCTGTCCCAGCCGGACAACGGCGAGCAGGCCCTCGAGATCACCGACATGCTGATCCGCTCCGGCGCGCTGGACCTCATCGTGATCGACTCCGTGGCGGCCCTCGTGCCGCGGGCCGAGATCGAGGGTGAGATGGGTGACTCGCACGTGGGCCTGCAGGCCCGTCTGATGAGCCAGGCGCTGCGCAAGATCACCGGCGCGCTCCACCAGTCCAAGACCACCGCGATCTTCATCAACCAGCTCCGCGAGAAGGTCGGTGTGATGTTCGGCTCGCCGGAGACCACGACCGGTGGCCGCGCGCTGAAGTTCTACGCCTCCGTGCGGCTGGACATCCGCCGTATCGAGACCCTCAAGGACGGCACGGACGCGGTCGGCAACCGCACCCGCGTCAAGGTCGTCAAGAACAAGGTCGCACCGCCCTTCAAGCAGGCCGAGTTCGACATCCTCTACGGCCAGGGCATCAGCCGCGAGGGCGGTCTGATCGACATGGGTGTGGACCACGGCTTCATCCGCAAGTCCGGTGCCTGGTACACCTACGAGGGCGACCAGCTCGGCCAGGGCAAGGAGAACGCGCGCAACTTCCTGCGCGACAACCCCGACCTCGCCGACGAGATCGAGAAGAAGATCAAGGAGAAGCTCGGCATCGGCGTCCGGCCCGAGGCCTCGGACGAGCAGCCCGGTGAGGACGCGGCCGCTCCCGCCGCTCCCGCCGCTGTGGCCGACCCGGCCAAGGCGGACGCCGGCGCGACGGTCCCGGCGCCCAAGGCCGTCAAGGCGACCAAGGCCGCGGCCGCCAAGGCCTGACGGTGGTATCCGGGCACAAGGATCGTGGCGGCTCCTTCTCTCGCTCCTCGCCCGCCGTAGGGCAGGAGGGGCCCAGGGCGGAGCAAGAACGCCCGCTCGACCCCGTGGAGCAGGCGCGGGCGCTCTGCCTGCGCCTGCTCACCGGGACGCCGCGTACCCGCAAGCAGCTCGCCGACGCCATGCGCCGCCGGGAGATCCCGGAGGACGCGGCGGAGCACGTGCTGGAGCGGTTCGAGGACGTCGGGCTCATCGACGACCAGGCGTTCGCCAACGCCTGGGTGGAGTCCCGGCACCGCGGCCGGGGCCTCGCCCGGCGTGCCCTGGCCCAGGAGCTGCGCACCCGGGGGGTGGACGCCGAGGCGATCGGCCAGGCCGTGGGGCGGCTCGACGCGGGGCAGGAGGAGGAGACCGCCCGCGCCCTCGTCGACCGCAAGCTCCGGGCCACCCGAGGCCTGGAGAAGGAGAAGCGGATCCGCCGGCTCGCCGGGATGCTCGCCCGCAAGGGGTACGCGGAAGGGCTCGCCCTGAGGGTGGTCCGCCGTGCTCTGGAGGAGGAGGGCGAGGACCCGGAGTCGCTGGAGCAGTACCTGCCCGACTGAACCTCCGTTGAGGTTCCTTGACCGTGCCTCTGAGTCGACTTAGCCTCACAACCGGTGAGGGATCGCGTCCTCAGAGATACGGGAGTTGGTGCCATGGGCATCGCGCTGGGGACCGAATCCGTGTTCACGGCCGTGGCCGTGGCCGTCACCGTGGCCGTCGCGGTCACCGCGGGGGTGCTGCTCCAACGGCTCCGCGCGGGACGCGAACAGCTCAGGGCGGCGGCCGAGCGTGAGGCCCGAGAGATCCGGGCCACCGCCAAGGAGGAAGTCCGTGAGATCCGGGCCGACTTGGAGCGGCGTGAGCAGCGGCTCGCCGACCGGGAGGCCCGCATCGACGCCGAGTCGGAGCAACTGCACCGGCGTCGCCGTGAACTGGCCGAGGAGCGCGAGGAGCTGGAGCGCCGCCGCGCCGAGCTCAACCGGCTGGAGGAGGAGCGGCGCGACGTCCTGGAGCGCGTCGCCGCCTACACCGCGGCCGAGGCCCGCGCCGACCTCGTGCGCTCTGCCGAGCAACAGGCCAAGCGTGAGGCGGCGGTGATCGCCCGCGACATCGAGCGGGCGGCCCGCGACCGCGGCGAGGAACGCGCCCGGCGGATCGTGGCCGGGGCCATCCAGCGCGTGGCCACCGAGCAGACCGCCGAGTCCGTGGTCTCGGTGCTCCAACTGCCGGGCGACGAGATGAAGGGCCGGATCATCGGCCGCGAGGGCCGCAACATCCGTGCCTTCGAGGCCGTCACCGGGGTCAACCTCATCATCGACGACACACCCGAGGCGGTGCTGCTGTCCTGCTTCGACCCGGTGCGCCGCGAGGTCGCCCGGCTCGCCCTCGACGCGCTCGTCACCGACGGCCGCATCCACCCGCACCGCATCGAGGAGGTCTACGAGCGCAAGCAGGCCGAGGTCGAGCAGCTCTGCGTGCGCCACGGCGAGGACGCGCTCACCGAGATCGGCATCACCGACATGCACCCCGAACTGGTCACGCTGCTCGGGCGGCTGCGCTACCGCACCTCCTACGGCCAGAACGTGCTCGGCCACCTCCTGGAGTCCGCGCACATCGCGGGCATGATGGCCGCCGAACTCGGCATCGACCCGGCCGTGACGAAACGCGGCACGCTGCTGCACGACATCGGCAAGGCCCTCACCCACGAGGTCGAGGGCAGCCACGCCCTCATCGGCGCGGACCTGGCGCGGCGGCACGGCGAGTCCGAGGACGTCGTCCACTCCATCGAGGCCCACCACAACGAGGTCGACCCCCGCACCGTCGAGGCCGTCCTCACCCAGGCCGCCGACGGCATCTCCGGAGGCCGTCCCGGCGCACGGCGCGAGTCCCTGGAGAGCTACGTCCGCCGTCTCAAGCGACTGGAGCAGATCGCCGCCGCGCACACGGGGGTGGCCAAGGTCTTCGCCATGCAGGCCGGACGCGAGGTCCGGGTCATGGTGCGCCCGGAGGACGTGGACGACATCCAGGCGCAGGTCATCGCCCGTGACGTGGCCAAGCAGATCGAGGAGGAACTCACCTACCCCGGCCAGATCCGCATCACCGTCGTCCGTGAGTCCCGCGCCACGGAGTTCGCCCGCTGAGCGGACCGGCCGGGACGAACGGACCGGCCCGGCGGCTCGCCCCGGCGGCTCGCCCCGGCTCCGCCGGAGGTCCAGCGGACGGAGCCGGGACCGGGCTCCCCGGGCCCGCGCCCCGCCCCTCCCCCCGCCCCGTCAGTGGGGGACGCGGTCCTGGACGGGGCTCGGGGGGCCGCCGCGGGCGAGGTCGGCGTAGGCGTACAGCTCGGTCGGGCGGCAGCCGGTCATCACGGTCACCAGGTGGCCGTCCGGGCGGATCAGCAGCACGCTGTGCGCCGTCGACCCCGGGTACGCCTCCGTGACGAGCAGCTCCGCCCGGGTGGGCAGGGCCGCAACCGCCTTGGCCAGCCGGGGCATCAGGCCCGCGGTGAGCCAGTGCCGGCTCTCCCACACACCGGTGCCCGGCGCGACGAGGACGACCAGCAGGTCACGCCCGAGGCGCTCGTACAGGCGCGCCCCGGAGCCGTCGAGCGCCGTGACCGGGACGTCGACGACCGCACCGCCCGGGGGAGTGGCACAGGACCCCAGAAGCGGCGACGGCGCGGCCGCCGAGGAGGCCGAGGCCGCGGCGCCCGCCCCGCGGGGAGCGGGCAGCGCGAGCGGTGAGCGGGCGTAGACCGGCGGCGCGCCGAGCGGGCCCCGGCCGAGGTGGCCGTCGGTGAGCAGTTCGGCGTACCGCCGGGCGGAGCCGGACAGCACGGAGCGTCGCACCGTGTGCCAGACACCGCTGGCCCGCAGCAGCGGCAGCACCTGGTCGGTGGCCCGCAGCCGGGCGCCCACCGCGCCGCGCCGCTCGGCCTGGTAGCTGTCGAGCAGGGTGTCCGAGGCGCCGTGGTGCCAGGCCAGGGAGAGCTTCCAGGCGAGGTTGTCGGCGTCGCGCAGGCCCTCCTCCAGGCCCTGCGCGCCCAGCGCGCCCATGAGGTGCGCCGCGTCGCCGGCCAGGAAGACGCGTCCGGCGCGCCAGCGCCGGGCCAGCCGCTGGTGCACCGGGTACTCGGCGGAGCCCAGCAGCTCGTACGACGGAACGCTTCCGCACCAGGCCGTCAGGGTGCCGCGGATCCGCGAGACGAGCTCGTCGGAGGTGAGCGGCTCACCGCGCGCGGGCAGCAGCCAGTCCAGCCGCCACACGCCGTCCGGCAGCGGACGGGCCGTCACCTCCGGTCCCGCGCCAGGCCCCGGCGGCTCGCGGTGCAGCAGAGCCACGCCCTCGTCGGGCAGCGCGACCCGCAGGGCGGCGACGGCGTGCCGGTCGACGGCCGTGCGGCCGGGGAAGCGCACGCCCAGCAGCTTGCGCACGGTGGACCGCGGGCCGTCGCACCCGATCAGGTAACTCCCGCGCCACCAGGTGGCGTTGGCACCCTTGGTGCGGACGCTGACACCGCGGTCGTCCTGCTCGACGGAGTCGACGCGCGCCCCCGGGACGATCCGCACCAGCGCCTGCTCGGCGAGGGCCCCGCGCAACCCGTGCTCCAGGCGTTCCTGCCCGATGTGCAGCGGGGAGGGCCCCTGCCCGCCGGAGGCGCGGTCGCCGAACTCCACCCGGACGGTCTCCTGCCGTCGGCGCAGCGTCCGCCACGCCTCCCAGGTGGCGCCGGACTCGTAGAGCCGGCGGTGGCCGAGCCGCACCAGCAGCCCGGCGGTCTCGGGACTGAGGACGGCCGTGCGTTCCGCGGGGAGCGAGGGCGCGTGGTCGTGCTCGTCCAGCACGATGCTCGGCACGTCGTGCCGGGCCAGGCAGAGCGCGAGGGCGAGCCCGACCGGACCCGCCCCCGCGATGATCACCGGGTCCACTGCGCGGTCCCGGGAAGTTGTGCAGTCACATTGCGTATGCAACCTACTGCGCGTGCGTGCGTCAAGTGACCACACCTGCCGCGCGGTGGCGCGCCTGGCGCGCCGTCACTCCGCGGCGGCCTCCACCGCCTTGATGGCGCCCGCCTTCGGCGGCGCGCCCTTGCGGCTGCGGCGGCCGCGACGCTCGATCCAGTTGGCCAGCGCGCTGAGCGCCAGGCACATCAGGATGTAGATCGGCGCCACGATGATGATCATCGGGATGAAGGGGAAGCCCGCGCTGTTCTTCGCGATGAGGTTGCCGGTGTAGAGCAGCTCCTCGTACGTGATGATGTAGCCGAGCGAGGTGTCCTTCAAGGTGACCACCAGCTGGCTGATGATCGAGGGCAGCATCGCCCGGACCGCCTGCGGGATCAGCACGAAGACCATGACCTGCGTCTTGCGCAGGCCGATGGCGTACGCGGCCTCGCGCTGGCCCTTCGGCACGGCGTTGATGCCGGCCCGGAAGATCTCGGCCTGCACCGAGCCGTTGTAGAGGGTCAGGCCGATCACCAGCGCCCACAGCGGGGCCGAGGTGAAGACGCCCACGTACAGCGCGAAGATCATGATCAGCAGCGGCATCGCGCGGAAGAACTCCACGACGACCGTCGCCACCCACCGCACCGGGGCGTGGTCCGACAGCCGGCCCGCCGCGAGCGCCGCGCCCAGCACCAGCGAGAAGACCGCGGCCAGGGCGAAGGCCTTCAGCGTGGCGAGCAGACCGTCGACGATGCGCTGCTGGATGTCGGTGTACTGGAAGGGCTCCCAGAGGTACGAGGCGAACTGCCCCGACTCGTCGAGCCGCCGGTAGACGAACCACAGCAGCACGAGGATCGCCAGGGCGGCGGCCGCGCCGACGACCCGGTTGCGGATCCTGGCCCGGGGACCGGGCGCGTCGAAGAGGACGTTCGCGCTCATCGGGCCACCGCCAGCCGGTTCTCGAGCAGTCGGAAGACCGCGCTGATGAAGAGGGTGATGATCAGGTAGGCGATCGCCACCCAGATGAAGATCGCGAAGATGTTGTAGCCCTTCTCACCGAGCGTCTTCTGCACGCTGAACAGCTCGAAGACGCTGAACCCACCGGCGATCGCGGAGTTCTTGGTGAGCGCGATCAGCAGGCTGCCGATGGGCGGCAGCACGGTCCGGGTGGCCTGCGGCAGGATGATCAGCCGCAGGGTCTGGGTGAAGGTCATCCCCAGGCTCCGGGCGGCCTCGGCCTGCCCGAGCGGGACGGTGTTGATGCCCGAGCGCACGGCCTCGCAGATGAACGCCGAGGTGTAGCAGCTCAGGGCGAGCACGGCGAGCCGGAAGAAGCTCCAGGTGTTCAGTCCCAGCCGGGGCAGCACCAGCGCCGCGATGAAGAAGAGCAGGGTCAGCGGGGTGTTGCGCAGCAGCGTCACCCAGACCGTGCCGAAGGCGCGCAGGGGCGGCACCGGGGACACCCGGAAGGCGGCCATGATCACCCCGAGCACCAGGGCGATCGCCCCGCTGATCGCGGTCAGCTCGACCGTGCCGAGGAACCCCTCGCGGAAGAGCGCGAAGTTGTCCAGCAGTACGTTCATCGATTCTCCGAAAGGGGTGCGCCGACGGCCGCTCCTGGCCGCCGGCGCATCAGGCTCGGGCTGTGCCGGGGAGGGGGGACGGGACCCGGGTCAGGCCGGGTCCCGCCCGTTTCAGGACTGGAGCTGCGGGATCTCGGCGCTCACGCCGGACTTGCCGAGCGTGGCGTCGTAGGCCTTCTTCCAGTCGCCGTTGTCCTCGTGGTTCTTCAGCGCGTTGGTGATGGCCTTCTGCAGGACGGTGTCGTCCTTGAGCAGGCCGACGCCGTAGGGCTCCTCGGAGAACGGCTTGCCGACGACCTCGAGGTTGGCCGGGTCCTGGGCCGCGTAGCCCTTGAGGATGGCGTCGTCGGTGGTCACCGCGTCGACCTGGCCGGAGGCGAGGTTCTGCACGCACAGCGAGTAGGAGTCGTACTCGACGGGCTCGGCACCGTAGTTGCCGTCCTTGATGCGCTGGATGGAGGTGGAGCCGGTCGCCGAGCAGACCTTCTTGCCCTTGAGGTCGTCCGTGCTCTTGATGCCGCTGCCCTTCTTGACCAGGAGGTCCTGGCCCGCGACGAAGTACGGGCCGGCGAAGGAGACGGACTTCTTGCGCTCGTCGTTGATGGTGTACGTGCCGACGTAGTAGTCGACCTGGCCGCCGGAGAGGGCGGTCTCGCGGTTGGCCGACTGGATCGTCTTGTACTCGATCTTGCTCTCGTCGAAGCCGAGGTCGGCGGCGATCATCTTGGCGATCTCGATGTCGAAGCCGGAGTACTTCTTGCTGCCGGGGTCCTGGTAGCCCAGGTTCGGCTGGTCGGCCTTGACGCCGATGACGAGCTTGCCGTTCTTCTTGATCCGGTCCCAGGTCTTGGAGCCGGCCAGGTCCACACCGGTCTTGACGGTGTAGGTGGGCAGTTCGGCGGCGGCCGCGCTGCTGGAGCCCTTGTCAGGGGTGCTGGAGGAGGAGGGCGAGCCCTCCTTGCCGCACGCGGTCGCGGTGGCGGTCAGCGCCAGGACGGCCAGAGCGGCGGCGGCAGTGGTACGGAAGCTCATCGTGATCATCCTTAGGTCGGCGAACCGTCGGTGTCGCTCTCAGTGGTGAAGGATCTTCGAAAGGAAGTCCTTGGCCCGGTCGCTCCGGGGATTGCTGAAGAACTGGTCGGGCGTCGCCTGCTCGACGATCCGCCCGTCCGCCATGAAGACCACGCGGTTGGCGGCGGACCGGGCGAAGCCCATCTCATGGGTGACGACTACCATCGTCATCCCGTCGCGTGCGAGCTGCTGCATGACCTCCAGCACCTCGTTGATCATCTCCGGGTCGAGCGCCGAGGTCGGCTCGTCGAAGAGCATGACCTTCGGTTCCATCGCCAGCGCCCGGGCGATCGCCACGCGCTGCTGCTGGCCCCCGGAGAGCTGTGCCGGGTACTTGTCCGCCTGGCTGCCCACGCCCACCCGGTCCAGCAGCGCGCGGGCCCGCTCCTCGGCGGCCCTCTTGCCGGTCCTGCGCACCTTGACCTGGCCGAGCGTGACGTTCTCCAGGACCGTCTTGTGCGCGAAGAGGTTGAACGACTGGAAGACCATGCCCACGTCGGCGCGCAGCCGGGCCAGCTCCCTGCCCTCCTGGGGCAGCGGCTTCCCGTCGATCGTGATCGCGCCCGAATCGATCGTCTCCAGGCGGTTGACGGCCCGGCACAGCGTCGACTTGCCCGACCCCGAGGGGCCGATGACGACCACGACCTCGCCGCGGCCGATGCTGAGGTTGATGTCCTGGAGCACGTGCAGCGCGCCGAAGTGCTTGTTCACGTCCTTCAGTACGACCAGGTCGTCGGGCGCCGTAACGGCGTCCTCGGTCACCGGCACTTCGGTCATCGGCGTGTGCTCCATCCTCGTCGGTTGACCAGACCTTGGCGATCACCCTATTGACGCTTGGCAAACCGAGTCAGCACATCTGAGGGGAACTTGAGCATCACGATCCGGTCACTGGCTGGCACAAATCCGGCACTGTGGGTGAGCCCGGCCGGTTGTGCAGCGTACCGGCTCCGTAACAGTCGCCCCGCAGGGCCGGGCTGCGCTTGACGCGCACGTGGCCCATCGGCGTGTATTCGGTGGTAGAGCATGATTGCGGGGGCGTGAAGGGCCGGACCGCGGGAGGTGAACGGATGAGACTGCTGCTCGTGGAGGACGACCACCGGGTCGCCGCCGCGCTGTCGGCCGTGCTGGCCAAGCACGGGCTGCAGGTCACCCACGCCCGAAGCGGCGAGGAGGCGCTGCACGCGCTGCTGCCCGACCACGGGCCCGGCTTCGACGTGGTCCTGCTCGACCTCGGCCTGCCCGACCAGGACGGCTTCGAGGTGTGCAGCCGCATCCGGCTGCGCACCGCCATCCCCGTGATCATGGTGACCGCGCGTGCCGACGTGCGGTCCCGCATCCACGGCCTCAACCTCGGCGCCGACGACTACGTGGTGAAGCCGTACGACACCGGTGAGCTGCTCGCCCGCATCCACGCCGTGTGCCGCCGCAAGGCGCAGGAGGCGCCCGCCGGGCCCGAGACGGAGGGCGCGGAGGCCGCGGGCGGTGTCATCGGGCTCGGCCCGGTCCGCGTGGAGCTGGAGACCCGCAAGGTCACCGTCGGCGACGAGCCGGTCGCGCTCACCCGCAAGGAGTTCGACCTGCTCGCGATGCTCGCGCAGCGGCCCGGCGTGGTCTTCCGCCGTGAACAGATCATCAGCGAGGTGTGGCGGACGAGTTGGGAGGGGACCGGGCGCACCCTCGAGGTGCATGTGGCGTCCCTGCGGTCCAAGCTGCGCCTGCCCTCCCTGATCGAGACCGTGCGCGGGGTCGGCTACCGCCTCGTCGTGCCCTCCGGCTAGGAGGCCGTTCCTCCGTGCGCACCCGGCTGCTGCCGCTGCTCATCGTGCTGATGGCCGGTGTGCTGCTGGCCCTCGGCTTCCCGCTCGCCGCCAGCCTGGCCGCCGCCCAGCAGCAGCGCGTCGTCGTCGACCGCATCGACGACACCGCGCGCTTCGCCGCGCTCGCCCAGTACGTCAGCACCGACGGCAGCGGCGAACGGGTGAAGACGCTGCGGGCGGAGCTGCTGCAGTACCACTACGTGTACGGGATCCGGGCCGGCGTCTTCGACCGCGACGGCGAGCCGATCGCCTCGGCCCCGAAGGGCTGGACGCTGCCCACCGGCGGTGAGGCCTTCACCGCGTACAGCGAGGCCCTGGCCGGGCGGCGCAGCCACGACCCCAAGCAGATCTGGCCCTGGCAGCACCGCTCCCTGTCGGTCGCCTCCCCGGTCGTCCGGGACGGCGACGTCGTCGCGGTCGTGCTCACCGACTCGCCGACCGGCGCGATGCGCTCGCGCATCCTGCGCGGCTGGCTGCTGCTCGCTGCCGGTGAGCTGGCCGCCATGATCGTGGCCGTCATGGCCGCCTTCCGGCTCACCGGCTGGGTGCTGCGCCCGGTCCGGGTGCTGGACCGGGTCACCCACGACATCGCCACCGGCCGGATGAAGTCCCGCGTGGCGGTGTCCGGGGGGCCGCCGGAACTGCGGCGCCTGGCACGCTCGTTCAACGAGATGGCCGACAACGTCGAGGAGGTCCTCGACCAGCAGCGGGCCTTCGTCGCCGACGCCTCCCACCAGTTGCGCAACCCGCTGTCCGCACTGCTGCTGCGGATCGAGCTGCTGGGCCTGGAACTGCCCGACGGGCACGAGGAGATCGCCTCGGTCCGGGAGGAGGGCAAGCGCCTCGCCTCGGTCCTGGACGACCTGCTGGGCCTCGCCACCGCCGAGCACGCGGAGGCCAACCTCGCCCTCACCGACATCGCCGCCCTCGCCGCGGAACGCGTCGAGGCGTGGCGGCCGGTCGCCGAGCGCGACGGCGTGGAGCTCTCCTACGGGGGCGCCGCCGCGGTGACCGGCTGGGCCGACCCGGTGGCGCTGTCCAGCGCCCTCGACGCCGTGATCGACAACGCCGTGAAGTTCACCCCGGACGGTGAACGCGTGCGGGTCACCACCGAACTGCGCGGCCGCCCCGGCGCGATCGACGTGACCGTCGCCGACGGCGGCCCGGGTCTCACCGAGGACGAACTCGCCCGCATCGGCGACCGTTTCTGGCGCAGCCCGCGTCACCAGAACGTCGACGGCTCGGGCCTCGGCCTGTCCATCGCGCGGGTGCTGCTGACGCAGGGCGGCGGCAGCATCGCGTACGCGCCGAACGAGCCGCACGGACTGGTGGTGACCCTCACGGTGCCGCGTACGGCTCCCTGAGCCCGGGGCCGGCCTGGCGGGCCAGCGGGTTGGAGCCGATCGAGTTGTGGATGCTGAAGTTGACGGCGTCCGAGCGGTAGCGGTCGTCCGACCACTCCACCGGGCGGCCCTTCTGCGTGGTGGTGACCCGGCGCACCCGCAGCAGCGGGCTGCCGCGCCGCACGCCCAGCAGTTCACTGTCCCGGGTGCCGGCCGCGACAGCGTCGATCAGATGCTCCCCGTAGGCGAAGACCAGGCCCGTGTCGTCGTACAGCCGCTGGGTGACCGACTCGCAGTCCGGCTCTATGCGCAGCACCGCGGGGGCGATCCAGTCGGCGTAGACCGTGCGCTCCACCAGGACGTGCTCACCGTCCAGTCCGCGCACCCGCAGCACGTACAGCACGTCGGCGCCCGTGCGCAGGTGCAGGCGCGTGGCGTCCTCCGCGGTGGCCGGCCGGGTCTCGGTGCGGACCACGGTGCCCGAGGCGGCGCGGCCCATGGCCCGCGCCCACTGGGCGAAGCTGCGCAGCTCCGCGAAGCTCTGGCTGCGCCGGCTGGCCAGCACGACGCGGCGGGCGCCCTGACGGGAGCCGATCAGCCCCTCCGCGGTCAGCGCGGCCACGGCCTGGCGCACCGTGCCACGGGAGACGCCGTACCGGGCGGCCAGTTCGGTCTCCGGCGGGAGCAGGGCACCGACCGTGTACTCCTCGTCGTCGATGGCCCGCCGGAGCTCCTCGGCGATCTCCTCGTGCCGCGCCGCCACCGCGCCCCCTTCCGTTCATTCACCGTCTGCGCACAACATCGCTCAGCGTAGACGAGCCGGGCGCCGATCGCGCGCAGGGGTTCACGGCTCCCGGGGCCGCTCGCGGGCTCCTTGGCCGGAAAGGGACGACTGCCCACTGCAGGCTTGCCGAGGTTTTCCCGCCGTTTACGGAAAGGCCATTGACGCACGGCCTACTGAAGGCCAACTTGTTCGGACAAGTTGAACCGCCCCGACCTCCCTGGCCCTCAGGACCCGACTTCCCCTCCAGGAGACTTCCGTGCCCGCGTCCCTCCCGAAGGCGGCCGCACTCGCCGCCGGCCTCGCCGTGACCGCGCTGGCGCTCAGCGCCTGCGGCTCGGCCCCCACCACCCAGACCGCCGCCGACGGCAAGAACGGCAAGAGCGCGGCCACCGCGACCTCCGCCGAGGAGTTCGGCGGCATGGACGCCCTGGTCGCCGCCGCCAAGAAGGAGGGCACGCTCAACGCGATCGCCCTGCCCCGCGACTGGGCGAACTACGGCGCGCTGATCGACGGCTTCACCAAGAAGTACGGCATCAAGATCCAGAACGAGACCCCGGACGCCGCCAGCCAGGACGAGATCAACGCCGTCACTTCCCGCAAGGGCCAGGACCGCGCCCCCGACGTCCTCGACCTCGGCGCGTCCTTCGCGATCAGCGGCGCGCAGCAGGGCCTGTTCGCCCCCTACAAGGTCGCCTCCTACGACGACATCCCGGCCGCCCAGAAGGACGCCCAGGCCCGCTGGTACAACGACTACGGCGGCTACGTCTCCATCGGCTGCGACGCCAAGCGCGTCAAGAACTGCCCGACCACCTTCGCCGACCTGCTCAAGCCCGAGTACAAGGGCCAGGTCGCGATGAACGGCAACCCGACCAAGTCGGGCTCGGCCTTCGGCGGCGTGTACGCGGCGGCGCTGGCCAACGGCGGCTCCTTCGACGACATCCAGCCCGGCATCGACTTCTTCGGCAAGCTGAAGAAGAACGGCAACTACAACCCCGTCGAGTCCACCCCGGCCACGGTCGAGAAGGGTGAGACCCCGATCAGCATCGACTGGGACTACCTCAACGCCGGCTACGCCGAGGAGTTCGCCAGCAAGGGCGTGGACTGGAAGGTCGCCGTCCCGAGCGACGGCGAGTACGCCCAGTACTACGCGCAGGCGATCAACAAGGACGCCCCGCACCCGGCGGCCGCCCGCCTGTGGCAGGAGTACCTGTACAGCGCCGAGGGCCAGAACCTGTGGCTCGCCGGCTTCGCCCGCCCCGTCCTGATGCCCGCCATGGACACGGCCGGCACCCTCGACAAGACCGCCGCCGCCAAGCTCCCCGCGGTCAGCGGCACCCCGTCCTTCCCGACCGACGCCCAGCAGAACAAGGCCAAGGAAGTGCTGGCCCAGGGCTGGGGCAAGGCCGTCTCCGGATGACCGACCCGATGACCGCCACCGCGGCGCCCGTCGCCGCCGCTGCCGGGGCCACCGCCCCGGCGCGGCGGCGCTCGGCCGGCTGGCTCGCGGTGGTCCCGCTGCTCGTCTTCGTGGCGATCGGTTTCGGGGCCCCCGCGGTCGCCATGCTCAACGGCGCCTTCACCGTCAAGGACCCCGCGACCGGGGCCACCTCGTACACCACGGCCAACCTGACCGCTTCCCTGCAGGGCGCCTACCTGACCGCCCTGTGGGGCAGCGTGAAGCTGTGCGGGCTCTCCGCCGCCATCGGCGCGGTGTTCGGGCTGCTGCTCGCCCAGGCGGTGGTGACCTCGCGCTTCCGCGCGCTGCGTGAAGCCGTGCTGACCGCCTCCGGCGTGCTCGCCAACTTCGGCGGAGTGCCGCTGGCCTTCGCCTTCGTGGCGACCCTGGGCAACGCCGGCGTCCTCACCCGCCACCTGGGTCTCGCCGACCACGGCTGGAGCCTCTACAGCTTCTGGGGCCTGGTCATCGTCTACCTCTACTTCCTCATCCCGCTCATGGTGCTCACCGTGACCCCGGCGCTGGAGGGGCTGCGCGTCCAGTGGCGCGAGGCGGCCCAGAACAACGGCGCCACCAACGGGCAGTACTGGCGGCACGTCGCCCTGCCGGTGCTGGCCCCCTCGCTCCTCGGCGGCCTGGTCCTGCTCTTCGGCAGCGCCTTCGCCGCCTACGCCACCGCCGCGGCGATGGTCGGCAGCTCCGTGCCGCTGATCACCCTGCAGATCGCCGACGCCATCTCCGGCAACGTCCTGGTCGGGCAGGAGAACGTCGCCCTCGCCCTCAGCCTGGACATGGTCGTCGTCGCCGGCCTGGTCATGGCGGTCTACCTGCCCCTGCAACGACGGAGCGCGCGATGGCTGGTCTGACGAGCACCCGGATCCGGCCCTGGCGCGGCATCGTCCTCGCCGGTGCCGGCCTCTACTTCCTGGTGCCGCTGGCCGCCTCGGTGGTCTTCACCGTGGACGTCCCCGGCCAGGGCATCACCTTCGACGCGTACGGCCAGATCCTGGGCGCCGAGGGCTTCACCTCCAGCCTGCTGCTCTCCCTGGAGCTCGCGGCCGCCACCATCGCCGTCGTCCTGCTGCTGATGGTGCCGGCCATGGTCGCGTTGCGGCTGTCCGCGCCCCGGCTGCGCCCGGTGGTCGAGGTCGTCTGCTCGCTGCCGCTGGTCGTGCCGCCGATCGCGCTGGTCGCCGGGGTGAGCAACGTGCTGCGCTGGGGCCCCGAGCACCTGGCCACCACGCCGCTCTTCCAGACCTTCGTGGCCATCCAGAACCCGTCCTTCCCGGTCGTCCTGGTGCTCACGTACGTCGTGATGGCGCTGCCCTTCGTGTACCGGGCCCTGGACGCCGGACTGCGGGCGGTGGACGTCCGCACCCTGGTCGAGGCGGCCCGCTCCTGCGGCGCCGACTGGCCGCGCGCGCTGGTCCGGGTCGTGCTGCCCAACCTGCGCGGGGCGCTGCTCAACGCCTCCTTCCTCACCCTCGCCCTGGTGCTCGGCGAGTTCACCGTCGCCCAGCTGCTGGGCTTCCAGCCCTTCGCGGTGTGGATCGTCACGGTCAGCGGCTCGCAGGCCCAGCTGTCCGTGGCCGTCTCGGTGCTCAGCCTGCTGGTCACCTGGGTGCTGCTGCTCGTCCTGGCCGCCGTCGGCGGACGCCGCCCGACCTCACGTACCGCCTCCCGGAAGTGACCGAGACATGACCGACACCGTCCCCGCCCCGGCCGACGCCGCGCCGACCGTGCCCGGCGGCGCCACCGTCGAGTTCCGGGCGCTGCGCCGCGCCTTCGGGCCCACCGTCGCCCTCGACGGACTGGACCTGACCGTCCGGCCCGGAGAACTCCTCGCCCTGCTCGGCCCGTCCGGCTGCGGGAAGACCACCGCGCTGCGGATGCTCGCCGGCTTCGAGCACCCCGACTCCGGTCAGGTGCTGGTCGACGGCAAGGACATCACCAAGATCCCCGCGCACCGCCGCGACGCGGGCATGGTCTTCCAGTCCTACAGCCTCTTCCCGCACCTGAGCGCCGCCGACAACGTCGCCTTCGGGCTGCGCATGCGCAAGGTCGGCGCCGCCGAACGGCGCGCCCGTGCCGCGGAACTGCTGGAACTCGTCGGCCTGCCGGACCACGGGGACCGCTACCCGCACCAGCTCTCCGGCGGCCAGCAGCAGCGCGTGGCCCTCGCCCGCGCCCTGGCGCTGCGACCGCGCGTCCTGCTCCTGGACGAGCCGCTGAGCGCGCTGGACGCCAAGGTGCGCACCAACCTGCGCGAGGAGATCCGCCGCCTCCAGCTCGAACTCGGCATCACCACGCTGTTCGTGACGCACGACCAGGAGGAGGCGCTGTCCATGGCGGACCGCGTCGCCGTCATGAACGCCGGGCGGATGGAGCAGTGCGCCGCCCCCGCCGAGCTGTACGACCGCCCCGCCACCGCCTTCGTCGCCGAGTTCGTGGGCACCAACAGCCGCCTGCCGGGCCGGCTGACCGACGGCGGCACCGTCGAGGTCCTCGGCCGGCGGCTCCCCGCCCAGGGCGACGTGCCCGCGGGCACCGAAGTGGACGTCCTCGTCCGTCCCGAGGGGGTGCGCCTGACCGCCGACCCCACCGGCGACGCGCGCGTCATGGCGACCGCCTTCCTCGGCGCCGTCACCCGGGTGACCGTGCAACTTCCCGACGGCACCTCCGTCAAGGCCGACGTGGCCGGCTCCGACGCCGCCGCCCTCCCGCCGGGGGCGACCGTCACCGTCTCCCTGCCCGACCGGCCCGTCCTGGTCACCGCGCGCACCGCCTGACCCCGATCGCACCTCCCATCCCCCCACACCCCCGAGGAAAGAGAGCCCCGTGACCCACCCACCGCACCACCCGCTCCAGGCCGTCCTGTTCGACATGGACGGCACGCTCGTCGACACCGAGCAGCTGTGGTGGGAGGCGGTCGCCGAGGTGGCCGCCGGGCTGGGACACGTGCTCGGCGACGCGGACGTGACCGAGGTCCTCGGCCGCGCCGTCGAGCACACCGCCGCCCACCTGGTGACCACGACGGGGACGGCGGCCGGCGCCGACGCACTGGCCGCCCTCCTGCACCGGGAGTTCGCCGAGAGGGTCCGCGCCCGCACGGTGCCCCGCCCCGGCGCGCTGGAGCTGCTGGACGAACTCGCCCGGCACGAGATCCCCATCGCCCTGGTCTCGGCGTCCCCGCGCGAGGTCGTGGACATCGTGCTGGCGGTGCTGGGCCGCGAGCGCTTCGCGGTATCCCTGACCGCCGACGACACCCCCCGCACCAAGCCCGCCCCCGACCCCTACCTCGCCGCCGCCCACGCCCTCGGCGTGGACCCCGGCGCGTGCGTGGCCGTCGAGGACACCCCGACCGGTGTCGCCTCCGCCGAGGCCGCCGGCTGCCGCGTGCTGGCCGTGCCCTCCCTGGCGCCCATCGCCCCCGGCGCCGGACGCGCGGTGCTCGGCAGCCTGGAACGGGCCGACGTCTCCGTGCTGCGGGCCCTGGTCGCGCGGCCCCCGTCCTTCCTCGTGCCCGCCTTCACCAGCCGCCGCGCCCGCGTCGGCGAGCCGTTCCGCGCCACCGTCGCCGGGCTCCTGCGCGGCGCCCCCGTCACGTACGCCGGGACCGCGGGCCCCGACTGGGCGCGCGTCTCCGCCGACGGCACCGTCACCGGCACCCCCGACGCACCCGGCGACGCGGAGGTCGCCGTCACCGCCACGGACGCCGACGGGCGCTCTGACACCGTCACCGTGCGTGTGCCGGTCGTCGCGGCGGGCGAACCCGCCGTGCGCGAGCTGCGCGTCATGAGCTGGAACCTGTGGCTCGGAGGCACCCGCGTCGACGACCACCGGGACAAGCAGCTGCGCGTGCTGCTGGAAGCCGACGTGGACGTCGTCGGCCTGCAGGAGACGCGGACGCACTCCGCCAAGGAATTGGCCGAGGCGCTGGGCTGGGACCACCACCAGGCGGGCGACAACCTCGGCGTCATCAGCCGCTACCCCATCGTCTCCCGTCACGGCCTGCCCGCGAGCCCGTTCTACGGCGGCCTCGGCGCCACCGTCCGGCTCGACGAGGGCCACGACGTCACGCTGTGGAGCGCGCACCTGAACTACACCCCGTACGGCCCCTACGACGCCCTCCACGACCGGCAGCCGGTCGAGGTGCTCGTCGAGCACGAGGCGGCCTCGGGACGCCTGGACCAGATCCGGGACATCCTGCACGACATGGCCGACGACCTCGCCGCCCGCGACACCACCCCGGTCGTCCTCGTCGGCGACTTCAACGTCCCCTCCCACCTGGACTGGACCGCCGAGGCGGCGCCCCTGCACGGCGGGTACGGACCCGTGCCCTGGCCGGTCACCCTCGCCGCCGAGGCCGCCGGACTGCGCGACTCCTACCGCGAGGCCCACCCGGACCCCGTGCGCGAGCCCGGCACCACCTGGTCACCCGTCACCCCCGAACCCGAGCCGCAGGACCGGATCGACTACGTCCTGTACGCCGGGCGGGGCCTGCGGGTGCTGGACTCCACCACCCTGGTCACCGGGGAGCCCCGCCCCGAGCCGGACGTGGCGGGCAACGCCTGGCCCTCCGACCACGCCGCCGTGGTCACCACGTTCGCCCTGTCCTGAACGGGCGGGGCCCGGGGGGCCCCCCCGCGGGCCGGCCCCCCCCCCCGGGCCCCGGCCTTTCCCGGCTCCCCGCGGGCTGGTGTCACTGGTCGACGATCTGGAAGGCGCGGACCGTGTGCCGGGACTCCGGGACCCAGGTGCCGGACGGGAACGTCACGAAGT
>NZ_JBHWGA010000046.1:0-35479 GCF_042733315.1 Streptomyces sp. NPDC059718
CCCCGCGGGCTGGTGTCACTGGTCGACGATCTGGAAGGCGCGGACCGTGTGCCGGGACTCCGGGACCCAGGTGCCGGACGGGAACGTCACGAAGTCGCCCTCGGTGGAGCACTCGGCGCTCTGATAGGTCGTCACGAGCTTGCGGGTCCGGTTGACGAACGACTTCGCGGACGTCCCGGGCGGCAGCGGCACGCAGGAGTTGACGTCGGTGTCGGCGAGCTCGTGGACCAGGCGCGCCCCGCGGTAGTCCGGTCTGCTCCACAGGCACAGCTCCCCGGGGTCGCAGCCGCCCGCGGGGGCGGCCGTCGCGTGCGGGGCCGGGGCGGCCAGGGCCGCGGCGGCCACGACGGCCGCGGTCAGGGCAAGGGTCAGGGCTGCACTGCGCATGTGGATCACTCCCCGTGGTGGTCGGAGCTCCACGGTGAACGGCGAGGCCCGGGGCCGCCAAGGGCCCCGGGCCTCGTTCACCCGGATAGGGAATCGTCCGGCGTCAGATGTGCACCCCGCCGCCGGCGGCGTCCGCGTTGACGCCGCGCTTGGTCAGGAAGGCGATGCCCGCCGCGAAGGCGGCCACGATGCCGGCGACGGTGAAGGCCAGCCCCATCCCCGAGAGGAAGGTCTCGTTGGTGATCTTCGTGATCACCGCGACGATCTCGGCCGGGGTGTCCTTGGCGACCGGCGGCACACCGACCACGACCGCGTCGGCGGCCTGCGCGGCCTGCTCGCCCTTGAGCGGGGGCAGCCCGGCCGCGGCCCACTTCTCGGGCAGCAGGCCGTCCACACGGGACGCCATGACCGTACCGAGGACGGCGGTGCCGAGACTGCCGCCGACCTGCATCGCGGAGCCCTGGAGGCCGCCGGCCACGCCGGACAGCTCCAGCGGCGCGTTGCCGACGATGACGTCGGTGGCGCCGACCATCACCGGGGCCAGGCCGAGGCCCAGCAGCGCGAACCACACGGACATGACCAGGGTGCCGGAGTCCGCCTCCAGGCCGGTCATCCCGAACATGGCGACCGCCGTGCACACCATGCCGCCGACCAGCGGCACCCGCGGGCCGAACTTGGTGATCAGCGCGCCGGCGACCGGCGAGCTGACGATCATCATCGCGGTGAGCGGCAGCAGGTGGACACCGCACTCCACCGCCGACATCCCGTGCACGTTCTGCAGGTAGAAGGTGACGAAGAACAGGCCGCCCAGGAAGGCGAAGGCCATCAGCACCATCAGCGCGGTACCCGCGGACAGCGGCACCGAGCGGAACATCCGCAGCGGGATCAGCGGCTCGGATGCCTTGGTCTCCCAGAACGCGAACAGGACGAACAGCAGCACCGAGCCGGCCAGGAAGCCCAGGGTCAGCGGGTCGCCCCAGCCCCACTCCGGAGCCTTGATCAGGCCCCACACCAGGCCGAACATCGCGCCGGAGAGCGCCAGGATGCCGGGGATGTCGAAGGACCGCGGCGCGTTCTCGGCCCGTACGTCCTTCAGGATGACCAGGCCCAGGACCAGCGCGACCAGACCCACGGGCACGTTGATGAAGAAGACCGACTCCCAGCTGACGTGCTCGACCAGCAGACCGCCCGCGATCGGCCCGGCGGCGGTGGAGGCACCGATGACCATGCCCCAGATGCCGATGGCCATGTTGAGCTTCTCGGCCGGGAAGGTGGCGCACAGCAGGCCGAGCGCGGCGGGCTGGAGCAGCGCGCCGAACACGCCCTGCAGGACGCGGAGCGCGATCACCATGCCGACGCCGCTGGACACGCCGATCAGACCGGAGGTGACGGCGAAGCCCGCGAGGCCGACGAGGAAGGTCTGCCGGTGCCCGAACCGGTCGCCGAGCTTGCCCGCGGTGATCAGCGAGACCGCCAGGGCCAGCATGTAGCCGGTGGTGATCCACTGGATCTGCTCGCGGGAGGCACCGAGGTCGGCCTGGATGGCCGGGTTGGCGACGGCGACGATCGTGCCGTCCAGGGCCACCACCATGACGCCGATGGCGACCGAGAACAGGGTCAGCCAGGGGTGGCCGCGCAGGGGCTTCTTGGAAGGCGCCGGTATCGAGTCCGGGCCCTTGTCGGTGACGACGGAGGCTTGGGTCATGGGCAAGAGATTATGTCAGCCCCTGACATTTGACCAAAGCAGTCATCCGTCGGTAACTGTCAGGAGGCACGCAAGTATCGTGGTGCCCCCTGGAGGTGGACGGCAGATGAAGCACGCGATGCGCGCGACGCCCGTGTGCGGACTGCGCGAACGCAAGAAGCAGCGGACGCGCGACGCGCTCATACGGGCCGCGATCGAGTTGTTCGTCCTCAAGGGGTACGAGCGCACGACCGTCGACGAGATCGCCGCCGAGGTGGAGGTCTCGCAGCGCACCTTCTTCCGCTACTTCGCCGGCAAGGAGGAGGTCGCGCTCGCGCTGGAGGACAGCGTCGAGGAGGCCTTCGTCACCGCGGTGGCCGAGCGGCCGGCCGGCGAACCGCCTTTCGTGGCGCTGCGCGCGGCGCTGGACGATTCCTGGCACAGCATCAGCGCCGTCATCGCCGCCGTCGTGCCGCTGTCCACGTACATGGCGATGTACCGGGTGATCGAGTCCACGCCGCCGCTGTTGTCAGCCCAGATGCGCCACTCGGCGCTCGTCGAGGAACGGCTCGCCTCGGTCATCGCCGCCCGCGAGGGCCTGGACCCGGCGGACCCGCGACCGCGGGTCCTGGTGGCGGCCGTCGGCGGGGTCATCCGGGTGGCCCAACGGCTGTGGGGCGACGGTGACGAGACCAGCGTGGAGTCCATCCGCCGGATCACCGAGGAACACCTTGACCTGCTGGTCCCGGTCCTGGCACAACCGTGGGCCGAACACGAGGGTGTGTCCGGAATCTCCTTGTTCCAAACGTGACTTGGGTCACGGGGTGCGCAGGGGATCTCCGGCGTCTCCTAGGGTGTCCCCCAGTGAACCTCGTCGACGAGCGCTTCAGCTCCCCCTCCCTGCGCGCCCTGCTGGCCCTGGCCGTGGTCTTCGTGATGCTGGCGACCACCGGCTGGACCGCGCTGCGCCACCACAAGGGCGGCGGGGACGCGCTGGCGGTGGCCACGGCCGCGTGGCGGCACGGCTCGGTGGGCGGGCGTCCGCTTCCCGACCCCCAGGCGGCCCCCGGCGTCATCGCGCGCTTCTTCGCCTCGGTCGGGCCGGACGGGGCCAAGCGGCTCGCCGTCCGCTACCCGCTCGTCGTCGGCAACCTCAACGGCGCCCCGATCGCCCTGCGTTACCAGGCCAACCGGCGCTCGCTCGGCACGGCCCGCGCCCAGGAGACCGCCCGCTCGCACAGCTCCCTGCTGACCGCCGAGGGCCGCCAGGACGCCGCGCAGCGCGCCGAGCGGTACGCCTCCCTGCTCGACGGCGGCCGGCAGATCCTCGCCTTCGACCCCACCGGCCGCGGCCGGGCCGCCGAGGTCTTCGGCGATCTCGGCACCGCCGAACGGGTGTCGCTCGTCGTGCCCGGGGTCGACACCGACGTGCTCTCCTTCGAACGCGAGGACGATCCGACGCGCGCCCCCGTCGGCATGGCCCGCTCGCTGTACGCGGCCGAGCACGCCGCCGCCCCGCACACGCGCACGGCCGTCGTCGCCTGGGCCGACTACACCACCCCGCAGGGCGTCGGCCTGGACGCATCCACCGGGGAACTGGCGGAGCAGGGCGCCGTCCGGCTGGCCGCGCTCGTGCGGGCGCTGCCGGCGCGCGGCAGCGTCTCGCTGTTCTGCCACTCCTACGGCTCGGTGCTGTGCGGTGTCGCCGCCCCGGACCTGCCGTCCGGCAGGGTCTCCGACATCACCGTCTTCGGCAGCCCCGGCATGCGGGTGGACAAGGCGGCCGACCTGGGCACGGCCGCCCGGGTGTGGGCCACCCGCGACAGCACCGACTGGATCGGCGACGTGCCGCACATGGAGTTCGCCGGGCTCGGCCACGGCGCCGACCCCGTCTCCCGGTCCTTCGGCGCCCGCGTGGTGACCTCCGAGGACGCCGAGGGACACGCGGGCTACTTCCGCTCCGGCACCGACAGCCTCGCCAACTTCACCAGCATCGCCCTCGGCCGCTACCCGGACGTCCGGTGCGCCGGCGGCAGCCAGTGCACGGCGGACGTGGCCTAGTCCGGCCGCGCCCGGCCGGTTCCCGAAACGGCGACGCGGCCTACGATGACCCGTATGGGTGACGTATTGGCCGGATCCAACGCCGTATGGGAGTTCGATGCCGATGCGGTGCTCATCCGTTACGAGCGGGGGATGCGCAACTCGAAGCTGCTGCAGACCCTGGGGCGGCGGCGTGTCCCCTACGAGGCCCTCGCGGGCGTCGAACTGGTCCCGGGGCGGCGCGGCGCCATCGCGCTGCGCATGCTCCCGCGGCGGGGCGCCGATCCGCTGATGGAGGCCGCGAAGGGCCAGCTCAAGGAGACCGCCGACCCCTACCGCCTGGTGCTGCCCGCCGAGCGGGAACTGCTCGCCGAGTACTACGCCGGGGAACTGCTGTCCGCGATCGCGACGGCCGGCGGCGGCGCGGACGCGGAACCCGCCCCGCGCCACCTGGTGGACGCGCCGTCCGCGCCCCTGTCGTTCAAGGCGTACGACGGCAAGGCCTCCTTCGACGGCGGGACGGTGTCCTTCCGCTGGTTCTGGACGGGCGCCTCGACGGCCAAGTGGAAGGCCGGCGACCAGCACTTCCCGGTCGACGGGCTGTCCGGGGTCGACTGGCGCTCCCCCGAGATGCTCGGCGGCCACCTGCGGCTGCTGCCGCGCGACGCCGACGGCCACCGCTCAGGCAACCCCGACGACGACCCGGCGACCGTCGTGTTCGGCCTCGGGTACGGCCTCGTCCACGAGTCGCTGCCGCTGGCGGCGGCGGTCCTCGCGGCGGTCCAGCGGGCCGCGCGGACGCGGCCCGCCCTGGACCGGGACGGCTACTCGCGCGCCGCCGACGTGGACGACATGTCCGGGTAGCGGTCCCCCGCGACCTGCCCGGCGATCGGTTCCAGCCGGCCCAGCTCGGTCCCGTCCAAGGCGATCCGGGTGGCGGCGGTGTTCTCCCGCAGGCGCTCGGCCTTGCGGGTGCCCGGGATCGGCACGACGGTCAGCCCGTGGACCTGCGCCCGCTGCTGCACCCAGGCCAGGGCGATCTGGGCGGGTGTGGCGCCGTGCGCCTCGGCGACCCGGCGCAGCGGCTCCAGCAGGTCGAGGTTGCGCTTGGCGTTCTCCCCGGAGAAGCGCGGCTGGTACTGGCGGAAGTCGTCCGCCGACAGCTGGGAGGCGTCCTGGAAGGAGCCGGTCAGGAAGCCGCGGCCCAGCGGGGAGTACGGCACGAGTGCCACCCCCAGCTCGGCGGCGGCACCGGTCAGCGAGATCTCGACGTCCCGGCTGAACAGCGACCACTCCGACTGCACGGCAGCGATCGGGTGCACGGCGTGCGCCTCGCGCAGCTCGGCCCCGGTCACCTCGGACAGGCCCAGGTGCTTCACCTTGCCGGCCCGCACCAGCTCGGCCATCGCGCCGACGGACTCGGCCAGCGGCACGGCGGGGTCGCGGCGGTGCATGTAGTACAGGTCGATGACGTCCACGCCGAGGCGGCGCAGGCTGCCGTCGACGGCCTCCCGGATGTACTCCGGGTCGTTGCGAACCCCCCGGTACCGCGCGTCGTCGGCCTTCCGCTCTATGCCGAACTTGGTGGCGAGGGTGATCTCGTCCCGGTGCCCGCGCACGAAGGGGGCGATGAACTCCTCGTTGGCGCCCAGGCCGTACACGTCGGCCGTGTCGAAGAGCGTGACCCCGAGGTCCAGCGCCGCGTCGAGGGTGGCGCGGGCGGCGGCCTCGTCGGTGGGACCGTAGAACTCGCTCATGCCCATGCAGCCCAGGCCCTGCACGCCGACCAGGGGGCCGCCGGTGCCGAGCGTGACCTTGGCGATCGGTTCGATGTTGTCGCTCATGCCGTTCATGCCCTCTCCGACGCCCGGCGGGCGTCAGCGTAGGTGTCGATCTTGTGGTCGAGGACCGCGAGGGTGTCCTGCAGCTCGGCGATCCGCCGCAGCACGTCGCGCCGGGTCGACTCCAGCAGCTCCTGGCGCTGGGGGAAGGTGTGCTCCCCCAGCCGCACCAGCTCGGCGTAGCGGACCATGTCCGCGACCGGCATCCCGGTCAGCCGCAGCTTGCCGACGAAGCCCAGCCAGTCGAGGTCGCGGTTGGTGAAGCGGCGCTGCCCGGTGTGGGAGCGGTCGACGTGCGGCATCAGCCCGATCCGCTCGTACCAGCGCAGCGTGTGCGCGCTCAGCCCGGTGAAGGCCGCCACCTCGCTGATCGTGTAGCGGTCCCGGCCGTCCGGGAGGGGGTGCCGCGGCTCGTCGGCGCAGCTGTGTACGCTGCCGGGCTTGCTCTTGGCCACCTGCGTCACGGTCATGGGGTCCACGCTAAAACCCTGGAGTGCACTCCAGGCAAGGCCATTCGTTAGGCTCACGCCCATGCGGAGCCTGAACAGCCTGAGCGCGATCGAGAACTGGCCTGTCCCGACGGCCGCGGCGGCGGTCGTCCGCCGTGACGGCACGGTCCTGGGAGCGTACGGCGGGACCGGGCGGCGCTTCCGGCTGGCCTCGGTGACCAAGCCGCTGTCCGCCTACGCGGCGCTGGTCGCGGTCGAGGAGGGCGCGGTCGAGCTGGACGAACCGGCCGGCCCCGAGGGCTCGACCGTACGGCACCTGCTCGCCCACACCTCCGGCCTGGCCTTCGACGAGCACCGGGTGATGGCGGCCCCCGGCACGCGGCGGATCTACTCCAACGCGGGCTTCGACGCGCTGGCGGACCACATCGCCAAGGCCACCGGGATCCCCTTCGCCGAGTACCTGCGGCAGGCGGTGCTGGAGCCGCTCGGCATGCACGCCACCGACTGCCCGGGCTCGGCCGGCGCGGGCGCCGTCTCCACCGTCGACGACCTGGTCCGCTTCGCCGCCGAGCTGCAGGCACCGCGGCTGCTGGCCCCGGAGACCGTCGCCGCGGCGACCTCCGTCGCCTTCCCCGGTCTCAAGGGCGTGCTGCCCGGCTACGGCGGCCAGAACCCCAACGACTGGGGCCTGGGATTCGAGATCCGGGACCACAAGTCCCCGCACTGGACGGGCGCCTCGTCCTCCCCGCGCACCTTCGGCCACTTCGGCCAGTCCGGCACCTTCCTGTGGGTCGACCCCGACGCCGGCGCCGCCTGCGTCGTCCTGACGGACCGTGACTTCGGCGAGTGGGCCCTGCCGTTGTGGCCGGCGCTCACGGAGGCGGTGCTGGCAGAGCTGTGACCAGCGTCAGCGGGATCGGTCCGCAGGACCGGCCGCTGACGCTGCGCAGGAGCGAGCCGGCCAGGTGCCGGGGGTCGGTGGAGGCGGCGACCCGGCCGCGGGCGTTGACCAGGGCGGCCGGCGCGGGCAGCCGGCGCAGCAGGGGCAGTACGGCGGCCTCGAAGTGGCGCAGGTAGACGTCGGCGGCGGCGACGCCGAGGAAGCGGCCGCCGTGCTGGACCGGCACCGACAGGGTGAGGCTGTACTCGTCGGAGCACAGGTAGTCCACGTACGGTCCGGCCACGGCGCGTTCCCCGGTGGCGCGGGGCAGGGCGAACCAGTCCCAGTGGGTGTAGTCGGAGTAGGCCGAGGTGCCCGGGTCGAGGTCGGGCAGGAGCGGCCGCAGCCCGTCCTCCCCGTGGTTCTGCCACCACTCCAGCCAGGCCGGTACGTCGCCGAGCAGCCCGGGTTCCGCGATGAAGCCGATGCCGGAGATCAGGTCGTGCCGGCGCCGCAGCCGCTCGTGCAGCAGCGGGCGCAGGGCGGCGAGGTCGGCGGTGGTCGGGGCCCGGCCGGCGGCGCGGACCGCGGCGATGGCGGTGGTGCGCTCGGCGACCTGGGCGACGGCGGCGAAGACGTCCTCCAGGGTGCCGCGGACCCGGTCCACGACGTCGGCGACGACGCTGTCGACCAAGGCGGTTGAGCTGACGGCCACGGCGGCTGCCTCCGGTGCGGGAGGACGGGTGGTGCGGACGCCCGGGTCAGCCGTCGACGGTCAGACGCAGTCCGATCAGGCGCTCCATCGCGTCCTGCACCCGCCGTTCGGCCAGGGACCGGGCCAGCTCCGCGTCGCCGTCGCGCACGGCGCTGAGCAGCGCGCGGTGCAGCTCGACGACCGCCGTGCGGGCGTCGTCCTCCCCGAGTGCGAGACAGATTAGCGCTCCGATCTCCGCCTGGATACGGATCTCCTCCTTGGTGAGACGGGCCGACTGGGCGGCCGCGGCGAGCTCCACGTGGAGCCTGCCGTAGACGCGGCCGCGGGCGGCGAGGTCGCCGGCGGCCTCGAACTCCTCCAGGGAGCGTTCCAGCGGGGCGAGGTCCGCGGGCTCGGTGCGCCGGGCGGCCAGCCGGGCGGCGGTGCCGGCGACGGCGGCCCAGTGGTCGGCGAGGTCGCGCAGTTCCTCGGTGCTCCAGTCGGCCAGCCGGTGGCCGAGCCGGGCGGTGCGCGGCTGGTCGGGGGCGGTGACGAAGCTGCCGCCGCCGCGGCCGCGGCGGGTGGTGACCAGTCCCTGCTGGCGCAGGGCCATGAGGGCCTCGCGCAAGGTCACGGTGGAGACACCGAGGCGGGTGGCGAGCTCGCTCTCACCGGGGAGCTGCTCGCCGTCGGCGAGCAGGCCCAGTTCGATGGCGTCCGCGAGGCGCCGTACGACCGCGTCGACCCGGGCGAGGTTGCCGACCGGTGCGAAGACGGCGTGCAGTGCGCCATTCGAAAGTTTGCTCACCCGCACACCTTCTCACTTGGGGAAAGTTTTACCCCGGCTGGGCCTTGTCCTCTGAACTATAACTTCATAGGTTTTTGATCAACGAGCCGGCGAAGAGAAGGGTTCCCCGCCGATGGAGGGAACGGCCAAGGAAACGGACACCGGGACGCCCGCGGTACGCCTGCGGGACCTGCGCAAGTCCTTCGGCCAGGTGCACGCGGTCGCCGGGGTGGACCTGGAGATCGCCGACGGCGAGTTCTTCTCGATGCTGGGCCCCTCCGGTTCCGGCAAGACCACGGTGCTGCGGATGGTCGCGGGTTTCGAGGCCCCCACCGCCGGCACCGTGGAGCTGGCCGGCCGGGACGTCACCCGGCTCGCCCCCTTCGAGCGGGACGTCAACACCGTCTTCCAGGACTACGCGCTCTTCCCGCACATGACGGTGGAGCAGAACGTCGCCTACGGCCTGAAGGTGCGCAAGGTGCCCAAGGCGGAACGGACCGAGCGCGCCCGCGCGGCGCTCGCCTCGGTCCGGCTGGAGGGGTTCGGCGGGCGCCGTCCGCGGCAGCTGTCCGGCGGCCAGCGGCAGCGCGTCGCACTGGCCCGTGCCCTGGTGGGGCGTCCCCGGGTGCTGCTGCTCGACGAGCCGCTGGGGGCGCTCGACCTCAAGCTGCGCGAGCAGATGCAGGTCGAACTGAAGGCGATCCAGCGCGAGGTGGGCATCACCTTCGTCTTCGTCACCCACGACCAGGAGGAGGCGCTGACCCTCAGCGACCGGATCGCGGTCTTCAACGGGGGCCGGATCGAGCAGATCGGCACCCCCGCCGAGGTGTACGAGCGGCCGGCCACGCCCTTCGTCGCCGGCTTCGTCGGCACCTCCAACCTGCTGACCGACGACACCGGGACGTACAGCGTCCGCCCGGAGAAGATCCGCCTGCTGGGCCCCGGCGCTCCCACCGGCCCCTCGGATGCCCCGGGCACCTCGGACGCCCCGGACGACGGGCTGCGCACCGTCTCCGGCACCGTCGCCGAGGTCATCTACCTCGGCGACACCACGCGCTTCCTCGTCGACCTCGACGAGGGCGGCCGGCTGACCGCCCTGCAGCAGAACCAGGAGACCTCCTCGGCCGACGTCGCCGCCTACCGGGGAACCCGTGTCCGCCTCCAGTGGCACCGCCGGCACAACGTCACCGTCCAGTCCCCCCACCCGGAAACGGAGTCCACGTGCGTCTGACCCGTGCCCTCGCAGCCTGTACCGTCCTGGCCCTGGCCACCGCCTGCGGCGGGTCGTCCTCCCCCGGCAAGGGCGCCGGCTCCTCCGGCGGCGCCTTCACCCCGCCCAAGCTCAGCGCGCCCAAGGCCCTGGGCAAGACCGAGGGCGCGGTCAACCTGATCGCCTGGGCCGGCTACGCCGAGGACGGCTCCAACGACAAGTCCGTCGACTGGGTGACCCCGTTCGAGAAGGAGACCGGCTGCCAGGTCAACACCAAGGTCGCGGGGACCTCCGACGAGATGGTCAGCCTGATGAAGACCGGCCAGTACGACGCCGTCTCGGCCTCCGGCGACGCCTCGCTGCGCCTCATCGCCTCGGGCGACGCGGCGCCGGTCAACACCGACCTGGTCCCCAACTACAAGGACGTCTTCGCCAGCCTGAAGATGCAGAAGTGGAACTCGGTGGACAAGGTCGCCTACGGCATCCCGCACGGCCGCGGCGCCAACCTGCTGATGTACCGCACCGACAAGGTCTCCCCGGCCCCCACCTCCTGGTCGGCGGTCTTCGACAAGGCCTCCCCCTACAAGGGCCACGTCACCGCGTACGACTCCGCCATCTACATCGCGGACGCCGCGCTCTACCTGATGAAGACCAAGCCGGAGCTGGGGATCAAGGACCCGTACGCGCTGGACCAGAAGCAGTTCGACGCCTCCGTCGCCCTGCTGAAGGAGCAGAACGCGGACGTCGGCGAGTACTGGAGCGACTACCTGAAGGAGATCTCCGCCTTCAAGAGCGGCGACTCCGTCATCGGCACCAGCTGGCAGGTCATCGCCAACCTCGCCAAGGCCGAGAAGGCGCCGGTCGAGGCGGTCCTGCCGAGCGAGGGCGCCACCGGCTGGTCCGACACCTGGATGGTCTCGGCCAAGGCCCAGCACCCCAACTGCGCCTACAAGTGGCTGGACTGGATCGTCTCGCCGAAGGTGAACGCCCAGGTCGCCGAGTGGTTCGGCGAGGCCCCGGCGAACGAGAAGTCCTGCGCCCTGACCACGGACAAGAACCACTGCACGGTCTTCCACGCGGCCGACGAGCCGTACTGGAAGCAGGTCCACTTCTGGAACACGCCCATCCCGCAGTGCCTGGACGGCCGCACCGACGTCCGTTGCGTGCCGTACGCCAAGTGGGTCCAGGCCTGGACCGAGATCAAGGGCTGAGCCGTCCGTGACGACCCCGTCCACCCCGTCCACCACGACGAGCGGCGCCCTCGGGCGGCGGCTTGCAGGTTCCCTGCACCGCCGCCCGCGGCTGCGGCTGTCGCTGCTGCTGTCCGCCCCGCTGCTGTGGCTGGTCCTCGCCTACCTCGGCTCGCTGGCCGCGCTCTTCCTCTCCGCGTTCTGGACGACCGACGCCTTCACCTCCGACGTCGTCAAGGTCTGGAGCACCGACAACTTCCGCACCGTCCTGACCACGGACGTCTACCGGGACGTCGCCCTGCGCAGCGTCGGCGTCGCGGTCGCGGTGACGGTCATCGACATCGTCATCGCCTTCCCGATCGCCTTCTACACCGCCCGGGTCGCCGCCCCGAGGTACCGGCACCTGCTGGTCGTGGCCGTGCTCACCCCGCTGTGGGCCAGCTACCTGGTCAAGGCCTACGCCTGGCGGATCATGCTCTCCGAGAACGGGCCGCTGGACTGGGCACTGAGGCCGCTCGGCCTGGACGGACCCGGCTACGGCCTGCCCGCGACGATCATGGTGCTGGCCTACCTGTGGCTGCCGTACATGATCCTGCCGGTCCACGCCGGGCTGGAGCAGCTGCCGGCCAGCCTGCTGGACGCCTCCGCCGACCTCGGGGCCCGCACCTGGCGCACCTTCCGGTCCGTGGTGCTGCCGATGGTGCTGCCGTCGGTCGCGGCCGGCTCGGTCTTCACCTTCTCGCTCAGCCTCGGCGACTACATCGCCGTGCAGATCGTCGGCGGCAAGACCCAGCTGATCGGCAACGTCGTCTACTCCAACATCACCCTCGACCTGCCGCTCGCCGCCGCGCTGGGCACCGTGCCGGTCGCGGTCATCGTCGTCTACCTGCTGGCCATGCGGCGCACCGGCGCGCTCCAGAGTCTGTGAGGCCGTGACCATGCAACTCTCCCGTCCCGCCCGCATCGTCCTGCGCGTCGCGGCCGCGCTGGGCTTCACCGTCATCTACGTGCCGCTGCTCCTCGTGCTGCTCAACTCCTTCAACGCCGCCCGCGGCTTCGGCTGGCCCCCCTCGGGCCTGACCCTGCACTGGTGGGCCGACGCGTGGCACAGCTCCGGTGCCCGCTCCGCGCTGTGGACCTCGGTGAAGGCGGGCCTGGGCGCGACCGCGGTCTCCCTGGTGCTGGGCACCCTGCTCGCCTTCGCGGTCTCCCGGTACCGCTTCTTCGGGCGGGAGGCGCTCTCCTTCGTCGTCGTGCTGCCGATCGCGCTGCCCGGCATCGTCACGGGCATCGCCCTGAACACCGCGTTCCGCACGGTGCTGGAGCCGCTCGGCGTCGGGCTGGGCCTGTTCACGGTCGTCGTCGGCCACGCCACCTTCTGCGTCGTGGTGGTCTTCAACAACGTCGTGGCCCGGCTGCGGCGCACCTCCGGCTCGTACGAGGAGGCGGCGATGGACCTGGGGGCCGACACCTTCCAGGTCTTCCGCGACATCACCTTCCCGCTGGTGCGCACGGCGCTGCTGGCGGGCGGGCTGCTCGCCTTCGCCCTCTCCTTCGACGAGATCGTCGTCACCACCTTCACCGCGGGTCCCGGCATCCAGACCCTCCCCGTGTGGATCTTCGGCAACATGGCCAGGCCGCAGCAGGCGCCCGTCGTCAACGTCGTGGCCGCCGTCCTGGTCGCCGCGTCGGTGATCCCGGTCTACCTCGCCCAGCGGCTGTCCGCGGACTCCGCCGCGGGAGGCCGTATCTGAGCCACGGGTGCGCGGAGCCGAGGGGTCCGTGCCATGCATCCGCCCGGATAAGGCAGGCTTGTACCGTGCCAGAACCCGCGCTGAACGCATTCGACCCCGCCCGCGACCACCCCCACTCCGCCACGCTGAGGAGGCTGGAGAAGTCCTCGGGGCGCCTGGCGGCGGCCGCGATCGCGCGGATGGACGGGCAGCTGCCCTGGTACCGGGCCATGCCCCCGGAGAACCGCTCGTGGATCGGGCTGGTGGCGCAGGCGGGCATCGCGGCCTTCACGGAGTGGTTCCGCCACCCCGAGACCCCGCAGGCGATCAGCACCGACGTCTTCGGCACCGCCCCGCGGGAGCTGACCCGGGCGATCTCGCTGCGCCAGACGGTGGAGATGGTGCGCACCACCATCGAGGTCATGGAGGCGGCGATCGACGAGGTCGCGGCCCCCGGCGACGAGTCGGTGCTGCGCGAGGCGCTGCTGGTGTACGCGCGGGAGATCGCCTTCGCGACGGCCCAGGTCTACGCCCAGGCCGCCGAGGCGCGCGGCGCCTGGGACGCGCGGCTGGAGTCCCTGGTGGTCAACGCGGTGCTGTCCGGGGAGGCGGACGAGGGCGTGCTGTCCCGGGCGGCGGCGCTCGGCTGGAGCTCCCCCGACAAGATCGCGGTGGTGCTGGGCACGGCACCCAACGGCGACAGCGAGCTCACCGTCGAGGCGATCCGGCGGGCGGCGCGGCACGCCAAGCTGCAGGTGCTCACCGGGGTGCTCGGCGACCGGCTGATCGTGGTCGCGGGCGGCGACGGGGATCCGCTGCGGGTGGCCAAGGCGCTGATCGGGCCGTTCGCCGCGGGGCCGGTCGTGGCCGGGCCCGTGGTGGGCGACCTGCTGGCGGCGTCGAAGTCCGCGCAGGCCGCGGCGGCGGGCCTGCGGGCGTGTGCGGCCTGGCCCGACGCGCCGCGTCCGGTGCTCTCCGACGACCTGCTCCCGGAGCGTGCGATGGCGGGCGACCGACACGCCCGCGATCAGTTGGTGGAGGAGATCTACAGGCCGTTGGAGGAAGCTGGTTCGGCACTGCTTGAGACTCTGTCCGTCTACCTCGAACAGGCCTCGTCGCTGGAAGGGGCCGCCCGGATGTTGTTCGTTCACCCCAACACCGTTCGCTACCGGCTTCGACGTGTGACGGACGTCACCGGCTGGTCGCCGTCGGACGTGCGCTCCGCATTCACCCTACGTATCGCGCTCATCCTGGGCCGGCTCTCCGACGCGGGGCACACACCGTAGATACGATCAGGGCCTTTGTGGGACACCAACAAATCGCCCGTCGGTTCTTGGTCCCTGTCCCCACGGGCGGGGATCACCTCGCTCAAGAGAGAGTTGAAAGCGTGCTCGTACTCGTCGCTCCCGGCCAGGGTGCCCAGGCCCCCGGCTTCCTGAACCCCTGGCTCGAACTCCCCGGTGTCGCCGACCGTCTCGCCGGTCTGTCCTCGACCGCCGGGCTCGACCTCGCCCACTTCGGCACCAAGGCCGAGGCCGAGGAGATCCGTGACACCGCCGTCGCCCAGCCCCTGCTGGTCGCGGCCGGCCTGGTCGCGGCGGAGCAGTTGTTCGGCGACCCGGCCGCCGCGCGTTCCGCGCTGGGCGCCGTGGCCGGTCACAGCGTCGGAGAGATCACGGCGGCGGCCGTCGGCGGCGTGCTGAGCGCGGAAGCGGCGATGACCTTCGTCCGCACCCGCAGCACCGCCATGGCCCAGGCCGCGGCCATCACCGAGACCGGCATGTCGGCCGTGCTCGGCGGCGACCCGGACCTGGTCGTCGCCCACCTGGGGAACCTCGGCCTCACCCCGGCGAACATCAACGGCGCCGGTCAGATCGTGGCGGCCGGCACGGCCAAGCAGCTCGCGGAGCTGACCGCGGACAAGCCGGAGAAGGCGCGGGTCATCCCGCTGAAGGTGGCGGGCGCGTTCCACACCCACCACATGGCCCCGGCCGTGGCGGTGCTGGAGGAGCTGGCGCAGACGCTGCAGGTCTCCGACCCCGCGCTGCCGTACGTGTCCAACACCGACGGTGCGGTCGTCGCCTCCGGCGCCGAGATCGTCTCCCGCCTGGTGACGCAGGTGTCCAACCCGGTGCGCTGGGACCTGTGCATGGAGACCTTCAAGGACATGGGCGTCACCGCGATCATCGAGCTGGTTCCGGGTGGCACCCTGGTGGGACTGGCCAAGCGCGCGCTGCCCGGCGTCGCGACCCTGGCCCTGAAGACCCCGGACGACCTCGACGCCGCCCGCGCGATCGTGGCCGAGCACGGCCCCCAGGAATAAGGAGTCCCCGCAGACATGGCGAAGATCAGGCCCAGCAAGGGCTCCCCGTACGCGCGCATCATGGGCGTCGGCGGCTACCGGCCGACCCGGGTGGTGCCCAACGAGGTGATCCTGGAGACCATCGACTCCAGCGACGAGTGGATCCGCTCCCGCTCCGGCATCGCCTCCCGGCACTGGGCCGGCCCGGACGAGACGGTCGCCGAGATGTCGGTCATCGCGGCGGGCAAGGCCATCGCCGACGCGGGGATCTCGGCCGAGGACATCGGGGGCGTCATCGTCGCCACCGTCTCCCACTTCAAGCAGACCCCGGCCGTCGCGACCGAGATCGCGCACCGCATCGGCGCCGGCAAGCCGGCCGCGTTCGACATCTCGGCGGGCTGCGCGGGCTTCACGTACGCCGTGACCCTCGCCAAGGGCATGGTCACCGAGGGCAGCGCCAAGCACGTCCTGGTGATCGGCGTCGAGCGGCTGAGCGACCTCACGGACAAGACGGACCGCGCCACCGCCTTCCTCTTCGGCGACGGCGCCGGCGCGGTCATCATCGGCCCGGCCGACGAGCCGGAGATCGGCCCGACCGTCTGGGGCTCGGAGGGCGACAAGTCCAACACCATCACCCAGACCGTGGCGTGGGACCGCTTCCGTGTGGGCGACGTCGCGCAGCTGCCGGTGGACGAGAACGGGGAGCTGAAGTTCCCCGCGATCACCCAGGAGGGCCAGACGGTCTTCCGCTGGGCGGTGTTCGAGATGGCCAAGGTGGCCCAGGAGGCGCTGGACGCCGCCGGGATCACCGCGGACGACCTGGACGTCTTCATCCCGCACCAGGCCAACATGCGCATCATCGACTCGATGATCAAGGCGCTCAAGCTGCCGGAGCACGTCGCGGTCGCCCGCGACATCGAGACCACCGGCAACACCTCCGCCGCGTCGATCCCGCTCGCGATGGAGCGCCTGCTCGCCACCGGACAGGCGAAGAGCGGCGACACGGCCCTGATCATCGGTTTCGGGGCGGGGCTCGTCTACGCCGCCACTGTCGTTACCCTCCCCTAGGCAACACTCACGCGGCGCGCACTCCCGCCCGCCGCAGCCCGTAGTAACCAGCACGAAGAAGGAGAGCGCCGCCATGGCCACCCAGGAAGAGATCGTCGAAGGTCTCGCGGAGATCGTGAACGAGATCGCCGGCATCCCGACCGAGGACGTCCAGCTGGACAAGTCCTTCACCGACGACCTGGACGTCGACTCGCTGTCCATGGTCGAGGTCGTCGTCGCCGCCGAGGAGCGCTTCGAGGTCAAGATCCCGGACGACGACGTCAAGCAGCTGAAGACCGTCGGCGACGCCGTCGACTACATCCTCAAGGCCCAGGGCTGAGCCTGAGCCACCCCTGGACGACGTGTCTGTCGCCCGCCCTTCTAGACGTGGAGAGACAATCCCTGTGAGCCCGACCAATCACACCGTGGTCGTCACCGGTATCGGCGCAACCACTCCGCTGGGCGGGGACAGCGCGTCGACCTGGGAGGGACTGATCGCCGGACGTTCCGGCGTCACCCCCCTGAAGCAGGACTGGGCCGCCGAGCTGTCGGTGCGCATCGCCGCGCAGATCGCCGTGGAACCGCTGGAGATCCTGCCCCGCCCGGTCGCCCGCAAGCTGGACCGCTCGGCGCAGTTCGCGCTGATCGCCACTCGCGAGGCGTGGGCCGACGCGGGCTTCACCGCCAAGGCCGGTGAGGACAGCTCGGTCGACCCCGACCGCCTCGGCGCGGTCATCGCCTCCGGCATCGGCGGCGTCACCACGCTGCTCGACCAGTACGACAACCTCAAGGCTTCCGGCCCGCGCAAGGTGTCCCCGCACACCGTGCCGATGCTGATGCCCAACAGCCCCTCGGCCAACGTCGGCCTGGAGGTCAACGCCCGCGCCGGTGTCCACACCCCGGTCAGCGCCTGCGCCTCCGGTGCCGAGGCCGTCGGCTACGCGTACGAGATGATCCGCTCCGGCCGTGCCGACGTGGTCATCGCCGGCGGCACGGAAGCGGCCATCCACCCGCTGCCGATCGCGGCCTTCGCCAACATGATGGCGATGTCGAAGAACAACGACGACCCGCAGGGCGCCTCCCGCCCGTACGACAAGGGCCGCGACGGCTTCGTCCTCGGCGAGGGCGCGGGTGTCGTCGTCCTGGAGTCGGCCGAGCACGCCGCCAGGCGCGGGGCCCGGGTCTACGCCGAGGTGCTGGGCCAGGGCCTGTCGGCCGACGCCCACCACATCGCGCAGCCGGAGCCCACCGGCCGCGGCATCGCCGCCGCGCTGGAGCAGCTGATCGCCGCGACCGGCCTGGACCTGGCGCAGGTCGCGCACCTCAACGCGCACGCGACGTCCACCCCGCAGGGTGACGTCGCCGAGGTCAAGGCGCTCCGCAAGGTGCTCGGCGACCACCTCGACCACGTGGCCATCTCCGCCACCAAGTCGATGACCGGTCACCTCCTGGGCGGCGCGGGCGGCATCGAGACGGTCGCCACCGTCCTCGCCCTGCACCACCGGATCGCCCCGCCGACGATCAACATCGCGGAACTGGACGACGAGATCGACCCCGGTCTGGTCTCCACCGAGGCGCGGAAGCTGCCGGACGGCCCGATCGTGGCCATCAACAACTCCTTCGGCTTCGGCGGCCACAACGTCGTCCTGGCCCTCAAGGCCTGAGCCGTACCGCACCCCTGAGGGCCGGTCAGCCGCACGCGCGGCGGACCGGCCCTCGGTCGTCCCCGGGTCAGGGGCAGCCGACGACCTGCCCGGCCCAGGACAGCCCGCCGCCGAAGCCGAGCAGCAGCACGGGCGCGCCGGGGGCGAGTTCGCCGCGCTCGACGAGCTTGGAGAAGGCGAGCGGCACGGAGGCGGCGGAGGTGTTGCCGGAGTCGACGACGTCCCGGGCCACCACCGCCTGCGGGGCGCCCAGCTGGCGTACGACGCCCTCGATGATCCGCAGGTTGGCCTGGTGCGTCACGATGCCCCCGAGGTCGCCGACGGCGACACCGGCGCGCCGGCAGGCCTCCTCGGCGATCGGGGCGAGGGTCGTGGTGGCCCAGCGGAAGACCGCCTGGCCGTCCTGGGCGAAGCGGGGCTGCCAGGCGCCGGCCAGCCGTACGGCGTCGGCACGGGTGGGGTCCGAGCCCCACACGACGGGGCCGATGCCGGGGAGCGTCCCCGGCGCGCCATCGGCGGCGCTGACGACGGCCGCGCCCGCCCCGTCGCCCAGCAGGACGCAGGTGCTGCGGTCGCTCCAGTCGGTGAGGTCGGACATCTTCTCGGCGCCGACGACCAGGGCGTGCCGGGCGGCGCCGGCCCGCACGGAGTGGTCGGCGGCGGCGAGCGCGGTGGTGAAGCCCGCGCAGGCGTTGTTGAGGTCGTAGGAGGCGGGAGCCGTCATGCCGAGCCGGGCCGCGACCTGGGCGGCGGTGCTGGGGCAGCGGTCGACGGCGCTGGAGGTGGCCACGACGACCAGGTCGATGTCGGCGGCGTCCAGGCCCGCCGCGGCGAGCGCCTTGCCCGCCGCGGCGCTCGCCATGTCGGCGACCGTCTCGTCCTCGGCGGCGATGTGCCGGGTCGCGATGCCGGTGCGCTGCCGGATCCAGGCGTCGCTGGTGTCGACCATGGCGGCCAGGTCGTCGTTGGTGAGGACACGTTGCGGCTGGTGGTGACCGAGGGCGGCGATGCGGGATGCAGTCATGGCGGAACTATAGCGACCGATCGGTCGGACTCTAAATGGGGAATGGTGGCTACGATGGCCCCATGAGCCCACGCAAGTCCGCCGCCGAGGCACGCCACACCCGCGAGCGGATCATCGAACGCAGCGTCGCGGTCGCCTCCGTGGAGGGCCTGGAGGGCCTCACGATCGGCCGGCTCGCGACCGACCTCGGGATCAGCAAGTCCGGGCTGCTGGGCCACTTCGGTACCAAGGAGGCCCTGCAGATCGCCGCCCTGCGGCGAGCCTCGGAGATCTTCACCCGCGCCGTCTGGGTGCCCGCCGCGGGGTCCGCTCCCGGGCTCGCCCGGCTGACCGCGATCTGCGAGGCGTGGGTGACCTACCTGGACCGCGAACGCGAGGCCTTCCCCGGCGGCTGCCTGTTCACCGCCTCCGCCGTGGAGTTCGACGGCCGCGAGGGGCCGGTACGGGACGCGGTCGCCCGGCTCTACACCGTCTGGCGCCGCCGACTGACCCGCGACATCCGGGCCGCCGTGGAACTCGGCGAACTGCCGCCCGGCACCGACCCGGAGCAACTGGTCTTCGAGCTGAACGGGATCTACTTCTCCCTCAACCACGCCGTCCAGCTCTTCGGCGACCGGACCGCCCCCGACCGCGCCCGGCGTGCGCTGCGGCGCGTGCTGAGCTGACGAATCAGCCCTTCGGGGGGATTGGCCGGGTCCCCCGGATGGGCCCGCGCGGCGCCGCGCAGGATCTCGTCCATGAGCATCTGGCTGAGGGGGGCCGGCCTCACGGCGGCCGCGGCACTGACGGTGCTGGGGCCGGGGGCGGCCGGGGGGACGGCGTACGCGCATGATCCGCCGGGTCCACCGGGCCCGCCCGTGGTCCGGTTCCTGCCCGACGGCACCGTACGGGTGGAGACCGGCGGCGGCGCCGTCCGCGTGGAGACCCGCGACGGGGAGACGAGGGCCCGGGTCACCCACGGCGGGGACACCGTGGACGCGCGCACCGGCGGCGGCGGTTCGTCCGCGACCGTCCGGCGGCGGCACTGCCCCGCGTACGAGTCGACGGTGAACGCCCGCACGGACAGCGGCGGTTCTCGGGGCTCGGTGTCCTGGCGACACCCCTGCGGGCCGGCACCGCGGCCCACCCCCGCCCGCCCCGTGCGCCGCGCACCGGCCCCCACGCCCACTCCCACACCGACGCCGACGCCCACTCCGACGCCCACTCCGACACCGACGCCCACGCCGACCCCCACCCCCACCCCGACGCACCGCGCGGAACTCCCGCCGGTCGCCTACCGCAAGGCGAGCCCGCCGCCCGCCCCCGACGGCCCGAGCATCGTCCATCTCATGCTGCTGGTCACCGCGCCCGCGGTCCTGTCCGCCGCCGCGCTCAAGCCCCGCTCCCAAGCCCGCTCACGGAGGTGATCGATGTCGGACTGGCTCGTCCTGGCCATCGCGATGGCCGCGGCCTGCGCGGTCGTCCTGACCATCGTGGCCATCAACCACCGTCGCATCGGAGACGACGACGACCCCTCGGAGACCCCCGACGTCATCGAGTACATGACGATGATGATCGGCGTGGTGTACGCCATCGTCCTCGGCCTCGCCATCGCCGGCGTGTGGGAGGCGCGCGGCGGCGCCGAGGACACGCTGCACCGCGAGACCCAGGCCCTGCACGAGGTGCACCAGCGGGTGCAGGTCTACCCCGCCGCCGTCCGCGACCAGGTGCGCGCCGACGTGGACGCGTACGTCTCCTACGTCGCGCACACCGAGCTGCCCTACATGCTCGAGCACGGCGAGAACACCCAGCGCGGCTCGGAGCTCCTCGGCAAGGTGCGCCGCGACGTGACCGACTTCGAGCCGCGCACCCCGCTGGCCAACCAGGCGTACCAGCCGGTCGTCGACCAGGTCGCGGCCGCCGACGACGCGCGCACCGCCCGCGGCGAGAACGCCGGGCCGACCATGCCGGGGGTGGTGTGGTTCGGCCTGGTCACCGGCGCCCTCGTCGCGGTGGGCCTGATCTTCAGCCTGCAGATCAGGCGCTCCCGGCGCGAACTGCTCCTCGCCGGGCTCTACAGCGCCCTGATCGCCTTCCTGCTCTTCCTCATCTGGGACCTGGACGCCCCCTTCGGCCGGGACGCCGCCGAGGCGGCGGCGTACTTCACCAGCCTCTTCCCGCACATCGGGTGATCACTTCTCGAAGCTCGCGAAGTACGAGGCCGCCATGTCCTCCCCGCCGTGCCCGAGCTCGGCCGCGCGGCGGAAGCGCTCGGCGCCGGCCGCGGCCACGTCGAGCCGGACCCCCACGGACTCCCCAGCCTCCACGATCAGGCGGGCGTCCTTCTCCGCGGTCCGCACGGCGAAGCTGGGGCTGAAGTCCCCGGCCAGGATCGACGCCCCCTTCGCCTGCAGGTAGCCCATGTCGAGGGGGCCGCCGGAGACGGCCTTGAGGAAGTCCGCGGCGTCCACGCCGAGGCCCTTCGCCAGTGCGAGGGCCTCGGCCGTGCCGTGGGTGACGGTCAGCACCCAGCTGTTGATCACCAGCTTCAGCCGGCTGGCCGCGCCCTCGGCCGCGTCCTCCCCCACCCACACGGTGCGGCTGCCGATCGCGTCGAAGACCGGCGCCACCGTCTGCCGGGCCTCCTGCGGCCCGGCGGCCAGCACCAGGAGCTGCCCGTTCTCCGCGGGCTGCCTGGTGCCCAGCACGGGCGAGTCGAGGAAGACGACGCCGTGCTCGCGCGCGAACCGCGCGAACGCCCCGAGGGCGCCCACGCCCGCGGTGGTGGACTGCGCCCACACCGCGCCCTTCCGCAGCGCCGGCGCCGCCTGCCGCATGGTCTCGAGGGCGGAGTCCGCGTCGTGCAGGATGGTCAGCACCACGTCGGCGCCGTCCACCGCCTCCGCGGGGGTGTCGGCGACGCGTGCGCCGTCCTTGCTGAGCGGCTGCGCCTTCTCCTTCGTACGGTTCCACACACGGACGTCGAGGCCGGCCTTGACAAGGTTGCGGGCCATCGCGGCACCCATGATCCCGGTGCCCAGGACTGCTGCTGAGGTGGTGTCGGACATGACTGCCACGGTACGACGGACCAATCCGAATCGCTCGCGGCGCCGAATGCCGGACGCGAGACTTGTCCTCGACACACGGAATCGAACGCTGGAGGTGTGGTGAGGGAACCGCTGCGGTTCGGCAGGCCCGCACGGCAGGGGCCGGACCTCTCGGAGCTGCTGCTTGCCGTCGCGCGCGGCGACCAGGAGGCCTTCGCCCGGCTGTACGACGCCGTGAGCGGACCGGTGCTCGGACTGGTGCGCGGAGTGCTCAGGGACCCCGCCCAGTCGGAGGAGGTGACGCAGGAGGTGCTGGTGGAGGTGTGGCGCACCGCCGCCCGCTTCCGGCCGGAGAAGGGCAGCGCGATGACCTGGGTGATGACCCTGGCCCACCGCAGGGCCGTGGACCGGGTACGGTCCGCCAGCGCGGCGGCGGACCGCGAGCACAGGGCGGCGCTGCTGGAGCGCACCCCCGCGTACGACGAGGTGACGGAGCAGGTGGAGGCCCGGCTGGAGGCCGAACAGGTGCGGCGCTGCATGCGCACCCTCACCGAGGTGCAGCACCAGTCGGTGACCCTCGCCTACTACCGGGGGCTGACGTACCGGGAGGTGGCCGAGCTGCTGTCGCTGCCGCTGGGCACCGTCAAGACACGGCTGCGGGACGGCCTGATCCGGCTGCGCGACTGCCTGGGGGTGACCGCGTGAGCACCGAGGCCGAGCTGCACACCCTCACCGGCGCCTACGCCGTCGACGCGCTGACGCGGCACGAGCGCGCGGAGTTCGAACGCCACCTCGCGGAGTGCGAGGCCTGCGCGCTGGAGGTGCGCGAGCTGGCCGCGACCGCCGCCCGCCTCGGGCTCGCCGCGGCCGAGCCCGTCCCGCCCCGCATGAAGGACGACGTCATGCGGCTCATCGTCAACGTACGGCAGGAGCCGCCGTCGGTGCCCGAGCCGCCGCGCGCCGCGGCCCGCGCGATGCGCCGCCGCGCCTCGCAGCCCGCACGGCGCCGCGTCCGCTTCGCGCTGGCGGCCTGCATCGCCGCGGCAGCGGCCCTGGGCGGGGTCGCGGTCTGGCAGCAGCAACAGCTCGGCGACCTGCGCCAGGAGAACCAGCGGACCCAGGTCCAGGCGGAGCAGATCTCCCAGGTCCTGGCCGCGCCCGACGCCGTCACCACCTCCGCGAAGCTCGCGGGCGGCGCCAGCGGCACGGTCGTCGTCTCCCGCAGCCAGGACCGCGCGGTCTTCTTCGCCCACGGCATGCCCGCGCTGAGCGGCAACCGGGTCTACCAGCTCTGGTACGCCGACGGCGGCACGATGCGCTCCGCGGGCCTCATGCCGAAGCCGTCCGGCGGCGACACGACCCAGGCCGTCCTCCTCCAGGGCACCGTCGACGGCGCCTCCGGCATGGGCATCACCGTCGAACCCGCCGGCGGCTCCCCGCAGCCGACCTCCGACCCCCTGGCCCTGATGAACTTCCCGGCCTGACGCCGCCCGGCCGCCCGGTCGGCCGGTCGGCCGGGCCGAAGGTCCTGGGCGGCCGCTGCAGCAGGGGACACCACGCCGGGCTTCCGTCGTGCCCCCGGGGATCCCCGCCCCGGGGGCGCGGCGGTTCGCGAACGCCCTGCCCCCACCGGCCATCCAGCCGAAGGCACGGCTTCGCCCGCGGCACGGCGCCCCCGGCCGGACCCCGGGCAACGCCCGCCCCGAGGACACCCCCACGCGAGCACCCGCCCAACCACCCCGTGACGGCTCCGCCTACCGAAGCCCGGGGAACCCCCGCCCCCGAGGGCAGCCGGCCGAGGACCGGGCGAGCCCCGCCACGGGCGACACAGCCGTGCCGGCCGCCGGAGCCCCGGGCCACGCACCCGCCGAGAGCCGCTTCACGCTCTGCTTCGCCCTGGCCGCAGGCGCGTTCGTCCTCGTCGCGGCGTTCGCCCGCTTCGGCATGACCACGCCCGGCGGCGGCATCGTCCCGCGCCACGACGCGCAGGAGGCGAGCACTTCCGGACCGGTCCGGCCCCTCGCCCCCATGGCCACTCCACCTGAGGGCACCCAGGTTCCCCCGGACCAGAAAGGTGAACGACATGGCCACGATCCGAGCACCCCGGGACACCCCGCAGCGGCCGGCCGGCCCAACGCACGGTCACGCGGCCGCCGTGGGGGCGCTCCGGGAGGGCGTGGCTCCCCGGGCAACGCCCGGCGCTCGCGGGGCACAGCGGGGCGCCTCACGCCGCGGTGGGAGGCGGCGCCATAGGCTCGCCGGGCGCGAATGCCGGCCAGGAGGAGTGCCCCGGACGTGACGACGACGTCGATCTGCCTGTTCACCGCCGATCTGCGGCTCCACGACAACCCGGTCCTGCGGGCCGCCCTCGACTCCGCGGAGCAGGTCGTCCCCCTGTTCGTGCTCGACGAGGCCATCGAGGCCGCGGGCTTCGCCGCCCCGAACCGCGCCGCGTTCCTCGCGGGCTGCCTCGCCGACCTGGACGAGCGGCTGCGCAAGCGCGGCGGGCGGCTGGTGCTGCGCCAAGGGGACGTGGCGCGCGAGACGTGCCGGGTCGCGGAGGAGACCGGCGCCGGGCAGGTGCACGTCGCCGCGGGGGTGAGCCGGTACGCCGCGCGGCGCGAGGAGCGGCTGCGGGAGGCCCTGGCAGCGGCGGGCCGCGAACTCCGGGTGCACGACGCCGTGCTGACCGCGGTGCCGCCCGGCGCGGTGACCCCGGCCGGCAAGGACAGCTTCGGGGTGTTCACGCCGTACTTCCGGCGCTGGGAGACCGCGGATCTGCGCGACCCGCTGGGTGCGCCCCGCGTGGTCCGCGTCCCGGACGGCGTGGCGTCCCGGCCGCTCCCGGAGGCGCCCAGGGGCACGTCGCCCGGGCTGCCCGCGGGCGGGGAGACCGAGGCCCGCGAGCGCTGGCGGGCCTGGCGGGCTTCGGGGCTCGCCGCCTACGAGGACCGCCACGACGACCTCGCGGGCGACGCCACCTCGCGTCTGTCGCCGTACCTGCACTTCGGCTGCCTGTCGGCCACCGAGCTGGTCCGGGGCGCCCGCGAGGCCGGCGGACCGGGCGCGGACGCGTTCGTGCGACAGGTCGCATGGCGGGAGTTCCACCACCAGGTGCTCGCCGCCCGCCCCGACGCCGCCTCCCGGGACCTGCGGCCGCGCGGTGACCGCTGGCGCGGTGACGGACCCGAGGCGGACGCGTGGCGCGAGGGCCGTACCGGCTACCCGCTGATCGACGCGGCGATGCGGCAGCTGCGGCACGAGGGCTGGATGCACAACCGGGCGCGGCTGCTGGCCGCGAGCTTCCTGACCAAGACGCTGTACGTGGACTGGCGGATCGGCGCCGCGCACTTCCTGGAGCTGCTGGTGGACGGCGACATCGCCAACAACCAGCTGAACTGGCAGTGGGTGGCCGGCACCGGCACCGACACCCGCCCGAACCGGGTGCTCAACCCCCTGGTGCAGGCCCGCCGGTTCGACCCGGACGGCGCCTACGTGCGCCGCTGGGTGCCGGAGCTGGCGGAGGTGCGGGGCGGCGCCGTGCACCGCCCCTGGCGGCTCCCCGAGGACGAGCGGGCCGCCCTGGACTACCCCGCCCCCCTCGTCGACCTCGACGAGGCCCTCGCCCGCTTCCGCGGCGCCCGCGGCAAGTAGCCGCCCCGCGGGCCGAGAGCCGCGGCGGCGACCCGGGGCGTCGGCACCCGGGCAGTCCCGCCTGCCGGGGGCCGCCCCCACCGACCGCCTCGACGCGGCGCCCAACCCGCCCACACGAAACCGCGCGCCGGCACCGCATCACGTGCCCCGCGGGTCGAAGGCCGCGGCGGCGGCGAAGGCGATCGACCGGCCCCGGTGTCCTGCGCGCGACCCGCCGCAGCGGTCCCGGCCCGCCCGCGACGCCCGCCCGCGGCGCCCACCCGGGGCGCCCACCCGGGGCGGGGCGTCGGCACCCGTGCCGCCCACCCCGGGGCGCACGCGCCCACCAGCACGCGGCGGGCCGCAGACAACCCCACCCGCCCGCCCCCTCACCCCGGCGGAACGCCGGCGCGCCGGCGCGGGGGCCGGGGGAAGAAGCCGCTGGTGCGCGACGCGTAGGCGGCCCAGCCGGGGCGGTCCGCCATGTGCCGTTCCAGGAGGGCCTTCCCGCTGCCCCGGGTCAGCAGGTACGACATCAGCAGCGGGGACACGACCGACACCGCGGCGGCCTGCCAGGCGTCGCAGGTCAGCGCGAACAGCCCCCACCAGACGCAGAAGTCGCCGAAGTAGTTGGGGTGCCGGGTCCAGCTCCACAGGCCGCGGTCCATGATGCGGCCCCGGTGCGCCGGGTCGGCCTTGAACCGCGCCAGCTGGTGGTCGCCGACGGCCTCGAAGAGCAGGCCGGTGAGCCAGAGCAGCGCGCCGACCGCGGCCGCCGGGCCGAGCGGCCCGGGGATGTACGAGGCGGCCTGGACGGGCAGCGAGACGACCAGGACGAGCGCGCCCTGCAGCAGGTACACCGCACGGAGGGCGTAGGCGGCCCGGCTGCCGGGGGCCTTGGCCAGGAAGGCCTCGTAGCGGGGGTCCTCGCCGTGGCCGCGGCCGCGGTGGGCGATGTGGACGGCGAGCCGCAGGCCCCACACGGCGGTCAGCGCGAGCACCAGCGCGCGGCGGGCCGGGTCGCCGTGCCCGGCGGACATGCCGTAGGCGGACCCGGCGACCGCGGTGAAGGCCACGCCCCAGGCGACGTCGACGTAGCGGTGCCTGCCGCGGGACAGGGCGAACGCGAAGGTGGCGAGCATGACGGCGAGCGCGGCCCCGGCCGCCACCGCCACGCCCACCCCGAACGCGCCCCAGGGGAAGCCGTTCACCGCCTCACCACCCCGCGTACCAGGCGGCGGGCGTGCCGGCCGTGCCGCCGGCGCCGTCGGCCGCGGGCCGGACGGCGAGGATCTGGTCGACGCCCATGCGGCGTTCGGCGAAGGCCAGCGCCCCGCCCGCCAGGTACAGCCGCCACACGCGGGCGGTCTCCTCGCCTGCCAGGAGGACGACGTCGGACCAGCGCCGCTCCAGGGTGGCCAGCCAGGCCCGCACCGTGTGGACGTAGTGCTCGCGCAGGGACTCCACCGCCCGCACTTCCAGGCCCGCGTCCTCCAGCAGCGCCACGGTCCGGCCGAGCGGGCGCATGTGCATGTCGGGGGCGATGTACGTCTCGATGAAGGCGCCGCCACCGGGGGCGACGCGGCCGCGGGACATCTGCTGCACCAGCGCCCTGCCCCGGGGGCGCAGCATGCGGTGGATCGCGCCGGCGAACCGCGGGTAGTGCTCGTCGCCGACGTGCTCGCCCATCTCGATCGCGGTGACCGCCTCGTAGCCGCCGCTGCCCTCCAGGTCGCGGTAGTCGCGCAGTTCGACGGTGACGTACTGCTCCAGGCCGAGTTCGCGGATCCGGTCCCGTACGAAGTCCCGCTGGGCGCGGGAGAGGGTGACCGCGTGGACCTGCGCGCGGTGGGTCCGCGCGGCGTACAGGGCGAGCGCGCCCCAGCCGCAGCCGATGTCGAGCAGCCGCGTGCCGGGGCGCAGGTCCAGCTTGCGGCAGATGAGTTCGAGCTTGTCGCGCTGGGCGTCGGCGAGGCCGTACGACGGGTCGTCGTGGCGGGTCCAGTAGCCGCAGGAGTAGGCCATGGAAGGGTCGAGGAGGAGTTCGTAGAAGTCGTTGGACAGGTCGTAGTGGTGGCTGATGGCGGCCCGGTCGCGGCCCCTGGTGTGCGGGGTGCCGTTCAGCCGGGCGCGTCCGCGCGGGGCGGGCGGGCGGGGGCCGACCGCGCCGAGCCGTACGGCTGCGCCGGCGGCGCGGAGCCGGTCGGCCGCGCTGAGCCGGGGAGGGCGCAGCCCGCCGTCGCGTGCCGCGTGCCACACGGCGCGCAGGCCTTCGGTGAGGTCGCCGCGCACGTCGATGTCCCCGGTGATGTACGCCTCGGCGAGGCCGATTTCGCCGGGCTGCCACAGGAGTCTTCGCAGCGCGCGCCGGGAGCGCAGGACGACCACGGGGGCGTCGCGCGGCCCGGCGGTGCTGCCGTCCCAGGCCCGCAGCCGCACGGGCAGCGGGCCGCCGGTGAACTGCTCCAGCAGCGGGGCGAGGGTGTCCGCGGCGCCCTTCACCTGGCGGTCTCCCCCCGGGTCAGGCGCAGTTGGCACACGTCGAGGTAGCCGGAGCGGAAGCCGGCTTCGGAGTAGGCGAGGTAGAGGGTCCACATGCGGCGGAAGGTCTCGTCGAAGCCGAGGGCCGCGACGTCGGCGGCGCGTTCGGTGAAGCGCTCGCGCCACAGCCGCAGTGTCTCGGCGTAGTGCGGCCCGAAGCCGTCGCAGGAGGTGACGCGCAGCGCGGTGTGCTCGTCGAGGGTCCGCTCGATCGCCTCCAGGGAGGGGATGAGCCCGCCGGGGAAGACGTACTTCTGCATCCAGGTGTGGGTGTCGCGGGTGGCGAGCATGCGCTCGTCGGGCATGGTGATCGCCTGGAGCGCGACCGTGCCACCGGGGGCGAGCAGCCGGTCCAGGGCGGTGAAGTACACCGGCCAGTACTCGGCGCCGACCGCCTCGATCATCTCGACGCTGACGATGGCGTCGTAGCTCCCGGTCACCTGCCGGTAGTCGCGCAGCCGGACGGTGGCCCGGTCCTGCTGCCCCGCGGCGGCGATCCGGGCCGTGGCGAGCCGGCGCTGTTCCTCGGAGAGGGTCACGGAGACGACCTCGGCGCCGCGGCGGGCGGCGCGGACGGCCAGTTCCCCCCAGCCGGTGCCGATCTCCAGCAGCCGGGTGCCCTCGCCGACGCCCGCCAGGTCGAGCAGCCGGTCGATCTTGCGGTGCTGTGCGGCGGCCAACTGGGCGCGCCGGGCGGGGAAGCCGCGGAAGACGGCCGAGGAGTAGGTGAGGGTCTCGTCGAGGAAGAGGGCGAAGAGCTCGTTGGACAGGTCGTAGTGGGCGTGGATGTTGCCGCGGGCGCCGTCGAGGGTGTTGCGCCGCTCGGTGGGCTGCCGGTGCGCCCACAGGGCGCGCAACCGCTGCAGCGGCCGGGGGACGAGCTCGGTGACGTGCGAGGCGAGCACGGTGAGGACGGCCGGCAGGTCCGGCGCGTCCCATTCGCCGGCCATGTAGGACTCGCCGAAGCCGATGAGTCCTCCGGTGCCGACGCGGCGGTGGAAGGCCTCGGGGTCGGCGATCAGCACGGTGGGACCGCCCGTGCCGAGGACCGGGCCGCCGTCGCCGAGCCGGCAGCGCAGCGGGAGCCCGCTCAGGGCGCGTCGCAGCACGGCACCGGCGACGGCGGCGCGCAGCCGTGAGCACCGTGGCGGCGCGGCGACGTCCGGCCAGCGGCGGGGGTCCACGCCGGCGGCGGGTGCGGAAGCGGAGAGGGGGACGGACGTGGTGGACATGGTCACTCGAAACCCTCCTGGGGCGCGTGGACGGGACGGGGCTGCACGGGCAGTCCGCGCAGCAGTAGCCGGATGCCGTGCCGGCGGATGCCGGCCGACACCGCGGCCGTGGACCAGGGGTGGCGGGCGGCGGCGCGCAGCAGGCCCGGCGCGGTGGCCGGACGCCGCTCGCCGCGCACGGTGGCGGTGAACGGGGAGCCGCCGCCGGGCCGTTCCAGGTGGACGGTGAGGTGGAGCCGGTGGTGCGGCTCGGGCAGCCGCATGCGGTAGCCGCCGTCGACGGGGAGGAACGGGGAGACGTAGAAGTCCTTGGCGACGCGGGCGGTGTCGCGGCCGTCGGTGCGCAGCAGGTAGGCGTGCCGTTCCCCGTAGGTGTTGTGGACCTCGGCGACCACGCACACGAGGGTGCCGTCCGGGTCGTGGCACCAGTACAGGGTCAGCGGGTTGAACACGTGGCCGAGGACCCGGGCGTGGCTGAGCATCCGGACCGGGCCCCCGTGCAGGTCGACGCCCCGCGCGGCGAGCCAGGCGTCGAGGGCGGCCCGTACGGTCGGGTGCCGGCCGCCGAAGTGGTCGCGGGGGTCGAAGCGGGCGAGCGGGCGCAGCGCGGCGGGGAGCCGGGGCGGCCGGGCGGGGTCGGTCAGCCACATGTAGGTGCGGTGGGTGAAGGCGTGCCGCAGCGGATCGGTGCGCACGTGGGTGATCGTGCACTCGTACAGGGCGGGCACCTGCGGCGGCAGGTCCGCGGGGGTCACCATCGCGCCCCCAGGTGGCGGGCGGCCTCGGCGCCGGAGCGGCAGCCGTCCTCGTGGAAGCCCCAGCCGTGGTACGCCCCGGCGAAGGCGGTGACGGGGGTCGCGAGGGCCGGCAGCCGCCGTCGCGCGGCCAGCGACGCGGCGGTGTAGACGGGGTGTTCGTACACCATGCGGGCGAGCACCCGGGCGGGGTCGACGCGTTCCTCGTCGCCGAGGGTGACGACGTAGCGCTCGGGGGTGTCCAGCCGCTGGAGGCGGTTCATGTCGTAGCTGACGCGGACCCCGCCGGGGTCGGGGGCGCAGGTGGGCATGAGGTAGTTCCAGGAGGCGCGGGCGCCGCGGCTGCGGGGCAGCAGCGTGGTGTCGGTGTGCAGCAGCGTCGGGTTGCTGGAGTACGGGATGGCGCCGAGCACCCGGCGCTCCTCCGCGGTGGGGTCGGCGAGCAGCCGTAGTGCCTGGTCGGGGTGGGTGGCGACGACCACCGCGTCGTACGTCTCGGTCTCCCCGTCGTCGGTGACGACGTCGGCGCCGTCGGCGTGCCGGCGCAGGGCGCGGACGGGGGTGGCGGTGCGGATCGCGGTGAGCCGTTTGACGATGCGCTCGACGTAGACGCGTGATCCGCCGGTGACGGTCCGCCAGGTGGGTGAGCCGCCCACCGAGAGCATCCCGTGGTGGTCGAGGAACCGGAAGAGGTAGACCGCCGGGTAGTGTGCCGCGGTCCGCGGCGAACAGGACCAGACGCAGGCCACCAGCGGGGTCGTGAAGTGGGCCGTGAAGTACGCCGAGAACTCCCCCGCGCCGAGGAACTCCCCCAGCGTGGTGGTGTCGTCGGAACCGCCCTCCGCGAGCAGCCGCCGGGCCAGGCGGTGGAATCGGGGCACTTCGGCCAGCATACGCAGATAGGCCGGGCGCAGCGCGTTGCGCGGTTGCGCGAAGATCCCCGAGGGGCCACGCGCGCCCGCGTACTCCAGGCCGCAGCCCTCGCAGCGCACGGACATGCTCATCTCGGACTCCTGCGTGGGGACGCCGAGTTCGGCGAAGATCCGCAGCAGGGTGGGGTAGGTGCGCTCGTTGTGGACGATGAAGCCGGTGTCGACGGCGGTCACCCGGCCGTCGCAGGAGGGTACGTCGTGTGTGTGGGCGTGCCCGCCGAGCCGGTCGTCGGCCTCGAACAGCGACACGTCGCAGTGCCGTTGCAGCAGGTAGGCGGCGGTGAGCCCGGCGACGCCGCTGCCCACGACGGCCACCCTTCGCCTTGCTTCGGTCACGTCCCGTCCCTTCGTCGCGGTCCTCTCCCTGCTGGTGGTTCGGAGCCCGCGGCGGAAGGGATTGGTCGGTGCGGCAATCCGCCGGGCGGGCGGCCGCGAATCCATGGGTGGACGCACGTGACGGGCGTCGTCACGGAGGGCGGCCGATAATGACGGAGAGCGCACGAGAGGGGCGATCCGATGACGTACGGTGACGAAGCGGGCGGCGGTACGCCGCGTCCGGCGCTGGTCCCGTACGTGCTGCCCCAGCGGCCGCGTGCCGCCGTCCTGGTGCTGCACGGCGGCCGTGCGGAGGGCCTGGAACCGCCCCCGCCGTGGAATCTGCCGGGGGCCCGGATGCGTCCCTTCGTCCGCGCGATCGGCCGGGCCACCGCCGGGCACGCGGTGGCGCTGGCCGGGGTCCGCTACCGGCACCGCGGCTGGAACGGCGAGCGGGAGGACGCGGCGCGGGACGCCCTGCGGGCGCTGGAGGCACTGCGGCAACGCGCCGGGGAGGTGCCCGTGGTGCTGGTGGGGCACTCGATGGGCGGCCGGGCGGCGCTGCGCGTGGCCGGGCATCCGCTGGTGGGCGCGGTCGTGGGGCTGGCACCGTGGTGTCCCGAGGACGAGCCGGTGGGGCATCTGGCGGGGCGCCGTCTGGTGCTGCTGCACGGCGACCGGGACCGGATCACCGATCCGGCCGGCTCGCTGACCCTGGCGGACCGGGCGCGGGCGGCGGGCGCCCAGACCTGCCACCTGGTGGTGCCGGGCGGCGACCACGCGATGCTGCGCGGTGCCGGGACCTGGCACGCCCTGACGGCACGCCTGGTCGCCGGGCTGCTGCGGCTGCGTCCGCTGCCGCCGGAGGTGGCGGGCGCGCTGACCGCCCCGGGAACGGAGGGAGCGCGATGAGCCTGCGCCTGCGAACGGACGCCCGGCCGGTCCCGGGGCCGCCGGGCACCGCGCCGGCCCCGCGCCACGCCGGGGCGCCGCTTCTGCCCCTCCTGCCGCTCCTGATCACGGCCGCGCTGACGGCACTGGCGGCGCTGCTGCGCACCCTGCTGCCGCCCGAGCCGGCGGCCGGCCCCTTCGCCCGCGACGCCGGGAGCCCGCGATGAGCCTCACCTGCCTGGTGACGGGCGCGACCGGCTACATCGGCGGCCGGCTCGTCCCCGAACTGCTGGAGGCCGGGCACCGGGTGCGCTGCCTGGCCCGTACGCCCGGCAAGCTGCGCGACCACCCGTGGTCGGGCGAGGTGGAGGTCGTCCGGGGCGACGTCACCGACCCCGACTCGGTGCGGGCGGCCATGGAGGGCGTGGACGTCGCGTACTACCTCGTCCACGCCCTGGGCAGCGGACGGGACTTCGAGCGGACCGACCGGGAGGCCGCGGAGGTCTTCGGGTCCCGGGCGAAGGCCGCGGGCGTGCGGCGGATCGTGTACCTGGGCGGTCTGACCCCCGCCGGGGTGCCCGAACGGGAGCTGTCGCCGCACCTGCGCTCACGCGCCGAGGTGGGCCGGGTGCTGCTCGCCTCCGGAGTGCCGACGGCGGCGCTGCGGGCGGCGGTGATCATCGGCTCCGGCTCGGCCTCCTTCGAGATGCTGCGCTACCTCACCGAACGGCTGCCGGTGATGGTCACCCCGCGCTGGGTGGGCACCCGGATCCAGCCGATCGCCGTACGGGACGTGCTGCGCTACCTCGTGGGCTGCGCCACGCTGCCGCCCGAGGTGAGCCGCGCCTTCGACATCGGCGGCCCGGACGTGCTCACCTACCGCGCCATGATGCTGGAGTACGCCGAGGTGGCGGGGCTGCCGCACCGGCTGATCGTGCCGGTGCCGGTGCTGACGCCGCGGCTGTCGAGCCACTGGGTGGGGCTGGTGACCCCGGTGCCGGCGGGCATCGCGCGGCCCCTGACGGAGTCGCTGCGGCACGAGGTGGTCTGCCACGACCGCGACATCGCCACGTGGGTGCCGGACCCGCCCGAGGGCATGATCGGCGTCGAGGCGGCGCTGCGGCTGGCGCTGCAGCGCATCCGCGAGGCGAACGTGGTCACCCGCTGGTCCTCGGCCTCCGTGCCCGGTGCGCCGAGCGACCCGCTGCCGACGGATCCGGACTGGGCGGGCGGCTCCCTCTACACCGACCGCCGGACGCGGATCGTGGACGCCTCGCCCGAGGCGCTGTGGCGGGTCATCGAGGGCATCGGCGGCGACAACGGCTGGTACTCCTTCCCGCTGGCCTGGGCCGTACGTGGCTGGCTCGACCGCTTCGTGGGCGGGGTCGGGCTGCGCCGGGGCCGCCGGGACGCGACGCACCTGCGGGCGGGCGACTCGCTGGACTTCTGGCGGGTGGAGGAGATCGAGCCGGGCCGGCTGCTGCGGTTGCGCGCCGAGATGCGGCTGCCGGGCCTGGCCTGGCTGGAGCTGACGTCCGGACGGGACCGTAGCGGGCGCACCGTCTACGGGCAGCGCGCGCTGTTCCATCCGCGCGGGCTGGCGGGGCACGCGTACTGGTGGAGCGTCTCGCCGTTCCACTCCGTGGTCTTCGGCGGCATGGCGCGCAACATAGCCGCCGCGGCCCGGGCGGGCGCGGCAGGGCCGTAGCAAAGGGCCGCGCGGGGCGGTGACGGACGCGGACTCAGTCCGGGACGGGGGCCCGCAGGGCGGTCAGCTCGTCGTTCATCGCGGCCAGGAAGCGCATCACGACGACGAGTTCGTCCTCGGTGAAGCGGGCGCGCGCCGCGTCGGTGCCCCGGGCGAGCGGGCGGAAGAACTCCCGCGCCACCTCCATCCCCCGCGGGGCGTAGTGCAGATGGACCACGCGGCGGTCGGCGGCGTCGCGGGTGCGGCGGACGTGGCCGGCGCGTTCCAGCCGGTCCAGGCAGGCGGTGACGGCACCGGAGGTCAGATTGAGGCGTTCGCGCAGCAGACCGGGGGTCATGGCCCCGCCGTGGCCGTCGCCGTCCAGGATCGCGACCAGCGCCTGCACGTCGGTGTGGTGCAGCTTCTGGCTCTGCGCGAAGTCCTGCGCGATGCGGTTGAACTCGCTGTTCATCCTGCGCAGCTGCACGGCGAAGGCCTGCAGCCCGGTCGGGGACTCGTCCTGGAAGTTGTCGGGCACCCCTCCATCGTAAATAATCTCGATGATTAAGATACTCAACAGCTGAGATACATCCTTCCGCACGGGGGCAGTCCCCCGTTCCGCATCCCACGGGAGAGAGCGATGACATCCCTGCCGCGCGCCGTCCGATGGCTGCTGCCCGTGGTGATGCTGGTCGCCTGGCTGGGCGTCGGGGGCACCCTCGGCCCCTACGCGGGCAGGCTCGGCGAGGTCTCCACCAACGACCAGGCGGCCTTCCTGCCGCGCAGCGCCGAGTCGACGAAGGCCGTCACCGAACGGACGGCCTTCAGCCGGAACGGGACCGTACCGGCGATCGTCGTCTGGACCGCCGACCGCGGCCGCGTGACCGACGCCCAGCAGCAGTCCGCCACGGCGGCGCTGGCCTCGCTCGCCGGCACCGAGGGGGTCACCGGGCGCCCCTCCCCCGCGCTGCGCTCCGACGACGGCAGGGCCCTGCAGGGCGTCGTGCAGCTCCGCCCCGACCTCGGACGGGACGTCGGGGACGCCGTCGGCCGGATCCAGGACACCGCGGCCCGGGTCGCGGGGACCACCGCCCATGTCGCCGGGCCCGCGGCCTCACAGGCCGACCTGGGCGAGGCCTTCGCGGGCATCGACGGACTGCTGCTGTTCACCGCGCTCGGCGTCGTGCTGGCGATCCTGCTGCTGGTCTACCGCGCGCTGCTGCTGCCCCTGGTCATCATCGTCGGCTCGGTCTTCTCGCTCGGCCTGGCCTGCGGGGTGGTGTACCTGCTGGCCGACCACGGCGTCGTCCGGGTCGACGGCCAGGTCCAGGGCATCCTGTCGATCCTCGTCATCGGCGCGGCCACCGACTACGCCCTGCTGCTCGCCGCCCGCTTCCGGGAGGAACTCGCGGTCCGCGGCGACCGGTTCGCGGCGATGCGCGCCGCGCTGCGCCGCTCGGCCGGGGCGATCGTGGCGAGCGCGGCCACCGTGGCCCTCGGCCTGCTCGCCCTGCTGGCCAGCGACCTCACCAACA
>NZ_JBHWGA010000046.1:35578-47337 GCF_042733315.1 Streptomyces sp. NPDC059718
ACCGGGCCCTGGGCCCGGTCGGCGCCGTCGGCATCGTCTGCGCCGTCGCGAGCAGCCTGACCTTCCTGCCCGCGGCGCTGCTGCTGCTCGGCCGGGCCGCCTACTGGCCCGCCCGGCCCCGGGAGCGGCGTCCGGAGGGGGAGGGCGTGTGGCGGAGGATCGCGGCCCTCGTGGACCGCGCGCCGCGCCGGGTGTGGGCCGCGAGCCTGGCGCTGCTGGTGGGCTGTGCCGCCTTCTCCCCCGCGCTGACCGCCCGGGGGGTGCCGCTGGATGAGATCTTCGTCCACCAGGCGCCCTCGGTGACCGCCCAGCGCGTCCTCGGCGAGCACTTCCCCGGCGGTGCGGGGAACCCCGCCGTGGTCATCGCGGAGGCGGACCGGCTCGACCCGGTCACCCGGGCCGCGGCCGGCACCGACGGCGTCGACTCCGCCGCCCCGCTCACCGCCGCCGGCCGGCCCGGCGGGGGCGAGCCGTTCGTCGCCGGCGGCCGGGTCCTGCTGGAGGTGACGCTGAAGGACGCCGCAGACAGCGACGCCGCCAAGGCCACGGTGCAGCGGCTGCGCACGGCCGTGCACGCGGTACCCGGCGCGGACGCGGTGGTCGGCGGCTACACGGCCCAGCAGGTGGACACCCAGCGGACCGCGGAGCGCGACCGCACGCTCGTCGTCCCCGTCGTCCTCGCGATCATCCTGGTGATCCTGGCCGCCCTGCTGCGCAGTCTGCTGCTGCCGCTGCTCATGGTCGCCACGGTGGCGCTCAACTTCGCCGCCACCCTGGGCGTGTCGGCGCTGGTCTTCCGCCATGCGTTCGGCTTCTCGGCGACGGACGCCTCGGTGCCGCTGTACGGCTTCGTCTTCCTGGTCGCCCTCGGGGTGGACTACAACATCTTCCTGATGACGCGGGTCCGCGAGGAGACGCTGCGTCACGGCACACGGCAGGGCGTCCTGCGCGGGCTGACCGCCACCGGAGGGGTGATCACCTCGGCGGGCGTGGTGCTCGCCGCCACCTTCGCGGCGCTCGGCGTGATCCCCCTGGCCTTCCTGGCGCAGATCGCCTTCATCGTTGCCTTCGGGGTGCTGCTGGACACCCTGCTGGTGCGCTCGCTGCTGCTGCCCGCGCTGGTACGGGACATCGGCCCGAAGGTGTGGTGGCCGGGCACCGCGGCGCGCGGGGGCGGCGAGCCGCCGGCGCCGGACGGCGCCGCGGCACCACGGCGGGTGGCGGAGCGTCAGACGACCTGATGCAGCCAGCGCACGGGGGCGCCCTCACCCGCGTAGCGGAAGGGCTCCAACTCGTCGTCCCACGGCTTGCCGAGCAGCTTGGCGACTTCCGTCTCCAGGTCGGCCTCGCCCTTGCGGGCGCGGGCGAGCGCGGCGCGCAGCCGGTCCTCGGGGATGAGGATGTCCCCGTGGATGCCGGTGACGGCGTGGAAGATGCCGAGTTCGGGCGTGCTGCTGTAGCGCTCCCCCTCGGCGGTGGCACACGGCTCCGCCGTGACCTCGAAGCGCAGCAGATGCCAGCCGCGCAGCGCGGACGCCAGCTTGGAGGCGGTGCCGGGCTCCGCCTGCCAGGAGAACTCGGCCCGCCAGGTGCCGGGAGAGGCGGGCTGGCGGATCCAGTCCAGGTTCACGCGCACGCCGAGCACGCCCGCGACGGCCCACTCGACGTGCGGGCAGAGCGCGCGTGGCGCGGAGTGCACGTACAGAACTCCACGTGTCGTCACCGGGACCTCCAGTGTGGGACGAGGTACGCCTTCCCCAGCGGCCTCATGCCCATAACCGAGCCATCCGGGACAGCAGTGGACATTCTGCACTAATCATAACGAATGAGACAAGATCTGACCTCTGATCACCTCTTTCGCACCACCTGTCAGGGAAAAAGCTACCGCGCGGCGTCAGGTGAGGAGTGACGTACTGTCGGGATCAGCGAGAAGTCACCCACTCGTCCGAGGGAGAACGGATGCGCCAGTCGCTCCCGCGCGGGGTCAGCGGCGCCCTGATCGCGCTGGTCACGCTGCTCACGACGGCACTCGGGGCCGGCTGCTCGGCCACCGACGGCCCCGGGAGCACCGAGGCCGGTGCCGCCGGGCGGGCGGGCGCGGTGAAGCGCCCCGCGCAGGTGTGGGACACCACCCCAGCCTCGCTGGCCGCGCTCGGCGACTCCATCACCCGCGCCTTCGACGCCTGCGGGATCCTGACGGACTGTCCGGACCTGTCCTGGGCGACCGGCAGCCGCAGCTCCGTGAAGAGCGTGGCCACCCGGGTGCTGAACCGGCCGGCCACCGAGAGCTGGAACCTGGCGGCCAGCGGCGCCCGGATGCACGACCTGCCGGCGCAGGCCGAGAAGGCGGTCGCGCTGCGGCCGCAGCAGGTGACGATCCTGATGGGGGCCAACGACGCGTGCGCGCGCAGCATCGACCGCATGACCCCGGTGGCCGAATACCGCAAGGATTTCTCCGCCGCCCTGCGCACCCTCGACAGCAAGCTGCCGAAGGCCCAGGTCTTCGTCGCGAGCGTGCCCGACCTGATGCGCCTGTGGGACGTCGGCCGGCAGAACGTGCTGGGACGGCAGATCTGGAAGCTGGGCCTGTGCCCGTCGATGCTGTCCGACGCGGAGTCGATGAGCACGGCCGCCCGCGAACGGCGGCAGACCGTACGCGAAAGGGTGATGGCGTACAACGACGTGCTGCGGCAGGAGTGCGCGCGCCACGTGCGCTGCCGCTACGACGGCGGCATGGTCTTCGACTACCGCTTCACCCAGAAGGAGCTCAGCCCCTGGGACTGGTTCCACCCCAGCGCCGAGGGACAGGCCAAGCTCGCGGGGCTGGTCTACGCGGCGGCCTTCGGGCCGAACCCGGCCGGCGGCTAGGCCCAGCCGGGCCGGGTTCGGCCGTTCGTCCGGGGTTTCGGACACGGAACGGCACGCGTCACGGGCGGACGGACTCACTTCGGCAACATCGCCGACACCTGCCCGGCACACCCATTGACACCGCCGGGAGCCCGTAACTACGTTCCCTTCAACATTTCGAACGTGTGACGAAATCTCGAACGACACCCTGTAAGGGGCGGCTTCCCGTGCGCATCACCGGCATCAGCACCCATGTGGTCGGTACACCCTGGCGGAATCTCACCTACGTACTCGTCCACACCGACGAGGGGCTCACGGGCGTCGGCGAGACCCGCATGCTCGGCCACACCGACGCGTTGCTCGGCTACCTCCGCGAGGCGGAGGCCAACCACATATCCGGTTCCGACCCCTTCGCGGTGGAGGACCTGGTCCGCCGGATGAAGTACGGCGACTACGGGCGGGCCGGAGAGATCGTCATGTCCGGCATCGCCGTCATCGAGATGGCCTGCTGGGACATCAAGGGCAAGGCCCTCGGCGTCCCCGTGTGGCAGTTGCTCGGCGGCAAGGTGAACGAGAAGGTCAAGGCGTACGCCAACGGCTGGTACACCACCGAGCGCACCCCGGAGGCCTACCACAAGGCCGCCCGCGCCGTGGTGGACCGCGGCTACCGCGCGCTGAAGATCGACCCCTTCGGCACCGGCCACTTCGAGCTGGACCACGCGGCCACCACCTACTCCGTCTCCCTCATCGAGGCCGTGCGCGACGCCATCGGCCCCGAGGCCGAGCTGCTGGTGGAGATGCACGGGCGGTTCAGCCCGGCGACCGCGATCCGCGTCGCGGGCGAGCTGGCGCCCTTCAAGCCGAGCTGGATCGAGGAGCCGGTGCCGCCGGAGAACCTCAAGGCCCTGGCGAAGGTGGCCGCCCACACCGATCTGCCGATCGCCACGGGTGAACGCATCCACGACCGTTACGAGTTCCGCGAGCTGTTCGAGCTCCAGGCCGCCGACATCATCCAGCCCGACCTCGGGCACATCGGCGGCATCAGCGAGGTCCGCAAGCTGGCCGCCACCGCGGAGACCCACTACGTGCTGGTCGCCCCGCACAACGTCGGCGGCTCCGTGCTCACCGCCGCGAGCCTCCAGCTCGCCGGGTGCACTCCCAACTTCAAGATCCTCGAGCACTTCAACGACTTCGCGGACTCCGAGATCAAGAAGGTCGTCAAGGGCGCCCCCGTGGTCGGCGAGGACGGGTACTTCACGCTCTCGGACGCGCCGGGCCTCGGTGTCGAGCTCGACGTCGACGCCGCCGCCGAGTTCCCCCAGCAGCAGGCCCGCTTCGACCTGTGGGCCGAGGGCTGGGAGCGCCGGAAGCCGAAGGGCGCCAAGTGACCGTCCACGCCCCCCGCGCCGTCGTCCTCGACGGGCCCGGCCGGCACCGGATCGTGCCGGCCGGACCGGTCGCGCCCGGTCCGGGCGAGGCGCTGGTCCGCGTCCATGCCGCGGGCATCTGCGGCAGCGACCGGGAGGTGCACGCCGGCACCCGCCCCGAGGGGTACGTCCGCTACCCCGTCACCCCCGGCCACGAGTGGTCCGGCACGGTGGAGGCGGTCGGCGCCGGGGTGACCGCCGGCCTGGTGGGCCGGAAGGTCGTCGGCGAGGGCTTCCGCAACTGCCAGGTCTGCGAGCGCTGTCACGCCGGGGAGACCACGCTGTGCAGCGCGCCGTACGAGGAGACCGGCTTCACGCAGCCCGGTGCCATGGCGGACACCCTGACGCTGCCCGCCCGGCTGCTGCACGTCCTGGACGACGCGGCCGACCTGCGCACCGCCGTGCTCCTGGAGCCGGCCGCGTGCGTGGCGGCGGCGCTGCTGAAGGCTCCGGCCGCGCCGGGCGAGCGGGTGGCAGTCGTCGGCACCGGCACGCTCGGCATGCTGGCGGTGCAGTTCCTGGCCGCGGTGTCGCCGGCGGAGCTGCTGGTGGTGGGAACCGGCCGGGACCGGGAGGAGCTGGCCGCCTCCTTCGGCGCCACGCGCTTCCGCACGGCCGGTGAACTGGCCGCCGAGGACGGGGAGTACGACCTGGTGGTCGAGGCCGCCGGGTCCGCCTCCGCGGCCCGTGTGTCGGCGGGGCTGCTGCGCCGCGGCGGGCGGCTGGCGCTGACCGGCATCCCCGCGCCGGGAGCGCTCGGGCTCGACCCCACCGACCTGGTGGTGCGCCAGCTGACCGTGCACACGGTCTTCGGGGCGCCGCCCGCCGCCTGGGCCCACACCGTACGGGCCTTCGACGCCGGGATCCTGGACCCGGCGCCGCTGATCACGCACGACCTGCCGCTGGAGGAGTACGCCGACGCCCTCGGACTGCTGGGGAACAGGGATCCGAAGGTGGGGAAGGTGCTGCTGCGTCCGTGACCGCTCCGTGCACGGCGGACATCCGATGTCCCATCCGTGCCCACCCATACCCAATGAACCGAACGTCGTCCGAGATATCGAACGGCGAGAACGAAGGAGCACCGTGACCGACGCACCCACCCCGAGCCCCGGCACGGCCGGCACCGCAGGCGGTCCCCGACACCCGGGCCAGTACGCGCTCACCCTCCTCGGTCACGGCGCGCCGGCGGACGACCCGGCCGACGCCTCCCCGTACTCCTTCCCCGACGGGGGCACCTGGCGCACCGAGATCCCCTCCGTGGAGGGCCCGGAGGCGCTGGCCACCGTGCTGGAGGAGAGCGAGCGGCTGGAGGTGCCGGTGCACCGGATCAGCCAGGGCAGCGGCATCTGGATGCTGACGGACGCGGAGATCACCGAGATGGTCACCGCCTGCGCCGAACGGGACGTCGAGCTCTGCCTGTTCACCGGTCCCCGGGGCACCTGGGACATCGGCGCCGCCACCCGCACCGACTCCCGCGGCGGGGGCCTGCGCGCCCGCGGCCATGACCAGGTGGCCGGCTGCGTCGAGGACGCGCTGCGCGCCGCCGCCCTGGGCGTGCGCTGCCTGCTCGTCGCCGACGAGGGCGTGCTGTGGCTGCTGCACCAGCTGCGCGAGCAGGGCCTGCTGCCGGCCGACACCACCTTCAAGGTCTCGGCGCTGGTCGGCCCGGTCAACCCGGCGGGTTACACGGTGTGGGAGCGGCTGGGCGCCGACTCGATCAACATCCCCTCCGACCTGACCCTCCAGCAGATCACCGAGATCCGCCGGGTCAGCCGGGCGCCGATGGACTTCTACATCGAGGCCCCGGACGACCTCGGCGGCTTCGTCCGGCTCTACGACGCGGCGGAGCTGATCCGCCGCGGCGCGCCGATCTACCTCAAGTTCGGGCTGAGCAAGGCCCCCGGCATCTACCCGTACGGACGTCAGCTGCGGGAGGTCGCCCTGACGACCGCCCGCGAGCGGGTCCGGCGCGGCCGCCTTGTGCTCGACCTGCTCTCCCGGCTGGGCGCGGACGGCGGGCTCTCCCCGCTGGGCGCGCGGCAGCCGGGTCCGCTCCACCGCTTCCCCTTGGACATCGCGACCGACCCGGACCAGGCGACCGACCCCCGCCTGGCCGCCGAAAGGATCTGATCAGCCATGCGCATCGCCAGAGCCGCACGTCTGCGCACCACAGCCGCGCTGATAGCCACCCTCGCCCTCGGCGCCACCGCGACCGCCTGCGGGCAGAGCGACAACACCGGAGGCGGCGGCGACAAGGACGGTGGGAAGGGCGGCACCATCGGCATCGCCATGCCCACCAAGTCCTCGGAGCGCTGGATCGCCGACGGCGACAACATGGTCAAGCAGTTCCAGGCCCAGGGCTACAAGACCGACCTGCAGTACGGCGACGACAAGGTCGAGAACCAGGTCGCCCAGATCCAGAACATGATCACCAAGGGCGACAAGCTGCTGGTCATCGCCGCCATCGACGGCTCGGCCCTCAGCGACGTCCTGCAGCAGGCCCACGACGCGGGCATCAAGGTGATCTCCTACGACCGCCTCATCCTGGGCTCGGCGAACGTCGACTACTACGCGACCTTCGACAACTACAAGGTCGGCCAGCTCCAGGCCGGCTACATCCTCGAGAAGCTGGGCCTGCAGGACGGCAGCAAGAAGGGCCCCTTCAACATCGAGCTCTTCGCCGGCTCGCCCGACGACAACAACACCAAGTACTTCTTCAACGGCGCGATGGACACCCTCAAGCCGTACATCGACAAGAAGCAGCTGGTGGTCAAGAGCGGCCAGACCGAGCTCAACCAGGTCACCACCCTGCGCTGGGACGGCGCCACCGCCCAGGCCCGCATGGACGACCTGCTCAGCAAGTCGTACACCTCCGACGACGTGGACGCGGTGCTCTCCCCGTACGACGGCATCTCCCGCGGCATCATCTCGGCGCTGAAGAGCGTCAGCTACGGCACCGGCAAGAAGCCGCTCCCGATCGTCACCGGTCAGGACGCCGAGGTCGCCTCGATCAAGTCGATCATCGCGGGCGAGCAGGCCCAGACCGTCTACAAGGACACCCGCGAACTGGCCAAGGTCGCCGTCCAGATGGGCAACGCGGTGCTGACCGGCGGCAAGCCGGAGACCAACGACTCCAAGACCTACAACAACGGCACCAAGGTCGTCCCGACCTACCTGCTGCCGCCGGTGAGCGTCGACAAGTCGAACTACAAGGAGATCGTCGTCGACTCCGGCTACATCAAGGAGTCCGAGCTCCAGTAGTCCCGGAGCCGGACCACGACCGACGATCGTCACTTCCCACCACCCGAGGAGAACGGAAAGCAGGAATGGCCGGACCCGTCCTCGAAATGCGCTCCATCACCAAGACCTTCCCAGGGGTCAAGGCGCTCTCCGACGTCACCTTGACTGTCGCCGAGGGCGAGGTCCACGCCATCTGCGGTGAGAACGGTGCGGGCAAGTCGACCCTGATGAAGGTGCTCAGCGGGGTCTACCCGCACGGCAGTTACGAAGGGGAGATCCTCTTCCAGGGTGAGACCTGCGAGTTCCGCGACATCCGCGCGAGCGAGCAGCGCGGCATCGTGATCATCCACCAGGAGCTCGCCCTGGTGCCGTACCTGTCCATCGCCGAGAACATCTTCCTCGGCAACGAACACTCCACCCGCGGTGTCATCAGCTGGAACGAGACGCTGCGGCACGCGGGCCGGCTGCTCAAGCGGGTCGGGCTCGCCGACGGGCCCACCACCCGCGTGGCGGACATCGGCGTGGGCAAGCAGCAGCTCGTCGAGATCGCCAAGGCGCTGTCCAAGGAGGTCAAGCTCCTCATCCTGGACGAGCCGACCGCCGCCCTGAACGACGAGGACAGCCGCAAGCTCCTTGACCTCATCATGGAGTTCAAGGAGCACGGCATCTCCTGCATCATCATCTCGCACAAGCTCAACGAGATCGCCAGGGTCGCCGACTCCATCACGATCCTGCGCGACGGGCGGACCATCGAGACACTCGACATGAAGGCCACCGACGAGGACGGCCACAGCACCGTCACCGAGGAGCGGATCATCCGCGGCATGGTGGGCCGCGACCTCGACCACCGCTTCCCCGAGCGGGAGCCGGAGATCGGCGAGGTGGCCTTCGCCGTCGAGGACTGGACCGTGCACCACCCGATCGACCAGCAGCGCAAGGTCGTCGACGGGGTCTCCCTCGACGTCCGGCGCGGCGAGATCGTGGGCATCGCCGGGCTGATGGGGGCCGGCCGCACCGAACTGGCCATGAGCGTCTTCGGCCGCTCCTACGGCCGCGGCATCAGCGGCCGGGTCTACCTGCACGGCAAGGAGATCCGCACCCGCACCGTCCCGGAGGCGGTGGGCCACGGCATCGCGTACGTCACCGAGGACCGCAAGCACTACGGGCTGAACCTCATCGACGACATCAGCCGCAACATCTCGCTCAGCGCCCTGTCCAAGGTCGCCCGGCGCGGCGTCGTCAACCAGCACGAGGAGGCCCGGGTCGCCGAGTCCTTCCGCTCCACGATGAACATCAAGACCCCGACGGTCTTCGAGACCACGGGCAAGCTGAGCGGTGGCAACCAGCAGAAGGTCGTCCTCAGCAAGTGGATCTTCGCCGGGCCGGAGGTCCTCATCCTCGACGAGCCCACCCGGGGCATCGACGTCGGGGCCAAGTACGAGATCTACACGGTCATCAACGACCTGGCGGCCCAGGGCAAGGCCGTCGTCTTCATCTCCTCCGAACTGCCGGAGCTGCTCGGCATGTGCGACCGCATCTACACGATGTCCGCGGGCCGGCTGACCGGGGAGATCCCGCGCGAGAGCGCGACCCAGGAAGTGCTGATGCGCCACATGACCATGGACCGAGGTAACTGAGATGGGCAGCCCGGTGAAGACCGACAAGACTCCTCCGCCGCCCGCCGGGGGCGCGGCAACGGCCGCCGAGGGCGGCGGCGCGGCGGCCGGAGCCGCCGGCCTCCTGCTGCAGGCGGCCCGGCGCAACATGCGCCAGTACGGCATGATCATCGCGCTGGTGCTGATCGCGGCGCTGTTCCAGATATGGTCCGGCGGCATCCTGCTCAAACCGCAGAACGTCACCAACCTCATCGGCCAGAACAGCTACATCCTGATCCTGGCGATCGGCATGATGGTCGTGATCATCGCCGGCCACATCGACCTGTCCGTCGGCTCGCTCGCGGCCTTCGTCAGCGCGGCCGGCGCAGTGATGATCATCCAGCACCACGTCTCGTGGCCGCTCGCCCTGGTCGCCTGCCTGCTCATCGGCGCGGTCGCCGGTGCCTGGCAGGGCTACTTCATCGCGTACGTCGGGATCCCGTCGTTCATCGTGACCCTGGCCGGCATGCTGCTCTTCCGCGGCGGCACGCAGATCTTCCTGGAGGGCCAGTCCATCTCGCCCTTCCCGCGCGGCTTCCAGAAGATCGGCAACGGCTTCCTGCCCGAGGTCGGGCCGCACACCAACTACCACAACCTGACGTTGCTCATCGGTCTCGTGGTGATCGCCATCGCCGTCGTCCAGGAGATCCGCGACCGCCGCCAGCAGCTCGCGTACGACCTGGACGTGCTGCCGCGCAACTTCTTCCTGCTGAAGCTGCTCGCCATCGTCGCCTGCGTCGTCGCCTTCACCATGACGCTGGCCAGCTACCACGGCGTGCCGATCGTGCTGCTCATCCTGGCCGGGCTGCTCATCGTCTTCGGCTTCGTGATGCGCAACGCGGTGATCGGCCGCCATGTGTACGCGCTCGGCGGCAACCAGGCGGCGGCGAAGCTCTCCGGCGTCAAGGACAAGCGGGTCGTCTTCCTGGTCTTCGTGAACATGGGCGTGCTCGCCGCGCTCGCGGGTGTGGTCTACGCGGCACGGCTCAACGCCGGTGTCCCGCAGGCCGGCATCAACTTCGAGCTCGAGGCCATCGCCGCCGCCTTCATCGGCGGCGCCTCCGCCACCGGCGGCGTCGGCACCGTGCTGGGCGCCATCATCGGCGGCCTGGTGCTCGGGGTGCTCAACAACGGGATGTCGCTCGTCGGCATCGGCACGGACTACCAGCAGGTCATCAAGGGTCTGGTGCTCCTGGCCGCGGTCGGCTTCGACGTCTGGAACAAGCGCAAGGTCGGTTCGTAAAGCAGCTACCTATCGAAGGAGCCGCAAGTGAACAGACGTACATTGATCGCGGGCGCGGCGCTCGGGGCGGTCGCGCCCGCGATCAGCGGGACGAGCGCCTGGGCGGCCGGAAAGGCCGGCACGGCGGGGCAGACCGCCGACGCCCGGCACAGGCCCGCAGGCGGGAGCAAGGTGAGCAAGGAACACTTCGGGACCTTGGAGGACGGCACCAAGGTCGACATCTGGACGGTCAGCAACGGCGGGATCACCCTCAAGGTGCTCTCGTACGGCGGTGTCGTCCAGACCCTGGAGCTGCCCGACCGGCGCGGCCGCCGCGTCAACGTGTCCCTCGGATTCGACGACATCGCCGGCTACGTGGCGAACAGCCCGTACTTCGGCGCGTTGATCGGTCGCTACGGCAACCGCATCGCGGGCGGGAAGTTCACCCTGGACGGCCACACCTACCAGCTGCCCGTCAACGACGGCCCGAACAGCCTGCACGGCGGCGACCGGGGCTTCGACAAGCGGGTCTGGGAGGTCGAGGGCTTCAAGGCGGGCTCGGACGCCGGTCTGGTGCTGCGCTACACCAGCGCGGACGGCGAGATGGGCTACCCGGGCACGCTGAAGGTCAAGGTCGTCTACACCCTGACCGCCGACGCGCGGTGGCGGATCGACTACACCGCCACCACCGACAAGGCGACGGTCGTCAACCTCACCAACCACACGTACTTCAACCTGCGCGGCGAGGGCGACGGCGGCATCTACGACCACGAGGTCCAGATCGCCGCCCGCCGCTACACCCCGGTCGGCTCCACCCTGATCCCCACCGGTGAGCTGGCGCCCGTCGCGGGCACCCCGTTCGACTTCCGCTCGGCGAAGACGATCGGCCGCGACATCCGCTCCGCGCACCAGCAGATCCTGTACGGGCAGGGCATCGACCACAACTTCGTGCTCGACAAGGGCCGCACCGCCGCGCCCGAGCACATCGTGACGGTCACCGAGCCCGTCTCCGGCCGGGTCATGCGGATCGCCACCACCGAGCCCGGTGTGCAGTTCTACACGGGCAACTTCCTGACCGGGGCGTTCGCCGGCTCCTCGGGCCGGGTCTACCGGCAGGGCGACGGGTTCTGCCTGGAGACCCAGCACTTCCCGGACTCCCCCAACCACCCCTCGTTCCCGTCGACGGTCCTGCGGCCGGGGCAGACCTACCGCTCCACCACCGTGCACTCCTTCGGCACCCACTGAGCGGCGCCGTCCTCCCCGCGGGCGGGGGGGGGGCGGGGGGGGTAGCCCCCCCCCCCCCCCCCGGGGCGAGGGGGCCCGGGCGCGGGGGGACCCCCCCGCCCGGGCGGGGGGGGGGTTGGGGCC
>NZ_JBHWGA010000046.1:47347-75057 GCF_042733315.1 Streptomyces sp. NPDC059718
GGTGTTGGGGGGGCGGCCCCCCCCCCCCCGCGCGCCGTGGGGCGCGCCGGGGCGGCGGCCCCCCCGCCCCCCCCCCCGGCGGGGGGGGGGGGGGCCCCGGGCGGGCGGCCCCCCCCCCCCCGCCTGTCGACTTCGGGACCGGGACCGGGTGAACCCCCGTCGGCCGTACGGGGATGTTCTGGGCCACCGGAATGACTCCGGCGGAGAGTCCGCGCGCAGACGGGTACGCATCCCGTCGATCGAACCCCGCGCTTTCGCACTCGACGAGGAGTCCCCCATGAGTCCTGACGGCAGGCCGCCTTCGCCGCGCAGGTCCCGGCGGTACGGACGGCTGACCGGTGTGGTCGTGCCGCTCGCCGTCGCCGCGGCCGCGGTGTCGGCGCCCGTGCTCGCCACGACCCCCGGCGCCGTGACCACCGCGGCCGGCACGACGGCGGCCGTGGACGACCCGCGGCCGCCCGGCACGCGGAGCGTCGCCGCGGACGACGACGAGGAGGAGGGCGAGGACGGCGGCCGCGACGAGGAGGCCCGTGACGAGGGCGGTCGCGAGGACGGCGGGGACGACGGGGACCGCGGTGACCAGCGCGGCGGCCGGGAGACCGACCGGGGCGACAACGGCCGGGAGGAGGGCGACGACGAGCGCGCCGACGAGCGCCGGGACGACCGGGGCGACGGCCGTGAAGGCCGCGACGGACGTGACGGATCCTGCGTCAGCATCGACTCCACCCTCCGCAAGGGCGACCAGGAGATCTCCGTCGCGGTGTTCGAGGGCCGGGTCTTCATCGGCGGCCGCACCCTTCCCCGCGGGCCCTTCGTCTGGCACTCCCTCAGCGGCAACCGCGGCTACCCGCGGGGCGTCTGCGGCGCCACGGTGACCTCCGTCGGCTCCGGGGTGTGGGTCAAGGCGATCACCCGGGACGGCCGGGTGGTCGAGACGCACTGCGTCATCCGCGAGGGCCAGGGCAAGCAGAGCTCGTGCGGGGAGTGGAAGACCCTGGACAGCCGCTCGTTCCGGGCGGCCAGGTGACCCCGCGCCCGCGCCGGCCGGTGAGCGACCGGCCCGCGCGGGCGCGGTGCGTCAGGAGGCGTCCTGCCAGTACAGCGCCGGCCGCGGGGTGCCGGGCGGCGCCGACGCGAAGGCCGGCGGGACCTCGGCGGTCAGCGCGGGGTACATGTCCGGAGCGGGCGCCTGGGGGCGCGGCTGGGGCTGCGTCTGAGGCTGCTGCTGCGACTGCTGCTGCGGCTCGGGCCTGAACTCGTAGACCGGCTGCGGCTGAGGCTGCGGCTCGGGCCTGAACTCGTAGACCGGCTGCGGCTGAGGCTGCGGCTCGGGCCTGAACTCGTAGACCGGCTGCGGCGGCATCGGCGGCGGCCCCATGGGCTGCTCGTACATCGGCTGGGGCGGCGGGGCCTGCTGGATCTGCGGGAGCGGCTGCACCGGCGGCATGGCGGGCTGTACGGGCGGCGCGGGCTGGATCTGCGGCAGCTGCTGCGGAGCGGGCTGCGGGGGCTGCTCCTGGACGGGCGCGGCGGCCGCGGGTGTGGGCGCGGGCGCCGCGTACCAGGTGCTGCCGTACAGCACCGTGCTCAGCCCGGTCAGCAGCCGCTGGACGTCGGCCTGCGGCCGGACCACGAGCCGCATGAAACGGCTGCTGCTGCCCAGCTTGTTGCCGCACTCGCGGACCAGCACCCCGTGCTCGGCCAGCAGCCGGTCGCGCAGCACGGCGCCGTCGACGCCGTCGGGGAGCTTGACGAAGACGAAGTTGCCCTGGGACGGGTAGACGGTCAGCCCCGGCAGGGCCGCGAGCTGCCAGGTCATCTCCTGCCGGTCGCGGGAGACCAGGCGCAGGCTCTGCGCGTACTCCTCGCGGTGGTCCTTGAGCATGAAGACCACTGCCTCCGCGAAGGAGTTGAGGTTCCACTTCGGCAGCATGCGGCGGACCTTCCCGGCCAGCGCGGGGTTGGCGACGAGGTAGCCGAAGCGGATGCCGTGCAGGCCGAAGTTCTTGCCGAGGCTGCGCAGGACGATCACGTTGGGCCGCAGGACGGCCTCGTTGGCCACGCTCGGCCAGGCCTCGGCGTCGGTGAAGTCGAGGAAGGACTCGTCGATCACGACGAGGTCGAGGTCGGACAGGGCGTCCATGAGCGCGACGACGGCGTGCTTGGGGAGGAAGCCGCCGTCGGGGTTGTTGGGGTTGCAGATCACGGCCGTACGGGAACCCCGCGCGCGGACGAACGAGACGAAGGCCGCAGGATCGAGGGCGAATCCGGCGGCCTCCGGGAGGAGGAACATGTCGACGCGCTTGCCGGTCTCCATGGGCTGGTCGGTCCAGCGGCCGAAGGTGGGTATGGGGATGGCCAGGCTCTCGCGGACCAGCAGGTGGTCGATCCAGGTGATCAGCTCGGTGGAGCCGTTGCCCATGGCCACGGTCTGCGGGTTGAGGCCGAGCAGCGAGCACAGCTCGTTGGTGATGACGTCCGTGCTGCTCGGGTAGTAGGTGAGGATGTCCCGCATCGACTCCTGGAGCCGGTCGTACATGGCCGGGCTCGGGAAGTACGGGTTGCACGGGATGCAGAAGTCGACGATGTCGTGTCCTGCGTCGGAGGACGACAGGCCGCCGGCGGCGCGGCGCAGCGCGAAGTACGAGGGACTGTGCGCGGTGTTGGCGCGGAACAACTCGGTGGCATTACCGGTGACGCCGACTGCGACGGTCACGGCAGAACCTCCCTCGATCACGGGGGCCACGCCGCGGCGGCCCGCTTCCCCTTGCCTGCACCACCTTGTCGCACATTCCTCACATCTGGTGCATGTGGGGCGTTTACGGGACAAGTGGCGCGCGGTTCGGCTATCTTGCGGCCGTCCCCGGTCTCATACGGGCCGGGCGGGGCTTCCGTTCAGTCACCGCCTCCCCTGCCCGCGCAGGCCCACGGCGACGGTGGTGATCCGGCCCGCGGCAGCCGGCGCGACGAGCCTCACGTCCCCGGCCGGGACGTGGTTGAGCACCCAGGTCCGTGTCCGGTCCCTGTCCTTGTAGGACTTGGCGGCGACCTTCCGGCCGTCCACGTACAGGGTCCAGGTGTGCGTGGCGGCCCTGGCGCCGGTGGCGTCCACGGACACCGCGAGGCTGCCGCCCCGGTGGTCGGCGAGCGAGACGGCGACACCCTTGCCCCGTTGGGACGTTCCGGAGACGTGGTCGCGGTCGTGTTCCGCGGCGGAGGCGGTGGCGGCGCCGGTGGCGAGCGCGGTGGCGGCGAGGGTGGTGACGGCGACCGCCTTGACGGAGAACGCGCGCATGGGTTCAACTCCCGTTCGAATGGGGGTAAATTCCGGTCGTCCGGAATTCCGGACACCCACATATTAGGAGCGGGAATGATGCGCGCAAATTCCTTGAAGTGATCGCCGGGACGCCTCCCACCTGTTCTTTCACCTCCCCTCAGGCAACGGATGAGGAATTCTCACCCGCCACCGGCGGCCACCCGTTAAATGCGCGGGAAAGGACGTGCGGGCGATCACAGGAAAGGGCCGCATGAGAATCGCGGCGTGTTTCTCTCAGCCGAGCGTGCCGACGGCCGCGACGAGGAGGGCACGGATCTGGGCGGTGACCGCGAGCCGCTGGGCGACGAAGGCGGGGTCGGTGACCGTGCCGGTGGCCGGGTCGGTGTTGCCGGGGCCGAAGTGCAGCACCGGGGTGTGGACATGGCCTCCCGGGGCGGGCAGCGCGAGACTGTCCCGCAGCAGGGTGGCCCGGTAGGCGATCTCGTTGGAGAGGTAGTCGCCGCCGCCCCCGGCGCGCGCCGCGGAGCCGGAGGTCGGACCGCCGTCACGGGTGACGGGGTCGGTCGCCCCGGCGGGGACCTCGGTGACGGTGGTGCGGTCGAACACCGGGAAGGGGCCGGTACCGGCGGCGGCGAGCGCCGCGTACGGGAGCGTGGACGCCGTCCACTGCGGCTGCCGGTCGGCGACGGCCACCGGGACCGGGACCGGGACCGGGCCGGTGACGGACAGGCCGGTGTTGTCGGGGTGGCCGCCGCGCCATGCGCCGTTGAAGCGTTCGAGGTCGAAGCGTCCGTCCCGGCCCTGGCTGACGGTGGCGAACAGGTCGACCCGGCGCGGGCCGGGCCGGAAGCGGGGGCGCAGGACGCGTTCGACCGTGCCGTCGGCGAAGTCGCCCCAGCGCACCGGGAAGACGACGGTCTCGACGCGGGCGGGACCCGCGGCGGTCGCGAGGGTGACGCCGTCCAGGGCGAGCGCCGCGGCCCCGGAGGGATTGCTGCAGCGTATGTCGGTGTCCAGCCGGAAGGGGTCGAAGCCGGTCAGCAGGATGCGCCGCACGCCCTCGGCCAGGGGCGGCCGGACGGCGTCCTGTCCGCGCGAGGCGCGCTCCAGCCGGGCCGCCAGCGCGGCGCGGCCGGCGGCGGGCAGCGCGAACCCCGGTTGCCACCGCCGCAGTTCCGCGCCGAGGGCGAGCCGGGCCCAGTACAGCGGCCGGTCGTCGTCGTGGCTCAGGTCGCCGCCCACCGCCCCGCGCCCCTGGGCCCGGTCCACCGCGGCCCGCCACAGGGCGCGCCCGTGCCGCCGCACGCTCCGGGCGGCCGAGGCCGGGTCGCGGGCCTCCGCCAGGGCCCGGGCGAACCGCGGGGCCGCGGTGTCGAAGCCGCCGCGGCGCAGGATCTCCCGCGGCGCGGCCCGCTCCAGGCGCAGTTCCTCCGCCGTGGGCGGCGGCACGTCGGCGGGCACGGCAGGGCGGAGCGGCAGGCGCATCGCGGGGAACCTCCGGGCGGTCGGGTACGGGTCGGCCGCCCGGAGCATGGCGCACCGGGGCAGCGCTCCGCCAGGGGTCCCGGGCGCTACGCCGGCTTGCGGGCGAGGAAGAAGATGCTCGGCCCGAACCCCACGCGGGCCAGCGGGGACTGCAGCGCCCCCTCGGCCCGTACCAGCGTCGCGTGCGGGACCACCCGCTTGAGCCGCGCGCTGCGCAGGTTGGACACCGACAGCCGGCGCTCCACGCGCAGCCCCGCGGCCTCCAGCTGCGCGGCGACCGTGCGCGGGTGGTGGTTGACGAACGGGATGCTGTCGCGCTCGCGGTTCTCCGCCGAGCGGATGTCCACCGGTGACCGCGGCACCCGCCGGCGGTGCGCCGCGTAGCGCAGCCGGTTGGCGGCGTGCGCGAGGTTGGCGGTCTCGACGACGGCGGTGCCGCCCGGCCGCAGCACCCGGGCGATCTCGTTCAGCGCGGCCCCCGGGTCGGGCAGGTGGTGCATGACGCGGATCATGGTGACCAGGTCGACGCTCGCGGAGTGCAGGCCGAGGCCCCCCGCGCTCATCAGCCGCATGCTCACCCCGGCGAGCCCCTTGAGGAACTCCTCCGCGTCGTCCAGCTGCTTGCGGCTGGCGTCCACCAGCGTGACCCGGTCGGCGAACTCCCGCAGCACCGGCACGAGCCGGCCGAAGCCGCCGCCGACGTCCGCCGCGTGGCCGAAGTGCCGCCCTTCGAGCAGCCGCCGCAACGCGGCCACCTCGGCGTCGTGTTCGTAGCCGCGGCCTTCCCAGTAGGTGCGGTAGCTCTGCGGATTGTCGTCGTACTGGTTGGTGCGCTGCGCCATGGCGCGCCTCCCCCTCGCGTGCTCGTCCTCAGGAGATAAGTCACGCGGCAGGTGCGGAACGGTTCCCTCCGGATCGCCCCCGGCGGCTACGGCTTGCGGAAGTCCAGCCGCCCCGCGGGCGCACCCGGCTCCGGCCGCGGCTCGGGCACCTCCTGCGGCTGCATCAACGCACGCACCAGAAGCGTCGCACCCGCCACCGCACCTGGCATGAGCAGGACGGACACCAACGGCACCAGGAAGCACAGGATCAACGGCACACCGAAGCCCAGCGTGAGCGCCATCCGCCCGCGCAGCATCCGCATCCGCATCCGCAACGGGACCTCGCGCCGCTGGAAGGCCACGCCACTGAGTTCGAGGGCGAGGAAGTACCCGGAGACGCAGAAGCCGATCGCGGGGACGACGGTCTGGCCGACGAAGGGGATGAAGCCGGCGGCGAACAGCAGGACGCCCCAGACGGCGACCCGGACCAGCACCCGCAGGCTGTCCCGGGCGGACTGCAGCAGCTCCCGCCACAGCGGGACGTCGGGTGCGTCCGGCGCGCCGCCCTCGGTGACGTCGACCCGCTCGGCGAGGGACTCGTAGAAGGGCTGGCCGACCAGGAGCGTCACCGCGGTGAAGGAGATCACCGCCAGCAGCAGGCCGCCGCCGAAGGCGACCGCGGTGAGCAGCCCGCGGAACAGGCCGCGCCAGGGCGAGTCCCAGTCGTCGGCGAAGGGCGTGGCCCAGGCGGTCGCGTCGTCGGCCCAGAAGGCGAGGACGACCAGTGCCGCCACGTAGCCGACGAGGGTGATCAGCGCCGGCAGCAGCCCGAAGCCGAACCAGCGGCCGTGCCGGAGCACCCAGCGCTGGCCGTCCACGAAGAGCCGTATCCCGTTGGCAAGATCTCGCATGCGCGACAGGGTATGCGAACCGCGCGCGGCCGGTGGGGCTCAGACCATGACCTCGCAGTCGCGGGGGCCCGAGGGGTCCGGGTCGAAGAGGCAGACGTCGGAGCCCGTGTCGCCGGTGACGACACCGGTGCCGGCGATGTCCTCGGCCTTCAGGAAGAGCACGTCGTCGCCCGGTCCGCCGCCCACGGTGCCGGAGTTGGCCCCGGCGTCGCCGATCAGGTCGACGAGGTCGTCGCCGTCGCCGCCGGTGACCCGGCCGCTGTTCTCGCCGTTGATCTCGATCATGTCGGCCCCGCCGCCGCCGTCGACGGTCCCCGCGTTGCCGCCGTGGACCGTGATGACGTCGACGCCGCCGCCCCCGGCGACCACGACGCCCGCGGGGACGCCGCCCGGGCAGTCGATCTCGTCGAAACCCTCGGTACCGGTGACGACGCCCCCGGTGACCGTCCGGCCGTTCACCGTGCAGCCGGCGACGGCGGGCGCGGGCGGTTCGCCGGCCCGCGCGGAGCCGGTCAGCAGCGCGGACGCGCCGGCCAGGACGAGTGCCACGCCGGCCAGGACCGGACGGGTGCGCGTACGTGCCGTCATCGCTGCTCCTCGGGTGGACGCCCGGAGTGGGGTGCGGTTGGCACGAGCGTCACGTCACGGGAGGCGGCCCGCAATCGGGCGGGGGCCGGCCGGGGGACCGTGCCCGGAACGGAGCCTGACGATCCGTCATCACACGGCGGGCGTCCCCGGGCCGGGCGACGACGACCCCGCACCCCGGGGAGGGTGTCAGGGACCTCCCCGGGGTGGTGGGTCAGCCGCCCACGGCCACCGGCACCGTGAGACGGCGGTCGGCGACGCTGCGCGCGACCTCGGCGGTGTACGTACCCGCAAGAGTGCGCCAGTCACCCTCCGAGGGGTCCCAGATCTGCGCGGCACGGCGGGGCAGCGCGATCCGGGCCTCCGTCACGGCGCCCGCCGGAAGCTCGACCGGGAGGAATCCGGCCAGGACGCGGGCCGGGCGCCCGCCCGCCGGGTCCTCGCCCGCGGGCGCCGCCAGGTAGACCTGGACGACCTCCCGCCCGGGCCGGTCACCGGTGTTGCGCAGCCGTACGGTGAGCGTCCCCAGGGGGCCTCGCCCGCCGTCCGCGTCCGGCCCCTCCGCCGGTGCGAAGGAGGCGTCCTCGTAGGCCCAGTCGGTGTAGCCGAGCCCGTGCCCGAACGGGTACGCGGGCTCCGCCCCGGCCCGCTCCCAGGCGCGGTAGCCGATGAAGACGCCCTCGTCGTAGCGCAGGACCCCGTCCCGGGGCACGACCTCGCCGACCGGGGCGTCGGCCAGCCGGGCCGGCCAGGTGGTGGGCAGCCGGCCGCCGGGCTCGGCGGCGCCGAGGAGGACGTCGGCGAGCGCCGCGCCGGCCTCCTGCCCGGGGAACCACCCGATCAGCACCGCGGCGACCTCCTCGCGCCACGGCATCTCCACCGGCGAGCCGGCGTTCACCACGACCACCGTCCGGGGGTTCACCGCGGCCACCGCGTGCACGAGTTCGTCCTGACGGCCCGGCAGCCGCAGGTCCGCGCGGTCGAAGCCCTCGCTCTCGACCCGCTCGGTGGTCGCGACCACGACCACCGCCACTTCCGCCGCCCGCGCCGCCGCGACCGCCTCCGCGATCAACTCGTCCCCGTCCCGCTGCGGTTCGCCGTGGACGAGCGAGAAGACCACCGCCCGGACCGGTCCCCTGCCGTCCCGGGGCAGGACGTGGGTCAGTGAGACCTCGACGGGCACCCCGGCGGTCAGTCCGACCCGGCCGCGTTCGACGGGCGCGCCGAACATCCCCTCGAAGGGGCCGGACTCGGGGCCGGCGGCCTGGGTCCCTTCGTAGACCGGCGCGCCGTCCACGACGAGCCGGAAGCCGCCCAGCCCCCGGGTGCCGAAGTGGTGGGCGCCGCTCTCGCGGGGGGTGAAGGTGCCGGTCACCTCGACGGAGTGCAGGGCGTCGTGGGTCACTCCGTCGGGCAGGTCGCCGCCCATCCACTGCACGTGGCCCCCGGGCAGCGTGCAGGTGCCGAGGACCTCGCCCGCGGCGTCCCGGCAGACCGCGCGCAGCGCGAAGCCGGGCCCGGCGGGCGCGAGTTCCTCGTTGGGGTCGGCACCCACGGCGTAGGCCAAGGGGGCGCCCTCCGGCAGCGCCGCGCGCAGGCCGTCCAGCGGCGCGACCACATGGGCGGGGAAGACCTGCGCGGACCCGCCGCCGAGCACCCGGGCGTCACGCGCGGCCGCGCCGATGAGCGCGATCCCGCGCACCGCGGCGGGGTCGACCGGCAGGACGGGCCGCCCGCCGCGCGGCTCGTTGCGCACCAGGACGAAGGAGCGGCGGGCGATCTCCCGGGCGAGCGCGGGGCCGTCGATCGCGGCGGGGATCCGGTCGGCGGGCACCGCCGCGGGGGTGTCCGCCAGCAGGCCCACCCGGGCGGCGAGCCGCAGCACGTTGCGTACCGCCGTGTCCACGGCGGACTCCTCGACGCGGCCCTCGCGCACCGCGCGGGCCAGTGCCTGCCCGTAGACGGTGCGCGGTCCCGGCATGGCCACGTCGAGGCCGCCGGCGAGGGCGGCGGCGGTGTCCCGGGCGGCCGCCCAGTCGGAGACGACGAAGCCGTCGAAGCCCCACTCCTCGCGCAGCACCTCGTTCTGCAACCGGTGGTGCTCGGTCATCGTGGTGCCGTTGACGGAGTTGTAGGCGGCCATGACGCCCCAGGGCCGGGCGTTCCTGACGATGGCCTCGAAGGGCGCGAGGTAGAGCTCGCGCAGGGCGCGCTCGCCGATGACGTTGTCGACGGTGAAGCGCTCGGTCTCGGCGTCGTTGGCGACGAAGTGCTTGACGGTCGTGCCGACCCCGCCGTCCTGGACGCCCGCGACGTAGCCGGTGCCGATCTCACCGGTGAGGTACGGATCCTCGGAGTACGCCTCGAAGTGCCGTCCGCCCAGCGGCGAACGGTGCAGGTTGACGGTCGGCGCGAGCAGGACGTGCACGCCCTTGCGGCGGGCCTCCTGGGCGAGCAGCCGCCCGGTGCGGCGGGCGAGGGCGGGGTCCCAGGTGGCGGCGAGCGCCGTGGGGCTGGGCAGCGCGATCGAGGGGTCGTCCGCGGTCCAGCGCACGCCGCGCACCCCGATGGGCCCGTCCGACATGACCAGCGAGCCCAGTCCGATCTCGGGCAGCGCCGGCAGCGACCACATGTCCTGCCCGGCCAGCAGCCGTGCCTTCGCGTCGAGGTCGAGCTTGCCCAGCGCGCGTTCGACCGCGTCGTCGAGCGGGGTTCCGGAGGTGTCGCTCATGGGGTGGACTCCTTCGTGAGGACGTGACAACCCGTCGCCTGCCTGCCTGACTGGTCGCCATCCTCCGACCCGTGCCCTGTTGATCGGTAGGTGTCGTCACCTTTTCGTTACTTTCAGCCCCGTACCCGGCACCGGGCTAGGCTCACGCCTGTGACGGCCAACGACCGCGGCCGGGGACTCGGCCGCGCGGTCCGCAACGAGGACCGCAAGGCGGAGATCATCCGGGCCGCCCTCGAAGTGATCGCAGAACGCGGCTACCGGGGGGCTTCGCTGGCCGCCGTCGCGGAGCGGGTCGGGCTCACGCAGCAGGGACTGCTCCACTACTTCCCGACCAAGGAGGCCCTGCTCGTCGCGGTGCTCGAGGTCCGCGACCGGTGGGACATGGCCTCGGCGGCGCTGCACGGCACGGCCTGGCCGATGGAGATGGTGGCCAACCTGGTCGAGTACAACGCCACCCGGCCGGGCGTCGTCCAGGTCTTCAGCGTGCTCGCCGGCGACAGCGTCACCGAGGACCATCCCGCGCGGGAGTACTTCAGGGACCGCTACACGCGGGTGCGCCGCTGGGCCGCCGACTCGCTGCGCGCCGAGTACGGCGGGACGCTGCCCGGCGGCCTCACGCCCGAGCAGGCCGCCGCGTTGCTCGTGGCCGTCATGGACGGTCTGCAGCTGCAGTGGCTGCACGACCCCGGCGAGGTGGACATGCCGGCGCTCTTCCGGCGCTTCGTCGCCCTGCTCGACCCGGCCCGCGACGGCGGGGAACCCGGCGGCGAATGAGGGGCGCACCCGCCCGGGCACGCCCCTCGTCCCCGTATGCCGCCCGCTGCTACTCGGGCAGACGCACCAGCATCTTCCCGGTGTTGTCGCCGCGCAGGACGCCGAGGAAGGCCTCCAGGTTGTTCTCGATCCCGTCGACGACGGTCTCGCGGTAGCGCAGCCTGCCCTCGCGGATCCAGCCGCCGACCTCCTGGACGAACTGCGGCTGCAGGTCGTAGTGGTCGCCGACGAGGAAGCCCTCGATGCGCAGCCGGTTCTGGATGAGCCGGGACAGGTTGCGGGGGCCGGGGGCGGGCTCGGTCGCGTTGTAGAGGGCGATCATGCCGCAGACGGCCACCCGGCCACGCAGGTTGAGGGCGCCGATGGCCGCCTCGAGGTGCTCGCCGCCCACGTTGTCGAAGTAGACGTCGATGCCGTCGGGCGCGGCCGCCGCCAACTGCTCGGCCACGGGGCCGTCCTTGTAGTTGAAGGCGGCGTCGAAGCCGTACTCCTCGACGAGGAGCTTGACCTTCTCGTCCGAACCGGCGCTGCCGATCACCCGGGAGGCACCCTTGAGCTTGGCGATCTGGCCGACCTGACTGCCGACCGCGCCCGCCGCGCCGGAGACGAAGACCGCGTCGCCCTCCTTGAGGCCGGCGACGCGCAACAGGCCCGCGTAGGCGGTGAGACCGGTCATCCCGAGCACGCCCAGGTAGGTGCTCAGCGGGGCGAGGTCGGGGTCGACCTTGACCGCGGTCTCCGCGTTGACCAGGGCGTACTCACGCCAGCCGAGGAAGTGCAGCACGTGGTCGCCGGGGGCGAAGCCCTCCGCGCCCGAGGCGACGACCCGGCCGACCGCGCCGCCGTGCATCGGCTTGTCCAGCCGGTACGGCTCCGCGTACGACTTCGCGTCGTTCATACGGCCCCGCATGTAGGGGTCGACCGACACGAAGAGGTTGCGCACGAGGATCTCACCGGGTCCGGGCTCGGGGACCTCGGTCTCGCGCAGCGCGAAGTCCTCGGGCTTCGGCCACCCGTGCGGGCGGGCGACCAGGTGCCATTCACGGCTCTTCGGCATGGGGGAACGCCTCCAAAGCTTTAGGTTCTTAACTAACCATGAGCCTGGATGTTTGAGGAAGTCAAATAAATCGGCATGGGCGTGTCCCGTCGCACACCGCGGCGACGGCCGGTGGGGCCGCAGGAGGGAGCGGGTCGGAGCGGGTCGGTGGACGAGCCGGGGAGGACGGGCCCGGTGCCCGTCAGGTGCACCACCACAGGAACCGGGTGCAGGAGGGCGTCGGCTTCGGCGTGTGCGTGGGGGGCGCGGACGCCGGGCTCGAGTTCTGCGGCGCCGAGGTGGTGGGCCCCCCGCCGGCGGGGGGCTTGGTCCCGGAGCCGGCGGGCGGGTGGCTGACCGAGGCGGAGGCCGAGGCCGAGGGGGACGGCGACTCCTTGTCGCTCTCCGAGGCGCTGGGCGACGCGGAGGCGCTCGCGCTCTCGGACGCCGGGGCGTCGGAGGCGGGTGCCGCCGGGTCCCCGGAGGTGTCGCCCCCGGGCGAGGAGGTCGGGCTCGGGGAGGCGCCGTCGGTCCGCGTGTCGTCCGAGGCGGCCGAACTCGCACCCGTCACGTAGCCGGCGAGCGGGAGTTCCGCCACGCTCCAGCCGACGAGCACGATCGCGGCGCCCACCAGGGTGCCGACCAGCAGCCGCGAGCGGCGGCGGGTACGGACGCGGCGGGTGCGGGCCCGGCTGCCGGAACGGCGCGAGGAGCTCTCCGCGGAGCCCCGCCCCTCGGCCTTGCGGCGTTCCGCACGACCGCCCTCGGGTGGTGCGGCGGTCTCGCCCCCGTCGGTCCCGGGCTCCTGCACGGGCGCGTCGGCAGGCCCGTGCGCACCGAGTTGGTGAGCGGGCGTTCCGCACCCCGGGCAAGAAAGGGCGCCGTTGATGTGCCGTCGGCATGCTGCGCAGTAGTCCATTGCCCTGGCAGCGTATGGGACGCGACGATACGACGTACATATGAGTTGACCGTCGATCCCGTGAAACCTCTGTGAAACCCGGGACATGCGGGTTTAGGGGCCGATCAGCCCCGAATCAACCCCGAACCACCACGGAATCAACCACCGAACGGCACATCGGGCATCCCCTGCCCGGCTCCCGGCACCACCAGCAGCGATCCCGACAGGGGCCGCTCCGCCAGCTCCCGGGCGTCAAGGCCCGTGCTCGCGGAGGTGATGTAGAGATCGGTCAGCGACGGGCCGCCGAAGGCGCAGGCGGTGGGCCGCCGTACCGGCACCTCCACGACCCGGTCCAGGTCCCCCCGCGGGGTGTAGCGGCGGACGGCGGCCCCGTCCCACAGGGCCACCCAGACGCAGCCCTCGGCGTCCACGGTGAGGCCGTCCGGGAGACCCGCGGCCTCCTCGACCTCCGCGAACGGCCGCCGCCCGCGGACGAGTCCGGTGTCCCGGTCGACGTCGAAGACGTCGACGCGCCGGGTCGGGCTGTCCACGTAGTACATGAGGGAGCCGTCGGGGCTCCAGTCGGTGCCGTTGCTGACGGTCACGTCGTCCAGCACCGGCTCGACCGTGCCGTCCGGGGCCACCCGGCGCAGGGTCCCGCCGCCGGGCGCCTCGTCGTAGCGCATGGTGCCGGCCCACAGGGTGCCCGCGGCGTCCACGGCGGCGTCGTTGGCCCGCCGGCCGGGGACGGGGTCGCGGTGCAGCCAGCGGAAGGCGCCGTCCGCGTCGTACAGCCCCACGCCGTCGCGCAGGTTCACCACGACGCCGCCGGCCGCGCGCGGCTTGGCCGCGCCGACGTGCTGCCCGGTCGCCATCACCGACGCGCCGCCGCCGGCCGGGTCGTACCAGTGCACCCGGGAGGCGAGGATGTCCACCCACAGCAACCGCGCGCCGACCGGGTCCCAGGTGGGGCCCTCGCCGAGCCGCGCCCCGGCCTTGAGGGCGAGTTCGACCCCGCTCATCGCGCACCGCCCCGGTGCCCGAGGCGCTCGGACAGCTCGGCGGCCCCCTTGACGGCCAGTTCCTCCAGCTCGGCCCGGCGCTCCTCGGTCCAGCGGATCATCGGCACGGAGATGCTGAGCGCGGCCACCACCCGTCCCGCCGAGTTGCGGACCGGGGCGGCGACGCAGGAGACGTCCGGGTTGGACTCGCGCCGCTCGACGGCGACCCCCCGCTCGCGCACCGCACCGAGCTGGCGCCGCAGTTCGCCGGCCGAGGTGATGCTGTGCTCGGTCATCGCGGGCAGCGGCCCGTCGCCGGGCAGGCGTTCGTCGAGGGCGTCCGGGGGCAGCGAGGCCAGCAGCATCTTGCCGACGGAGGTGCAGTGCGCGGGCAGCCTGCGCCCGGCCGCCGACACCATCCGGACCGCGTGGGTGCTGTCCACCTTGGCGATGTAGATGACGTCGGTGCCCTCCAGGATCGCCACGTGCACCGTCTCGTCGCAGGTCTCCGCGACCGAACGGGCCACCTGCTGCCCCTCGGCGGCGAGGTCCAGCTGCTCGGCGTAGCGGCTGCCGAGCTGGTACGTGCGCACGCCGAGGCGGTAGCGGCCGGACTGACCGGGCTGCGGCACCAGGTAGTTGCGCGCGGCGAGGGTCGTCACCAGCTCGTGCACGGTGGTGCGCGGCAGACCCAGCCTGCGGGTGATCTCGGGCGCGGACATCGTGCCGTCGCCTTCGAGGAAGAGCTCCAGGATGTCCAGGGCTCTGGTCACGGCGGGTACGAGACGTCCCATCTCTGCTCGCTCTCTCCGGCGCCTGTTCGATATTCCGTATAACGATCGGTATCGCGAACGCAGCGTATCCGCGCCAGGTCGTGACGGGCAATGGCCACGCACCACGCCACGCCGATTGTCTGCTTGTCGGATAACTCTAGGGCCCTTTGCTACTTTCTCAGTGCCCATCAGGGGCTTTGCACCGGTTTCCCACCTTTCGGTGATTCCTTCACCTCTCTCCTCCTACGGGGTCGCCGTGACGATCACGCCCAGCAGCATGCGCAAGACGCCCACCCGGCCCGGCGGGCTCGTCCCCTCACCGGCCACCGGCGACGGCGACCGGCCGGCCCCGGTCCCCGGCGCCCCCCGCCGCTACGACTACGCGCGCCACGGGACGCTCGCCGGCCCCCTCAACGACCCCCCGCGGCCAGGGGTGCTGTACCGGGTCAGGTACCGCAGCCTGATCTCCCGCGAAGGGCACCGGATCCGCACCTGGCTGCTGCTCACCGCCGCGCCCCTGGCCTCGCTGGGCGTGCTGGTCTGGCTCGTGCAGCCGCGCCACTGGACGGCCCGCGAGACCGCGCCGCAGTGGGCGCACGTCGCGGACACCGCGATGCTGGTCTCCCTCGGCCTCCTCGAACTCCTCCGCCTGGTCGCCGTCCTGGCCCACGCCCATGCCACCCTGGTCGCCCGCGACCCGGTCCCGGTCGCCCCGGCGCCGGGCACCCGGGTCGCCCTCCTGGCCTCCTCCGCCGCGGGCGGGGAGTCCCTGGAGGGGCTGCGGGCCACGCTGGAGGGCGCGGTACGCGTCCGGCACGACGGCCCCGTCGACGTATGGCTGCTGGACCAGGACGACGACCCGGAGGTCCGGCGGCTCTGCGAGACGCTGGGCGTACGGCACTTCACCCGCAAGGGCGTCGCGCGCTGGAACCACCCCAAGGGCGCCCTGCGCGCCGGCGCCCGGCACGGCGACCACAACGCCTGGCTCGACGCCCACGGCGACGACTACGAGTTCACCGCCTGCGTCGGCACCGGCCAGGTCCCGCTCCCCCACTACCTGGAGCGGATGCTCGGTTACTTCCGGGACCCGGACGTCGCCTTCGTCGTCGGGCCGCAGGTCCACGGCGACCACGACACCGCCGTGACGAGGGCCGCCGAGAGCCACCGCTTCCTCGTCCACGCCTCCGCGCAGCGGGCCGGCAACCGCTACGGCTCCGCCCTGTTCACCGGCACCACCGACGTCGTCCGCGTCTCGGCGCTGCGGCAGGCCGGCGGGATGTACGACTCCGCCGCCGGCGACCTGGCCACCGGGCTGGAGATCCACGCCCGCCGCAACCCCGCCACCGGCCGCAAGTGGCGCTCGGTCCACACCCCGGACGTGGTGGCCGTCGGCCGGGGACCGTCCTCCTGGAACGGCTTCTTCGCCCAGGAGCTGCGCCGCGGCCGCGACGCCCACGAGTCCCTCCTGCGGCAGTTCTGGAAGGCCCCGTGGAAGCTGCGGCCCGGCAGCCTGCTCACCTACACGCTGACGGCCGCCCGTTACCCCCTCTCGGGCCTCGGCTGGATCCTCTCCGCGCTGGCCTGCGTGCTCTTCCTGGGGCTCGGCGCCTCCGGCGCCCCCTTCGACCCCACGGTGTGGCTGGCGCTCCACGGCACCGCCGTCGCGTTCCGGATCGCCCTGTGCCTGGGGACCCGTGGGCGCAACGCCGGCCCCCACCGGCCGAAGGGGTCCTTCGGCGTCGCGGGGTTGCTGATGTCCGCGGTGTCCGCCCCGCTCCACGTGCTCTCCCTCGTGACGACGGTGCTCCGGCACCCGCCGGGCCGGCTCGCCGCGGCCGGGGGCGACCCGGCCCGCCCGGACCGGCTCGCCACCTTCCGCGTCCACCTGCTGTGGGCGGCCCTGGTCGCCGGTTCGCTGCTCGCCTCGGTCCCCCGCGGCCACGCCCACCCGGCGATGCGCGTCTGGGCCGCGATCGCGCTGCTGACCTCCCTGGTCCCGCTGCTGGTCTGGCGGTGCAGCGTGCTGCGGCGCCGGGTGGCGGGCGCCCTGGCCGCACGGCGGGCACGACGGGCCCGGCGTACGGCCAGGGGCCGGCACCGCGCGCCCAGGCAGCGCGCCTCCGCCCGCATGGCGGCGGTTCGGCACCACATGGTGCGGCGCTGAGGAACACGGCAGGGCCCGGCACACGAGGACGGCCGCCCGGTACGGGCGGCCGTCCTCGCTTCGTCCTCGCTTCGTCCTCCTCGGCTCCCGCCGGGCGCCGCGGGTCCGGACGGCACGGCCGAGGGGGAGGTGGAGGGAACGGCCACCGAAGCCGGGGCGGACGCCGGAGCCGGGGCAGCCACCGAGGGCGGGGCAGCCGACAAGGGCGGGGCGGCCGCCGAAGCGGGGGCGGACGCCGACGGGGTCCAGGTGGGTACGGCGGGGGCGGGTCGCAACGCCCGTGCCGCCGGGCGCCGCCCGGCCTCCCGGGCCGGTTCGAGCGCGTACGCCGCCCACCAGTGCCCCTCGGGCGGCACCCCCCGGCAGGCGCCGTCGGACTCACCGGGCTGTTTCACCCACAGGTACGCGTCCACCAGCGGACTGCCGGTACGCACCGTGGGCGCGGGGCCGAGCGCCCGGTCCGGCGGATTGCACCAGGACTGCGCGTCCCTGCGTACCGCCGCCCAGGGGCCCTTGCCGTTGCGGCTGGTGTCGATGACGTAGTGGGCGCCGCCGAGCAGCCCGGACAGCCGGTCGCCGTACTCCGTGCTGACCCCGGTGGTGTGGAAGCCGGCGACGTTCAGCGCGAAGCCGTCGGCCCGGCCGATCCCGGCGAGCCGCAGCGCCGCGGCGAAGCCGGCGCAGGTCGGGGACCCGCCCCGGGTTCCCCGCGTCGAGGTGGACCCGGGTACCGGTACGCGCCTTGAGGAGCCCCACGGCCTCGGCCGGCAGCGCCGCCCGGCCCGGGGGCGGTACGGGGGCGGCTCCCCCTCAGCCGGCCACCAGACCGGCGACCGCGGCCGGTTCGAGGACCACCAGGGCCGCACGGCCGCCGATGCCGCCGGAGACGCCGGTGATCCAGCGGCGGTAGGCGGCCGGGTCGGCGGCGCCGGTCGGGCGGCGGACGCAGTCGCGCCGCGGGAGGTTGCGCAGGACCAGCACCGGGAGGGCCCGCCGGTGGCCGGTGCGGCCACGACGCGTGCGGTGCGGGCGCCGGGTCGTCGGGTACGTGCGGTGGCGGCGAGAACCATGTGCCCCACCGCCACATCGGCGGCCGCGCCCCACCGCTCCTGGTGCGCCGAACGGCCGCCCGGAGCCCGAAAAACCGACGATTCGCCACAGGGAATCCAAATCCGGTACGACTATTCGGGTGATAGCGCGCACCTCGGGGCAAAAACGCTCGTTGACCTGATCACGACCTTTGGTCCCATCAAGCATGAAAGGCATGAACGTGATCCGTTTCTCGAAGGCCGTCGCCACGACGATCGCCGCCGGTGCCCTCGTCCTCGGTTCGGCCGCCGGCGCTCTCGCCGACGACTACGGCAAGGGCTACGGCAAGAGCTACGACAAGGGCTACGACGGCTACGGCTTCAGCGGCGCCTACGCCTCGGCCATCGCCGTCGGCTCTCCCGGCATCCTGAGCGGCAACGTCATCCAGCACCCGATCAACATCCCGATCAACCACTGCGGCAACGGGCACAACCACTGGTCCCTGCTCAACCCGACGACCGGCAACTACTGCGTCAACCGCTGACGCAGGCCCCACCCGTCCGAGGCCGCCGGAGGTACTCCCTCCGGCGGCCTCTGGTCGGGGCGGGCGTCACAGACCGTTGGTGAAGGCGCTCAGCCGGGCGGTGCCGTAACCGCCGTCGATGGGCACGTTGCGGATCGCGTGGCCGGTGAGCCACTCGCTCAGCGTCGCGAAGGACGCGTCACCGTGGGTGTCCTTGTACAGGGCGGCGATCCCGGTGACGTGCGGGGCGGCCATCGACGTGCCGTCCAGGTCGCGGAAGCTCCCGTTGAGGTAAGCGGACAGGATGCCCATACCCGGCGCGTGGATGTCCACGCAGGTACCCCAATTGCTGAACCAGGCCCTGCGGTCCTCCTGGTCGATCGCGCCGACCGTGAACGCCGACTGCGAACTCGCCGGAGAGACGAAGCACGCGTTGACGTTCTCGTTGCCTGCCGCGGCCACCGGGAAGATCCCGGCCCTGGCCAGCCCCTCCACCGCACGGTTGGTGGCGAGCGACCAGCGCCCGGCGAAGGACAGGTTCGCCACCGCGGGCTTCCTCGCGTGCCCGGCGACCCAGTCGATGCCGGCGACGACTGCGGAGTTCGCCGTACGACCGACGCAGGGGAAGACCCGCACCGACACCAGGGTCGTCTTGCGGGCCACGCCCGTGTAACTGCCGCCGACGGTGCCCGCCACATGGGTGCCGTGGCCGTTGCAGTCCCCGCCGTCCAGACCGTCCCCGATGGCGTCGTAGCCGGGCACGGCCCGCCCCCCGAAGTCCGGGTGGGAGAACTCGATGCCGCTGTCGACGATGTACGAGGTCACCTTCGCGCCGGTGGCCCGGACGGAGTAACCGAATCCGTCGAGGGCCCGGTTGTTGATCCGGGTCAGGCCCCAGGGTGTGAAGCCGCCCAGCCCGCGCACTCCCTTCGCCCGCGCGGCACCGGAGGCCGGAGCCGAGGGCGCGGCAGGCAAGGGTGCGTACACCGGGGGCACCGGCTTGGTCCCGGGCCACGGTGACGGCGGCGCGGCCATCGGTGCGGGATCGGGCGACGACTGCTCCGGTTCGGCCTCCTTCTTCGGCGCCACCTCCTCCGGCACCGGGGGTGCCTCGCCCGGCGGCCCGGGATCGGCTGACGGGGCGTCGGGTGTGTACGTCTCCTGGGGGAAGTCCACCGGTCCCGAGGGCTCGTCGGGGCCGCCCACCGGGGGCGGGGGCTCCAGGTCGCTGTCGGCAGGGGCGTCCTCGCCGAGCGGGATGGTCACCACGGCGTCCTGCTCCACCTCGTCGACACCCGGCGCGGCACGCACCCGCTGCAGTTGCCCGGCGGTGAGCCTGGCGGCGAAGCCGGACAGCGCGTGCCGGTAGGTGAACAGCGGCTTGACACCCAGTCCGTCAAGGACGGCAATCGGCGCGGTACCCGGGTCCAAGGTGACGATGTACTGCCCGGGGATCGCTCCCGAGGGGCCGGGCCGCGGTTCCGCCGCGCTCGGGAGGGGCGCCACCAGGGCAAGGGCGGGAAGGGCAGTTATCAGGGCGACGGACGCTGTTCGCCGCAAGGAAATTCGCATCGGCGGGCTCCTTGACCGTTGTTTCTCACTCGACCTGACGACCCCCCAGGTCCTGGCTATCATCAGAAATTTCCGGTCGCCCGCCTGGACGGCTGCCCAGGTGACGCTCTGGATCCGCAGACTCCCCCATTGGCGGCTGGGTGCGTTGCCCACGGAGCGGGGCTCGGAGGCGTGCAGGTTGCCTGGCGATGCCTCATGAGGCCTCGAGGCATCGCCCTTTGCCGACAGGACGGTCAGTGGCCGGAGGCCATCTCGATCCTGCGAGTCAGCCTTTTCACGGAATCCGGGGCCCACCAGGCCCGGGGGCCGGCCAGCCGGAAGAACACCGGGACCAGCACTCCGCGGATCAGCACGGCGTCCAGGAGGATCGCGATGCCGGTGCCAAGACCGAAGAACTTGGCCAGGGAGACTCCGGACAGGGCGATGGCGAAGAAGGAGACGGCCAGCAGACCCGCGGCAGCGCTGATGAGGGGGCCGCTTTCGCCGAGGCCGGCGCGGACCGACAGTTCAGTGGGGTCTCCGGCGATGTGCCGTTCCTTGATACGGGACAGAAGGAAGATCTCGTAGTCCATGGACAGTGCGTACGCCACGCACACCAGGAGTACCGGCATCGTGATGGCCAGCGGCGACGGGGTGAAGCCGAGGAGACCGGACAGATGACCGTCGTTGAAGATCCACACCATCGCACCGACGACTGCCGCCAGCCCGAGGGCATTGAGCAGAACCGCCTTGACCGGCAGGAGCACGCTGCCGGTGGCCAGCAGAAGCAGCACCAGGGTGATCAGCGCGGTCAGGCCGAGTGCCCAAGGCAGCCCATCGGCCAACGCGTCCGTTGTATCGACCAGTTGCGCGGCCAGTCCCGCGATGTACACCTCCCGATGACCGGGCACCGGGACCGCGCGCACCCTCTCGGCCAGTTGGCTGCCCTGAGGGGAGTAGGGCACGACACGGGTGTGCAGGTCGAGCCGTACGCTCCGATCGTTGCGCAGGGCCACCGCCGCGCTGTCCGCCCCTGGGGTCACGGCTTGTGGCCTGCCGTGGACGAAGCGGCCGGCAGGGCTGTCCACCCGGTCGACACCGGGCACAAGGGAGAGCGTCCGGGCGTACGTGGCCATGTCGGTTCCCGAGGGGTCCCGGTCCCATGCCCGCGCCACCGCGCTGATCGTGTCACCGCCGGCGCTGTCGGCAAAGCCCGTACGCAGTGCCTCGGCCGCCTGTCGGCTCTCGGTGTTCTTTGGCAGGGCGCGTTCGTCCGGGATGCCGAACTGCGCGTGGCCCAGCGGCAGGGCGAGCACCAGCAGCCCGATGGTCGCCAGCAAGCCCCACAACGCGGGGCGGCGCATCGAGCCCCCGGCAATGCGGCCCCACAGCCGGCGCTCGGGAGCGACCTGCTCGGCGCGCGTCGGCAGCACGCGCCACTTGTCGACCCGCTTCCCCAACAGCAGGAGCATGGCGGGCAGCGGTCCCAGCGCGCCCAAAACCGTGATCGCCACGGTCGCCACGCCCGCGAACGCGAACGACCGCAGGAAGTACAGAGGGAAGACCAGCAATGTGAGCAGCACGCTGGCCACGATCGCGGCGCTGAAGACCACTGTGCGGCCCGCTGTACGCAGGGTGCGCAGCAACGCCGCCATGTCGTCGCCGTCGATGGCGCGTTCCTGTCGGTAGCGGGCCACGATCAGCAGGCTGTAGTCCACCGCGAGACCGAGACCAAGGGCGGTGATCAGATTGGTGGAGAACACCGAGACCGAGGTCAGCTGGGCCAGGCACCACAGCACCGCCATCGCCCCGACGATGGCCGACACCCCGACGGCCAGTGGCAGCAGCGCCGCGACGACACCTCGGAAGACCAGGACCAGCAGCAACAACGTCAGCGGAATTGCCACCGACTCGGCGAGCTTGAGGTCCTGCTCGGTCCGGTCGTTGAGATCGTTGTTGATCTGGGTGATGCCGCCGAAGCGCACCTCGACGTCATTGCGCTCTCCGGCGAGGCTGGTGTGGAGGTCCTTGGCCTTGCGGTCGGCGGCATCCTGGTCGCCGGCGACGGTGACCGCGGTCAGGCCCACCGCACCGTCGGCCGAGCGGAGCGCCGGGTCGGGGGTTCGGTAGTACGAGGCCACGATGTGCACGCCGCGCTCACGGGACAACTTCTCGAGCAGGGAGCGTCCGGCACGGGTGGACGCCGTACTGTCCGCGTCCCCGCCCTTGTCCCGTACGAGCACGAACAGGTTGGGCTGTGCAGCGGGGAACTTGTCCCGAAGCAACCCCGTGGCCGCGGCGGAATCCGATGACGGATCGTCGAATCCACCGGTTTTCAGTACGTCGAGCGTGCCGCCCGCGACGATCCCGGCCAGGACGACGAGGAACAGCCAGGCCGTGAGGACAGCGCGAGGGCGGCGCAGCGGCAGTGGAAGGCGCGCCGGCCGGCCCGGGGGCGACGTGCTGCCGGACGTCTCACCGGACGTGATGGTCGCTGTCCCCGTCATGGCCTCGGGGGACGATACTGGGGGAGGCTTCACCGGAGACTGCTCCTCGATTCGCGTGTGGACTTCTCGGTCGGGGCGTCCGCGTGTCCGGGGACGCCGGGAGTTCAGCTGTTCAACGAGTGACAGTGGGAAGCGAGTACGGACACGGAGGACTCGATCTGCTGCGCGGTGTGCTCGCTGGTGACGAAGAACCGGAGCCGCGTCAACTCCTCCGCCACTGCCGGATGAAGAATCGGGTTGACGCTGATCCCCGCGTCGAACAGCGCTGCCGACAGGCGGAGGGCCTTGGAGGAGTCCTTGACGATGGCGGGGATGACCGGCGAACCGAAGCTGTCGCCTGTGTCGATCCCGGCCTGCCGGGCCAGTTGCAGGAAGTGATCCGCGTTCTCACGCAACCGCTGCAGCCGCTCCGGCTCCTCACGCAAGACCCGGAGTGCGGCGAGTGAGGCTGCCGCATTCGCCGGGGTCATGCCCACGCTGTAGACGAACCCGGGAACGGAGGCCTTGAGGTAGTCGACGACGCGTGCCGTACCGGCCACGTAGCCGCCGCAGCCCGCCAGAGATTTCGACAATGTGCCCGACCACAGGTCCACGGCCGAGCGGTCCACGGCGAAGTGATCGCCGACTCCGCCGCCGCGGGGCCCCACAACGCCGATGCTGTGCGCCTCGTCGATCATCACCATGGCACCGTGCCGCTGCTTGACCTCGATGAGGGCCGGCAGGTCGACGATGTCGCCATCCATGCTGTAGACGCCCTCGACCACGATCAGGACACGGCGGTAGTGGTGCCTGATCCTCCCGAGCATCACGTCGAGCGCCGCCATGTCGTTGTGCGGGAAGGGGCGGCGCCTTGCCCCGGAGAGGTTGCAGCCCTGCAGGATGCTGTCGTGCGCGAGGCCGTCGTGCAGGATCAGGTCGTCGGGGCCCATGAGGTGGCCGATCACGCTCACGTTGGTGGCGTGCCCACTGACGAGCGCGATGGCCGCTTCGCAACCGTTCAGCGCGGCGAGTTCCGACTCCAGCTCGCGGTGCAGTGGCCGGTCGCCGGACAGGAAACGGCTCGCCGAAACCGATGTACCGTATCGATCGACGGCCTCCTTGACAGCCGCTGCGACCTTCGGGTGGCCGGACAGGCCGAGGTAGTTGTATCCGGAGAAGGAGATCAACTCCCGGCCCTCGATCCGGGTGGTGTCCCGCAGCGTGCCTTCGTGCAGCAGGAAGTACGGGCTGCGTCCGATGGAGGCCCGGCGTCCCTCCATCTCAAGGAGTTCGGGGAAGTCCTCGATACGGCTCTCGGTCCGCACCGCCGCCGCCGGGACCGGATCGGCCACGGCCACCCCGCCCTCGGCGGCGAACTGCGAATGCCCGTGCGGCAACGCCGTCGCAGCGCACTCGACAGCGACGCGGCCATTCGACAAGGTACTCACGGCACCCTCGGCGCGGGCCGGGAAGGCCGCCGCGGACAGGACGGCAGTCGCGATCGGGGCCCCCCGATCCACCTTGAGCAGTTCGGCCATCGCCTCGACCGCCTGGGCGATGGTGGGCTGCCGGGGAATGAATCCCTCCGTGACGCTCTCGGCGACCTCCGGGAAGGCCCGCCGAAGCCGCACCAGCAGCTCGGTGGTCATCAGGGAGTCGAAGCCCAGCTCTTGGACGATGTTCAGCTCATCCGTCAACTGCTCCACGGGGAAGGCGCTGACGGCTGACAACTCGGCGTACACACGAGCGCGCACCCGCTCGAAATCCGCCCCGGCGGCCGGCTCACGGGCGTCACGGCGTTCGACCGCGGGCAGGCTGAGCACGTCCATGCCGGCGGCCCACTGCTGGATGAGCGGCGGGGCCGCGGCGGGCGAGGCCGCCGGGCGATCCACGACGGGCGCGGCCGTGCCGAAGGTCTGCAACAGGTTCAGCTGCTCCCTCAGCAGCGTCACGACCTCATGCATCACGGAATCCTTGTGATCGGGGGAACTCGGAGGAGGGGCAGCGGCAGGGGGCGCCTGGGCCGCCCCTTCGCGGTGCGGCTCGGGCAGCGCGGCGGGAGCCTTGTTCGTCAGGACGTCCGGAGTCCGGCCAGGTCCCGTGGCGGGGGGCTGGAGCTCCCCCTCTTCGGCCCCCAGACCGGGGACGGTGGGCGGGGCCGGGCGCCGTGAGGCGACGCGGGGGTACCAGTACGACTTCGTCGCCAGGGGGGAAGGCGGCAGCGTCACCAGTGGCGTCCCCTCCGGTACGAGCCCCGCGGCGTCGATGTCGACCCCGAGCACGGCGAGCTCGCCGAGCGTGGCGAGGAAGGTGCGAGCCTGGTCGGAACCGTCCGCGGTCAGGGCCATGCACCGGACCGCGCTCGGCTCCGGAACGCTGTGCCGTACGGCACCGAGCAGCCCGCTGCCCCCGCAGACCTGCACGAACACCCTCGCGCCGGCCTCGTACGCGGCGCGAGCGGCGTCGCCGAAGCGGACAGGGGCACTGGCATGGCGGCCCCACAGCTCCCGCAGCACGGCAGGGTCGTCCTCGGCCGCGCCACTCACCGATGAGACGAATCCGTACCGGGGGCGGGTGATCGTACGGGTCGCGAGGTCCGCCGCGAGGTCGTCGAGGGCGGGATCGAGAAGTGGGGAGTGGAAACCGTTGGAGACCCGCAGGGGCGTGGCCGCCAGGCCCGCCTCCGCACAGCGCCGCGCCAGCTCCTCCAGCTCCGTCGCCGTACCGCTGTACACGACCTGGCGGGGGTGGATGAAGCAGGCGGCCCATGTCTCCTCCAGCCCCTGCGTCACACTGGCCGCCTCGTCCTGCGAGGCTCGGATGGCGAGCATGCCGCCACGTCGGACCGACTCGGCGCTGCGCATGCGGGCGCCGCGTGCCAGGAGCAGCCGCAGGCACTCGGATTCGTCCAGCGCACCGGCATGGACCGCGGCGGGGAACTCCCCCACGCTGTGGCCGAAGGTGACGGCCGGGACGGCGCCGAGAGACCCCGCGAAGCGTGCGAGCGCCACGCCGAACGCACCGAGCACCGGCTGGCAGACGTCCGTGCCGGTGAGCCGCTCCTGTCCTTCCGGGGTAAGGCTGGCCGGCCCGTACACCGAGTCCAGCAGCGAGATCCCGTTCTCCGAGACGGCCAGCGCGTCCAAGGCATCGACGGTGGAGCGCAGGGCGGGGAAGCGCTCATACAGGTCCCGCACCATCCCCGGCTGCTGGCTGCCCTGTCCGGGGAAGACGAAGGCGATCGTGCGCTCCGAGGCCGGCAGCGGTGCGACGGCCGAGTACACGCCCTCGTCCAGCGCGCCCACCCTTCCTTGGGCGAGAGCGGACCGGGCCTGCTGCACCCGCGTCCGCAATTCCGCGTGGCTGCCGGCGACGACGGCGAGCCGGGCCGGGAGCAGCCGCCTGCTCGCCAGGGTCCGCGCGATGGCGCTCAGCGGCATGTCGGGGGCGTCCTGCAGGGTCTCCAGAACATGGACGAGGTGGGACTCCAGCCGGTCCACGCTGCCGGCGGAGAAGAGGAAGAGCTGCGGCTCCTCGTCCTGCGTCCCGGGCGCCTCGTCCGGCTGCTTCCGGCCGGCGGTCCGGCGCCCGGCGGCCGACGGCTCGACTCCGTGCACCCGCGCGCCGGACTCCGGCGCCTCCTCCAGTACGGCGTGCACATTGGTGCCGCCGAAGCCGAAGTTGCTCACCCCTGCGCGACGCGGTTGTCCCCCGGAATGCTCCCAGGGCTCAACAGCTCGCGGAATCCGCAGTCTCGACTCCGCAAGATCCTCCGGACGAACGGGATCGGTCTCCGGCATGGGCACGATCGTGCGGTGGTGCAGTTCCAACGCACTCTTGATCAGGGAAGCGGCACCGGAGGCCCCCAGGGAGTGGCCGATCAGCGACTTCACCGACGACAGGCAGGCGGTACCGTCCCAGTCGCCCTCGGCCTCCCCTCGAAGCCCGATGATCGCGTCCAGCTCGGTGGCATCCCCGACCACCGTGGCGGTGCCGTGTGCCTCGAAGACCCCAATCGATCGGGGGGAGCATCCGGCATCCGCATAGGCGCGGCGCAGCGCCGTCATCTGGCCGTCACGGCTCGGCGTCATCGGACCCTCCGCCGCCGCCCCGTCGTTACTTGCGCCGATGCCCTGGATCACCGCGTAGACCCGGTCGCCGGCGGCCAACGCGTCCCGAAGCGGACGCAGCACGACCACCCCGACACCTTCGCCCAGGACGAAACCGTCGGCCTCCCGGTCGAAAGGCCTGCACACACCGGCCGCCGAGATCGCACCCACCTTCGAGAAGGCCAGGAGCGAGCGCGGCTCCAGCGTGAGATAGGCACCGCCCACCAACGCCACACGGCACTCTCCGGTGGCCAGATGGCTCAGGGCCTGGTGCAGCGCGACCAAGGTCGCAGAGCACGCGGCATCGACCGTGAAACTGGGTCCGCGCAGGTCGAAGAACCGGCTCACGTTCGCCGCCGCCATGTTGAGCAAGGCGCCCGGAACGGAGGACGGCTGCATGGTGACGACGTCGGGCACGAGTTCCATGTACTCGCTGATGCCCAGGCCGAAGAACACTCCGGCCGACTGGCGGTCGAACTCCTGTCGCTCCCATCCGGCGTCCTGCAGCGCCTCACGGGATGCGTCCAGGAGCAGGCGGTGCTGCGGGTCCAATCCCTGCACCCGGCGTGGCGACATCCGGTAGTGACGGGCATCGAACTGATCGACGGCGGCGATCGGAGCGACAATGTCCGTGTATGTTCCGGCACGGGCGCGCCTGTCCTGCGGGGTGTGAAAGGGTGCATGATCCCAGCGTTCGGGAGGCACCACTCGGAACTGGCGTTCACCCTTGCGGAGCATCCGCCAATATTCGGGGAGATTGCGGGCTGCCGGAAACCTGCAACCCATGCCGACGATGGCCACGTTACGCAACGCAACTCCCAATGCCGATAGGCCAGATGAAACGAAAATCCCTCGATGCGCTCTCGGTGGATCCACGTGGTGCGGAGCGGATGGCCCGGCAGGGCGGCTGTGTGCCGTATCCCTGCCCGACCGGGTGAGCAAACTGCCCCAGGCTCCGCGTTTCTAATGCTGTGACAGATTCGGACCGGGCGCCCGTCAGAAGATCCGTTTGAGTTACGGCACCACCTGGACCGTCCCCCGCGGACAGCGGCGACTCCGCCGTTCCGGTCCTGGATCCCCGTTCCGGGACTTTCGACACGCGCTCGCCGTGGAATCGGGTGCACCGCATGGCGCGCAGTCGCCGTAGTCCATGTGGGGGAAACCCTGGTGACACCGTATCGGGGCCGACCTGGACATCGTTGCCAAGAAAGGGAACAGGGGGTTTCGGAACCCCTGGCCCGTCCGAGAGGAACGGTGCAGGTGCAGAAGATCAGGAGGGCCACACTGCTGGCCCTGGCAGTGGGCGGCCTGTCATTCGGGGGATCCGAGTTCGCCTCGGCCGACAGCGGCGGCGCCACCGCCGCCGGCGGCTTCGGCGCGGTGGGAAGCCTGCTGCAGCAGAACACCGCTCAAGAGCGCAGGCAGAACAACAACTGCGCCAACCCGAACGCCGCGTTTGTGCAACCGGGGCTGTTGGGCGGGCCTACGCAGACCCGCTGCGGGACCGGCGACGCCTCCTTCAACAGGCACACCGTGAACCACGGGGGCGGCAGCCA
>NZ_JBHWGA010000047.1:0-72767 GCF_042733315.1 Streptomyces sp. NPDC059718
CACTCGGCACCACTCGCGTCTCCCATCTCGCACGCCTCACCCTTGCGGCATGACCCGCTCCCGAGAGCCGATTTACGACTTTCCCAACGGAGTCCCTGAGGGGGGAGATTCCCGCCTACCGCGCCGTTGAAGGCTGCGGTGTCGGGTGGGTTCCCGCTTCGCTGCGCGGTGCCGGGAGGATTCCGGGTCTTACCTGCGCTCCACGGGCTGACACGGCCAGTCCGGCCGCCTTGGCGACGTTGACCGCCGCGTTGATGTCCCGGTCCAGGACCGCCCCACACGCCCCGCACGTCCACACACGGAGGTGCAGGGACTTGGGGCCGTCCTTCACACCGCACCGCGAGCACACCTGGGAGGTCGGCTCGAAGCGGCCGATCTTCACCAGCGTGCGCCCGTACCGGGCGGCCTTGTACTCCAGCATGCTCACGAACGCCGACCATCCGGCGTCGTGGACGGACTTGGCCAGGCGCGTGCGGGCGAGTCCCTTGACCGCCAGGTCCTCCACGGCGACCGCTTGGTTCTCGCGGATCAGCCTGGTGGAGAGCTGGTGGTGGAACTCGCGGCGCGCGTCCGCGACACGGGCGTGTGCCCGAGCGACCTTCAGCCGGGCCTTGTCCCTGTTCCTGCTGCCCTTCTCCTTGCGGGACAGGTCCCGCTGCGCCTTCTTCAGACGCTTCTCCGCCCGGCGCAGGAAGCGCGGGCTGTCGATCTTCGTGCCGTCCGAGAGGACCGCGAAGTGCCCGAGCCCGAGGTCGATGCCCGCCTCGGGCGTCGTCTCCGGCAGCATTTCGGACGCGTCGGTCTCCACGACGAAGCTCGCGAAGTACCGGCCCGCCGAATCCTTGACCACGGTCACCGTGGACGGCGTCGAGGGCAGCGTGCGGGACCACTTCACCTTGAGATCGCCGATCTTCGGCAGGCGCAGCTTCTTCCCAGGGGTGATCGACCAGCGGGCGTTCGCCGTGAAGCGAACGGCCTGCCGCGTGTCCCGCTTCGACTTGTACCGGGGTGCGCCCATGCGCGGGCGCTTGCCCTTCAGCCCGTCGAAGAAGTTCCGGTACGCGGTGTCCAGGTCGCGGAGGGACTGCTGGAGGACGACCGCGGAGACCTCGCCGAGCCAGGCCCGTTCCGGGGTGTTCTTCGCCCCGGTGATGAGCTGCTTCGACAGGTCCCCGGCTTTCGGGAACGGCATTCCTTCGCTGCGGGCGGTCTCCCGAGCGCGAAGCGCGTCGTTGTAGACCACCCGCGCACACCCGAACGCCCTCGCCAACGCGGCGCGCTGACCGGCGCCCGGGTACAGGCGAAAGCTGTACCGAAGCTGCACGCGGATCACGATACATATTTGACTTATGGCTATCGATGGGAACATTCGTACGAGTCGTCGCTGTGTTTTCCGCATGCATGTCCACTTGGTTTTCGTGACGAAGTACCGGCACTCCGTTCTCGCCGACCGACATCTGACACGCTGTGAGGAGATCATGCGAGCCGTGTACGAGAACTTCGAGGCCGAGCTGGTCGAGTTCAACGGCGAAAACCACCACGTGCACACAGCTGAGGTCGAAGCAGCTCTCAGATTCGCTTCACCACCGGGCTGAAGCCCGGTGCACTGCGAATAGACCCGGTAGCGGTCGGTGGCGACCAGCGTGAGCTGACCGTCGGCGACGGCAAGCCCGATGCCGGTCAGGATCGGCACCGTGTCGTCGGTGCCTGCGGCGAGTGCGACCTTGGCGACAGCCGCGGCGAATTCAGCCGCGTCGACCGTCCCTGACGCGGCGGGCGGCGCCGGCAGTGACGGGTACTCGTCGAGGGGGAGTGTCGGAAGAGCGAAGCGGCAGTTGCCGTACTCCACAGTGAGATTGCTGTCGTCGGCGTGGAGCGTGACCGTACCGCGGGCCCGTTTGGCGATGTCGGCGAGCAGCCGGCCGGGCACCAGGATTTTCCCTGGTTCGGCGAGGTCCACGGGGGTGGCGACCTTCAGGGAGGTCTCGTAGTCGAAGGCCGAGACGGTCAGTTGCCCGCCGGTCGCTTCGAGCTGTAACCCTGCGAGTACGGGCACGGGCGGGTGTGTGGGCAGGACGCGGGCGGCGACGCCGACCACGTCACCGAGGGCGCCGTGGGGGATGGTGAGTTTCACTCGGGACCTGGTCCTGTTCTGCCGCTTGGGCGGCGTGGACGAGCTGAGGCCCCGGACCGTGTGCGGTCCGGGGCCTCAGTGGAGTGGGGGAGTGCGTCAGCGTTCCTGCGTGCCGGCCGGGGCGGCGTTGGCGTGGGAGATTTCGAAGGCGGCGGCCTGCTCGGCGGCGTCCAGCGCCGCTGCGATGTCGTAGGCGTGGGCGGCGGTGAGACCGGTCTCGCTCATCGGGACCCAGCAGCCGTCCAGCCATACCTGGGCGTTGGTGTTCGCGCCGTCGGTGACGCACCACGCATCGCGGGCGAGGCTCTCGCGGCGGATGACGACCTCGCCGTATCCTCCGCTGCGGTATCCGACCGGGACGCGCACCTCGACCGCGTGCCGCCGCAGGGCGTCCAGCTCAGTCTGGTCGCGGGTCGTGGGGGAGGAGCCCTGCGCCGCGGTGGCGTCGGGGAAGGATTGGTGGGTGTTGGGAGTGGCGGCCTCGGCGAGGACCGCGCTGCCCCGGGCCACCTGAATCAGGTCCTCGAAGGTGGTGTTGTGGGGGAGCGGGACGTGCTTCTCCAGCCAGCACGTTTCGAACTGCAGGTCGCCGCGGCGGTACATGTGGTCGAAGTGCTGGGCGAGCGCGGCGGCCGCCGCGGGGTCGGCGGACTGCAGGGACAGCAGCAGGCGGGCCGCGTAGGCGGCGAGGTTCGCGGTGCTGGACCGCCAGGCCTGGGCGCCGGGATCGCGGGGTTGGGGCGTCACCGCGGCGTCGAGGTGCATCTGCGTGAGGTCGAGGAGGACCTCGGCTGGCGTCGAGGCACCGGCGGGGACGGCGGCCGTGCGGGTGTCGGTCACGTGCTGTTCCTTTCGGTGGGCAAGCGAAGGAGGGAGCGCTGGTTGCCCGGTGCCTTGTCGGTGCGCCGGGCAGCCGTGGCGTGGGTCAGTCGGCGTCGTCAGGCCAGACAATGCGGGGCTCGACTCGGACGGCCTGGCCGTCGCGGACGTACACGCGCCACATGTCGGGGCCGTACTCGCCCTGGCAGTCGAGACGTCCGGCCCACTCGTGGCCGGGGAAGTCGTCGACCGCCTTCTGCACCTGGGCCAGGAGCTTGTCGGCGCGGTATTCGTCGATCTCCCGCATGACCAGGGCGGCAGACGTACGGCGTAGGAGCGTCCCGTCGGCGGTGTCGACGGTCTCCTCATCGATGACGAGCTGGAGGTCGGAGTCGCGCCGGTTGTCCGACGCGAAGGGGCTGCCATTGATCTCAGCCCAGGACAGGGGCGGGTCGATGGTGAACCGCCCCGTGACGCGGGTGGAGTTGCTCACGGAGGTGCCTTCCAGTGGGGTGCGGTGCCGGCCGGGGAGTCAGTGGGGGGCGTGACCGGCGGGCGCCGGGACGCGGCCGGTCGTCACGTGGCTGGTCAGGTGGGTGTCCCGGAGGACTTCCAGCACGGACCGCACGGGGTGCTTCTGGTCCCACCTGCAGTTGCCGCCGCTGCAGGTCGCCCGGAATGACGTCCGGCCGGTGCAGTCCTGCTGCGTGGGCTTGCCGCCGCGCGCGGTCCGGTGGTCGCATTCGGTGCCGTCGCCGTGGACAGGCATGATCGTGGCCACGTACCTCATCGGTGGCTTCCTTCCTTGCGGGGGCCGGTGACGGTGGTGTGCGCGGTGATCGGGAACTCCTGGATGCGGAGGTCGGCGGGCAGCAGTTCGAGGTCGTGGACCTTGTCGCTGCGGCCGAACTGCCGGGCGCGCAAAGTGCCGGTCTGCTCTCCGAAGAGGGCGGTGAGGCCTCCCATCAGCTCGCCTCACCGGCTGCGGTGACGAGCCCGCTCGAAGACGCGGCGGGTATGCGGGGGCCGGGCATGCCGAGATCCTCGGCCAGGGCCTGGCGGGCGGCCAGGTCGTAGACCGGGTTGTTGATGAAGGCCGCGACCTTCCGACGGTCTTCGCGGCGTTCGGCGAGTTCGCTCTCGGCGGACGTCAGGTTCGCCTTCAGCACCGTCGGGTTCTCGGACGGGGGCTTGACGGTGGGCCGTGTCGTCGCGGCGGTGGGGTGCCGTTCCGGGGACATCGTGGGTAACGGCGAGGCAGCGGCGGGTTGGGCGCTGTGCAGCATGGACGGTGCTCCTGGCGTGTGTTGTCGCGGGCTGGCATGGCTGCTGCCCCGGCCCGATTGGGCGGGCCGGGGCAGCAGGCGGCACGGAGGCCGCTGCGGGGGAGGGAGGTCAGCACGTCAGCTGTCGCGGGTAAGTTTCTGCTCGTACTCCGCGATCTTTGTGTCGACTTCACCGGGCCCGAAGGCGTATCCCACCCAGTAGCCGGATGGGCTCCAGACCGAAAGGTGGCTGCCTCCGAGGTCCGCCACGACGTACGAGCGGTCACGGGTGCCGTGGATGTGGTGCCAGTACAGGGACGCCGGACCATCGCCGATCACGCACAGGGCGGGTGCGTCGAGGACTTCCGTGCCGGTGGCTTCCAGCCACAGGGTGTCGCCGCTGGGCGACAGGCACAGGTGCCCCGTCAGCCGCAGGTGATGGCCTTCCTGCAGTTCCGTGAGGTCCTGTGCCAGCGCGGGGTCGCTGATCGCTACGGGCATGACGAGTTCATCGACGGGGTCGTCGGTCCAGGAGACGATCAGCCCCATGTGGGCGGCCGCTCCGGTGCCAGCGTGGACTTCACCGGTGACGTAGCCCTCCCAGGCAACACACGGCCCGCGTTGGGGTAGGCCCTGTCCGCTGGTGAAGTCCGGCACCGGCACGGTCAGGAGGCGTTCGACGCTGGTGACGTCGAGCCAGAACCCGTCGTCGGAGTTCGGAATGCGCAGAGTCCCCGTGACGCGAACGATGCAGCCGGACGTCAGTTCGCTTAGCACGACGCGGGCGAGGACCGGATCTTTGACGGAGCAGGGAATGATGAGCTGGGTGGCCGACTCCCCGGCGGACAGGACGACCAGGCGCAGCCGCGCCGTGCTGCCTGCATCGTCGCCTGCGGCGACCTCGCGGTAGACGATGCCGGTCCAGCAGACGGTCGGAAGCAGACTCATGTGGTGACCTCCTGTCGCGAGACGTGGGACGCGGAACCGTGCTGGCCGTCCGTCGCTGTGGTGTGCTCGCCGGACACGGGCATCAGGCCGGGTGTGTCCTCGCCGGTGATGCTGCTGTGGGCGACGATGTGCTTGGCTTCGTCGCTGCCGGCGTTGTCATCACTCGCGAGGTGCAGTGTTGCTGCTCGGGCGGCCGTATCGGTGGGGTACACCGGCGCGGTGTCGAGGCGATGGATCTTGAAGACGTGGAGCCAGAGACCGCCGTCTCCCGTGCCGTGCAGGTGCCCGGTGACCTGGACCAGGTCGTCGACTCGGAACGCGGCGGCGAAGAACTCGGCAGCCATCGCGGCGTCGTCGATGCGGCACGGCATGATCAGTTCGTCGACGCCGTTACTGGTCGGCGACACGATGACGCGGAACCGCACGCTTCGGCGCTCGGCGCCGCCGGTGATCCGCTCGTCCAGGTATCCCAGCATGGTCGTCATCAGGCCCTCCCGGACGGGACGGGACGACCACTGCCCGCGCGGCGGCTGCCGGTCGCGGCCGTGGCACCGCGCCTGCGCGGGCCGCGTACGAGGGTGCGCTGGGCGTCCTGCTTGGCCTCCTTGCGGCGTCGCCGTGCCGCAGCGCGCGAGTCCGCGATGCCCTTGGCCGTCAGGCACTTCGTGCAGGGCTTCTCACCGCGGGCGAGGCGAACTTCGGCGCCCTCGGCGGTGCCGCAGGCCGGGGTGACCTGCCAGGCGGCCGCCAGCGGGTACAGCTCGTGCGATTCGACGCCGGTACGCCGCTGGATCTGGTCGGCGCGGTGGTCATCGGCCAGCAGGGACAGGGCGACGGCCTGCGCGGCGGTGAGCTGCGGCCGGTCGTCGGTGGGGGAGGGGCTCATCGTTGGCTCCCGGTGGCGTATCGGATCAGGGGGAAGGTCTTGGCGACGGCGTCCAGGACGCGCTGGGTGGGTGGCCACAGGCGCTGCGCGCCGTCGCATGGCACGGGCGTGGGCAGGGGCCGGACGTTGGCGAGGCGCCAGTGGAACTGGTCGCTGCCTGTGTCGCCCCACGGGGCGCAGCACGTCCCGTTGGCCTGGTGGCTGTCGGCGATGGTCGCGATGGCGACGATGGCGCCGCGTACGGCGATGGCGGGGTCGGGGACGGCGCGGGCGATGTGCGGGAGCTGCTCGGCTGCGTGGTCGGGGTACTGGGCGGCGTGGATGAGCAGGGTTCCGCGCCAGTGCAGCGGCCAGCGACGGCTGATCACCTGTTGGTGGCCGTGGGCGATGCAGTGGGAGGACGGCGGCGGCACGGTGACAGCCAGTACGCCGTTCTTCGAATGCGACCTGTGCCGCGGAGACACCGGCCGCCGGGGCTTGGCTGCCCGTGACGGCAACGGGTGTACGGCGGCGGGCCGAGGCGTGGAGCAGTTGGCGATCTCTTCGAGGGCTGCTCGGTTGCGGGCGACCTGCCCGGCGGTGAGCGGCTCCCGGCCCGGGTGGTGCTGAGGTACGGGGATGACGCTCTCGGCGAGCAGCCGCTGCAGCATGTCGTCGTCGGTGCCGGTGCGCGTCATGACGGCGGTCCCTGCGGTTCGGCCTTCGCCGGGCGGTCGCAGGTGGGGAGCAGGTGCTCGAAGGGCTCCCACTTCTCCAGCTCGAAGAACCAGCTCAGGATCTCGACGCCGATTTCGGTGCCAGCGCTGTGATCGTTGGCGTGGGCTTGCAGCGGGCCGATCCGGGAGTTCTCGCCGGCGTCGTCGGCGTCGCCGTCCTGGTCGACATCGAGGAAGGCCACGACCACGGTGCGCCGGTTGCGCTCGAGGACATACAGGCGCCGGACGGGCATCTGCTCGGTGTCGGCGTCAGGGGTGCGGACCCAGGTCTGCCGGGTGGCGGCGATGACGTTCGGATCGCCAGCCTCGGCGTTCTCGGTGACGCGCTTGCAGGCCTCGCTGTAGGGCAAGCCGATGTCCGCCATCAGCTCGGCGACTGCGGCCGCGAGGTGGTCGCTGAGGGCCTGAGTCCCGATGAGAGAGCGAAGCGCTGCGATGTCAACGTTCATGCTGCGGCCGCCTTCCATTCCTGGTCCTCGCCCACGGGTTCGTCGCCTCGGGTCTGGGCCAGGAGGTGCTGCAGCGCGGACCCGCGCTGTCCCGCCTGACCGGGCATGCCGCAGTTCCAGCAGTCGGCCTCGGCTCCGGCCCACGCCACGCGGCAGGGCGGGCACAGCTGACCGGGCCCGCTCAGGGCCTCGCTGGTCTGGATGTCGGGGGGACTGCCTGGAGTGGGGGATCCGTTGGCAGGCTGCGCCGCGCGGGTAGGTGCGTGCATGATGTGGGTCTCCGTTCTGTACTGACGGTCCGGAGCGATGGCGGCCGCGTCCTTGCCGGGAGAGGGCCGCCATTCGCATGTCCGGGGATGACGCGCTGGTCTGCAGGGGTGCGGCCAGCGAGGGAAACGGGCGCGGCAGAACGCCGTGGTGTGCTGGCGTTGCCGCGCCCGGGTCGGCGGGTGGTGCGGGGGAGTGGCCTGATCTCAGGCGGCCGGAGCCATGTCGAGGGCGGTCCCGGGGCGTCCGGCGCGACGGCCGTTGACGGTCGTGGCAGTGACGTCCTCGGGGACGGCCTCGATGGGCTGGCCGGAGTGCTTGCCACGGAACATGGCAACGTCGGCGGCCCGCAGCAGCGACGAGAAACAACGGGTGCCGATGACGCCGGCGGTGGCGGCTCCGATCGACGCCGACACCATAGGGACCTGGTCGACGGGCTGGCGCAGCGCGTTCATCAGCTGCTGCAGCCGCAGCGTCCGGCGGGCGGGGGTGAGCGGCGCGGCGAACACGAATTCGTCCCCACCGAGGCGGCCCAACGCGGCGTGGCGGCCCGCCCATTCCTGGAGCCGGCGGGCGGTCGCGATCAGTACGGCATCCCCGGCCTGGTGGCCGGCGGTGTCGTTGACCTGCTTGAAGAAGTCCAGGTCGACGAAGCCGATCGTGACCTGGTCGCCGTAGCGGGCGAGCAGGGACGTGGCGTGGAGCGCGAAGCCGGGCCGGGTGAGCAACCCGGTGAGCGGGTCACGGCGGGCGCGGTCCAGGCGGCGCTGAAGGACGACGGCGTGGGCCGTCCACGCGGCGGCAAGCGGCACCGCGGCTGCGGCAGCGGCAGCCAGCGCGACACGGCCGGTCGGGGGCGCGAGCGGTAAGCGAGAGCTCATACTGGGGTTCTCCTTCTCGTACTCCGGGAGGGAACGGGACCGGGACGGACGGGGTTGGTTGCCTGTCGTCCGTCCCGGGACGTGCTGCAGGAGTTCAGGGACGCCGCGCGAGTGCCGACAGCACGTCGGGCCAGGCGAGTGCGACACGGCTGCAAGGCGCCAGCAGCGGCGGAGGTCCGCCGTGAACGGTGCGATGGCCCGGCGCGCCAGGGTGGCGGATCACGGTGCCGGGCCCCCGGCTCACCACCCGAATTTCGGGCCGCCATGACCGCGGCTGGCAAACTCCTGGCCAGCCAGGACCGCCCGGACCACGAAGAGGTGACTGCAGGGCTGGAACGATGCCGCACGCAGGCTGGGGCCATCAGCGCGAAGTAGCATCGTCATCGACGGACGTCTTCCGCTGGGTCGGCGGTCCTGAGGCGCCCCCCGGCCCAACGGCCCCGCGCACGCCACGCCGAATTACGTAGCAACGCCCGCGTTCGCTGCCTACTGTCGCCGCATGGCCACCGAGGACGAGAACCCAAGTCAGCCCGACATCACCACAATGCTCAAAGACCAGACCAGTGCCTGCAAGGCAGCACGCGACGCCATCGCCGCCGGCGGCGAGGTAATGCTCTACGACGGACAGGCGCCACAGTGGATGGTCCTCGGCATCGCTGCGACAAGGATGAAACGGTCGTTGAAGATCGGCCTGACGACCCTCGGCCTTGACGAGACCGTTGAGATCCTCCGCGCTCGGCACCGCGACGAGCGACTGCGTACCGGCAACGTCGTCGCAGCAAACCGATCTTGGTTCTTCACCCTGTACTTCGACGTCACCGGGACCGAGCTCCTGGCGTGCAGCGGCGTCAAGAACGAGCGGCCCTCGCGGGGAGACGGTCAGAAGCTCCAGCTGTAAAGGCCGCCACCCGTATTCGCCGCAGACGCTGCGAGGCGGGCAACGCCCTGCAAGACCGCAAGGAGATCATCGTCGGTCATATCGTCGCCGTCCTCAGACCGGAGCCGCATAATCCAGCGGCTCGCGAGATCTTCGAGTTCGGCGGAACTTGCTTTGCTGAGCGCTCGCGTCAGGCGCTTCGGCACAGCGAACACCTCAACGCCATCGTTCAAGGGGGCGGTGACCCACTCCGGCCACGGCCGCCACGTATAGAGCTGCTCAAGCGGCGGGGCCTCGACCGAAGGCGCCTCGAAGTACATGTCCCACTCGGCTATGGCAGTGTCCGGCTCAATAAAACGGCAGGTCACAGACTCAAAGCCCTCGCCAGGTCCCCTCAGGCGCGTCGAGGCGGCCGTCTCGTCGTCAGGGGCGAGGAAGAACACTACGTCGTGGGCCATTTGAGCATGATGGCAGTCCGCAGCAGACGGGGTGCTGCGTAGTCCGTCTCAGCGGTCTGATCGGCGGGCCACTTTGGCTGCGTATGCGGTCCTGAGCTATGGCAGCGGCACGTTCCACGCGAGGGCCCCGCCCTGCAGCCATTCGTCCGGGAGTTCGTCCTGCCAGATGCCGGCCAGCCACATGGGCCTGGCAGTCAGGTGCTCGCACAACACGAGGCTGACCGGTTCCCTCACCAGTGCGTATAACCGGTCGCCGGCCAGCGGGCTATGGGGCCCGAACTCCTGGTACAGCTGCTCAAGACGCTCCTGGTGCTGAGCGGCGAAGGCCTCCAGCCTCTGCGTGTAGTCGCGCCGGACATCCTGCGGCAGGGCCGCCCAGATGACCTCCAGCACCTCGCGGGACGGCTCGAGCTCTGCACCGGCGTAGTCCCGGCCGACGAGGTTCTGGAACAGCCGGAGTGCGACGTGCAGGACCTCAGCCACGCCTACCGCGCCGTTGCCGGGCGGGAGACCGGCGGCCGCTACGGACACAGCGGCCGGCGGCTCAGTTACCCGAGGCGTGTTCGCGGCCGCAGCCAGCCGGACCAGAATCGCGAGGGCGCGGTGGATACGCAGGCCGACACCGTCACTGATGGCGCTCTCGGCTTCCTGCAAGGCGGTGTCGACGTCGTCGGCATCGTCGAGGGCAAGCTCGATGAGAGGGAGCGTTTCGCGGGCGGTCGACACGACGGCGTCCAAGGCGCTCAGGATTCCGTCATCGGGGTTGTCCAGCGCGAGCAGCCGCAGGACCTCCAGCGAGGCCTCCACGCTGGTGACTTCCTGGCGAAGGCGGTGCAGTGCCGAATACACGGCCGTGGCGGCGGCCCGCACCCGGGCGGCGTCGTCGAGCGGCATGCGAGAGACGTCCTTTCTGCAGGTGGTGCCGGGTCACCGCGCTGCCCCGACCCGTCTTGGGTTCGGGCCGGGGCAGCACGGAGAGCGGGCATGCCTACAGTGCGGTCAGGGTCTCGGCCGGGATCTCGTAGACCCGGGTGACGTCCGGGTTGTCGGTCCAGTAGTCGGCGGCGTAGCGGACGAAGACCACCCGGAGGGCCTGCCCCTTGGGGGTGGTCACGTCGTACTCGTAGACGGTGTGCTTGCTCCGTGCCTCCCGGACGGCGCCTCGCACACTGCCGATGCTCATCTCCTCCGGGTAGGGCTGGAACCCGGCGCTGTTGAAGGTGGTGAACGCCAGGGCGTTCCCCGGGCGGGGTCCTTCGGTCATGAGCCGCTCGTGGTAGGCGGCGCGGGCCGCCTGGTACGCGGGCGACGGATGGGTACCGGTGGGCGTGGTCGTGGTGGCCACGTGGTCTCCTTCGTTCTTGGGGAATGGTGAGCGTTGACCTGAGCGCGTGGTGGCGGTGCGGGCTCAGGCCGGTGTGAGCTGGCGTGTTGACGAGGCGCCTTCTGCGCGGCCCGTCAACGGCGGACGTAGCGTTGCTGCCCCGGGTCCCAGCGGGCGTGCGTAAGGAGGCGGTTGGTGTCTTCGATGGCCCCGTCCGTGGCGCCGGCGCAGGGCACGAGCCCTCCATCGGAGTCGACGACCCACCAGTCCCACTGGCGGCACTCGGCGACTCCGACAGGCTCTCCGGTCCACTGCGAGAGGCAGTCCCCGTTGTGCTCGCACATCGTTCGCTGTCGGCCGGTCTTCGGACAGTGGGCGACATCGCATCCGGTCTCGTGGATTGCACCCGGCAGGACACGGCAGTCGGGGCACCGCGAGGGTTGTGCGGGGGCGCCGGTCATCGTTGATGCTCCGGCGAGCGGTCAAGCTGGGCGTTGGGCCGGGCGTGGTCACCATCGGCCGGCGGTGCCTCGTACGTGGCGGTGATGGCGTCGAGGGCTGCGCGGATGCGCCGTGCGTTGTCGAGGACGTAGGACCGGTGCTGCTCGAGCGTCACGGGCTGGCTGTGCAGCGCGGTCTCTTCCTCGGGGGTACCGGCAGTCTCCGCGAGGTGCTCCAGGTGGAGCATCGCTGCTGCAAGGCCCGTGATCAGCGGAGTCTCGACGCGCGCGATGTCGGGGACGCAGGTGACTGTGGTCGGAGGGGACTGGTAAACGGAGCTGGGCACAGAGCGTTCCGTTCCTTCACTGTCGGATGGTGGTGCCAGGACACCGCTCAGCGCGCCGAGCAGGTAGTGGCTTCGGGCGCTCACGACTTCTCCTTTTGTCCGGGTTGGTGGGTGGGGCCTGGTCGGGTGTGGCGTGGTGCTGGTCGGATCTACGGCCGTCAGGCCAGGGGGTGCGGGGGTCCTGACGCCCGGGCTACCGGCTGGCAGCGGGGGAGCAAGCTGGTGCGGCTACTCCTCGGGGCAGTAGTCGTCGCTGTGCTGCGTCAGCGGGTGCGGCGGCAGCTGCTGGCGTGGCTGCTGGCGGCCTGTTCCAAGTCACGGCTGCGGGGAAACTCGGTCTTCCCGCACCCGGTGCACGTCCACTGGGGGGTGCAGAGCATGCCGGATCGGGCGGTGACCTTCTTGCCGGCGGCGGTGGTGTACTGCGCGTACATTGCGTTCTCCTTTATGGTTGTTTGGCCTAGTGTCCTGAGTCGTTGTTTCGCTGCGTAAGTCGGTGGTGGTTCGGCATGATGGCCGGATGGCGAGGACGGGAAGGCCGAAGGCTGAGCTGGTACTGACCGACGATGAGCGCGAGACGTTGACCCGCTGGGCCAGGCGCCGGACGTCTTCGCAGGCCCTCGCCCTACGGTGTCGGATCGTGCTGGAGTGCGCGGGTGGGGCGTCGAACAAGGACGTGGCTGCTCTGCTGGATGTGGAGGCGCATACCGTCAGCCGGTGGCGGGGTCGGTTCGTGCGTGACCGGCTGGAGGGGCTGACGGACGAGCCCCGCCCTGGCGCCCCGCGGAAGATCACCGATGAGCAGGTCGAAGAAGTGATCGTCAAGACGCTGGAGACCACCCCGAAGAACGCCACGCACTGGTCGACGAGGTCGATGGCCGCCGAGGCGGGCCTGTCGCAGTCGGCGGTCTCCCGGATCTGGCGGACCTTCGGCCTCAAGCCGCACCTGGTGGACACCTTCAAGCTGTCCAAGGACCCGCAGTTCATCGAGAAGGTCCGTGACGTGGTCGGGTTGTATTTAGCGCCGCCCGAGCATGCGCTGGTGCTGTGCGTGGACGAGAAGACCCAGATCCAGGCCTTGGACCGGTCCGCGCCGGTGCTGCCGATGATGCCGGGGATGCCCGAGCGCCGCACCCACGATTACGTGCGGGGAGGGGTCACCACGCTGTTTGCCGCGCTGAACACCGCCACCGGTGAGGTGATCGGGCAGATCCATCGCCGACACCGGGCGGTGGAGTTCAAGAAGTTCCTCGCCCGCATCGACCGCGAGGTGCCGGCCGACCTGGACGTCCACCTGATCTGCGACAACGCCTCCACCCACAAGACCCCAGCCATCCAGCGGTGGCTGGCCGCCCGCCCGCGATTCCACGTCCACTTCACCCCCACCAGCAGTTCCTGGCTCAACCAGGTCGAGCGGTGGTTCGGGCTACTGACGACCCAACAGATACGGCGAGGCGTCCACAAGAACATCCAGGTCCTGGAGAAGGACATCCGCACTTGGATCCAGACCTGGAACGACGACCCCAAGCCCTTCATCTGGACGAAAACCGCAGACGAAATCTTCGAACGCCTCGCCGGATATCTGAACCGAATCAACAACTCAGGACACTAGTCAGCTGCCCCCACCCGTGAACGAACTGCGGGCGGGGCAGCACGGAGAGCGGGCAGTCATCGACTGGCACGTTCGGACTTCGACGCCTGGGCTTGCTGGATGCGCGCGAGCCGGGCATGGCCTGTCGCTACTGGTTGTTGCGATTGCGGTCGCCGACCTGGACGTTCACGTCGCCGGCACGGCCGAAGAGGCGGGTTCCGCCGGAGTCGACGGTCGGGGCGATGATGATCGTCTGCCGGACCTCCACCTCGCGGTCGCGTCGGGGGGAACCGGTGGACTTGGCGGACATGCGGCGGGCCGCGAATACGCTGCCGAAGAGCAGCACGGCCAGCACGAGACCGACCCTGAAGAGCATGGCCAGGACGTCCACGAGATCTCCCAGAGCCGGTTCGGCGATGCGTAGGGCGATCGCTCCACCGAGGGAGAGGGCGGTGAGACTTCCCGCGACCATGCCGATGGCCTTGGCCCAGGCGGGCATCGGCTCACGCGGTGTGGTGTCGACCGGGATCGGGGTGAGGTGGTGTTCCGTGGGACGGCCCCAGGCGATGCGGCCGTCGGGCAGTTGGACCTGCACGGCTCCCGGGACGGGGACCTGGTAGATGGTCACGTCCGGGTGCTCGGCTGCCACCATCGCCGTGCTCTGGGAGGGCCAGATCGCGGTGGGGACGGCGGGGACCGGGCGGTTGATCACCTGGTCCGTCGGCCGGTGGTGTTCGGGGTTCATCGGGCACTCCAAGACAGGTTGCGACGGCCTCGGGGCCAGGCCCACGAGGGGCTGGCCGGAGGCCATCTGAGGAATGTGTGAGCGATGCGTTGATGAGGATCGAGCAGCAGGCCGACGGCCTATTGCTGCGTTGCTCGCTCCTGAGGTGTTCGGCCGCTGGCGGGTGACGCCTGGTACAGGGCGCTGCTGTCAGGCGTCGAGTTGAGGGTTGGGCCGGTTGGTCAGGCCGGAGATCTCAGCGATGGCGTCGCCTGACAGGACGGTGTGGGCGGCCAGCGCGTGCGCCACGACTGTGATCTGCGGCCACAGGAGCTTCACCGTGCGTTCGGCGACCGCGCCGATCGTGCCCCAGGACCTGCCGGTAGGCAGAGTGCGCGTGGCGCATGCGTCCGGGGGCCCGTACGTGGCGATCAGGTCGAGGGCGATCCCCACATCGTGCGCGGCCCCGGACTCGCACTCTGCGGCACGTCCCGGTGTCCACAGGCCGGCCTCTCGTAGGAAGCGGTCCTGCGCGAGCTGGCCGGCGGCGCAGGCGGCGGTCAGACGCCACACGGAGACGCCGTCAGCGAGCCACCCCACGCGGCCGTTCACGGTGCCGCCCCAGCCGAGGTCATCGACCGAGACGGTGAGCTCGGCGTCGATCACGTGCACGCCGTAAGCCATGTGCAGGACCGCGTGTCCGGCCTCGTGGAAAGCGAGTGCGAGCAGCCCTTGGCGGTGAGGGAGCGGCGCCTCGCGGTCGGCTTCCCTCAGCGGTTGCGTGGCGGAGCGAGGTGTCATGGCCATCCTCGATAGTCGTGTGGGTCGTGCTCAGGTCGGCATGGGGGGCGGTGCGGTGACCTGCGCCAGGAGGTCCCAGAGCACCCCTCGCTGGCCGGGGTTGGGGTCGATGAGGGTGACTTGAGCCGCGCTGCAGACCGCGGTGAGGGCGGCCGGGTGGCAGCCTCGGAAGATCTGCCGAATGTTGCGGGCGTTGAGCGCGTCGCCGAACGTGAGGCGGGTGCGGTCGTCACACGTGATGACGGGCCGCCCGCCGCGGCCGCGACGGTCGTGAATGGTGTGCCGGATGACGGCGATGCCCGCTGCCGTGGCGGCCTGGGTGAGGCGGTGCAGGAGGGGCGGGGAGCTGATGAAGCCTTCCACCGCCGCGTGCTGCCGCCACACCCCTTGCCCGTCGATGGTGTCGTGGGCGCCGGGTTGTGAGCAGACCGTCAGGTAGCCCGCTCGGTTGGCTGAGGCAAGGGCGCCGGCCAGGTCGTGCGTTTCCGGGTCGGGGCCGTGGCCCGGCATGTGGCCGGGCTGACTGGCGATGGTTCCTTCGAGCCAGGCGGCCATCAGCGTCGCCAGGTCGGAGACCGTCCGGGCCGCGTTCCAGCGGCGGCGGTCAGCCCTGCTCATCCAGCCTGCTTGCAGAGACATGCGGGACTCCCACCCGATGTGAGGGAACGGATGTGGCGTCGGGGCAGCCGGGTATGGCGGCCGAGCGGCTGCCCCGAGCCGTTTTCTGGGCGGCGTTACGCCGCGAGGTCCTCCACGGGGGGATCCACGTAGTCGGCTGGGTCGGCCGGGATGCATTCCGCGCACTCCAGGCAGCTGCCGACCGTGCGGAGCGGGAGGCAGAACCGGTAGAGCCGCAGGCAAAGCGGGCACCGCTTCCGGGCTTCCAGCGCGATCGTTACCGCGCGCTGCTTCGCCGGTGTCATGGGCAGCTTCGGGACCGCCAGGTCGATCCGGTACAGCCACGCCATCCGGGTGCAGGGTCGAGTAAGGCCGAGGCACTTGCGGCAGCGAAGCTGAGCGACGGGGTCGTGACCGCCGGGCCGCGTCCTCGAGCGCGCAGTTGCCGGCGGGTGGCCAAGACGTTGAGCGGGGCGTTCCCCCAGTCGTACGTCTGTATGGCTCCGCCGGGCGAGGTATGGACGGCGGGCATGGCGTCTCCCTTCCGGGGGTCGGGGTCGCTGTGGTGGGCGCGCTGGCGGTACGGCTGGCGCGTGGCGGGAAGGACTCGACTGAGTCGGCTCTCCTCACCGCCCGTGCGTGACGGGCGGATCGGGCAGTCGTCAGGCGGTTGCGCGGACCCGACGGGTGCGGCACGTCGACCGGGTGTTGCTCTGTTCTCCGGCCTGGCGGTACGTCACGCTGGTACCGCACATGAGGGAGCGGGAAAGGGGGTGGCCGGGGTGGGGTGGTTCTTCCCCGACGACGGCCCCGTCGGGTTCGACGCGGTGATGGACGTCAACGGGTACACCTGGCAGGCCTTCACCGATCCGGACGGCGTGCTCGTCATCCAGTCCACCGATCCGGACCTGGAGGTCTTCGTGGACCGGGCGATCGTGGACGGCCATGTGTATCCGGCGTGGGTGGACGCGGACAGCCGCCTGATGGTTGATCTCGGCTGAGCGGGCGGGCCGCGTCAGTCCCTGTGCCTGTCGGGGCCCGCGCTGGTCGGCGTGGGGATGACGATCTCGTGCCGGATGTTCGGGCCCTCGTTGTAGATCGTCACCCGGCGGCGTAGCCGCACGCCGCGCAGAGCGATCGTGGACGTGAGCGTCCACGCCAGGACTGCCACCGCTGTCGCCACGGTGCGGGCGCCGTCCGGCGATGCGGCCCACACCATGCCGATCGTCGCGGCACCCCAGACGGTCCACGTCAGGCGCATCGCGTTGCTGCGGGTGAGGAACCCGAGGATCAGCGCCGCCAGACCGGTGAGCTGCCACATTGCGTAGAGAGTCGAGGCGCTGACCGTCAGGCCCTGACTGCCAGCGGCCAGGTAGGCCCGGACGGGACGGTCGATGACCGCCCGTACCCCGGAAGAGGTGTCGTCGCCGACCTGAACCTGCGGGGCCGCGGTCAGGAGCCGCGTGAAGAGCGACCACAGGACGGCGCCGGCGCCGTAGAGCACCAGAACGACCAGGCTGAATCCGACGCCGGCGATGACGCCCTTGATCCAGTGGGCCATGCCGTGCCATCCGCGGATCGGTGCCTGTCGGAGGTCGTCCCACAGGCGATGGACCGGGCTGCCTTCCGCCCAGGTGGCGTTCCACTGCGCGGCGACGATCGCTCGCCAGCCTCGGCGGCCGGGGGGCGGTGTCGCCTTCTGCGAGGGGAGGGTGCGGGTCTGGCCGTTGGTCGGCATGGTCGGTCAACTCCATGGTCGTCGGGATGCGATGCGTGGTGCTGCGGCATGGGGAGCGGCATCTGCTCCGTGTAGCCGGTGTGGTGTTGGTCAACGGCTGCTGGTGCCGGCTTGCCGCCTACGCGCGGCCGTGACGCTGCGGCGCGTTGCGTGTGGCGGCCGGCCCGCGCTGGGATGCTTCGATGGCGGCCAGGCTGGGGTACTGCAGCCGCAGCTGCGAGTGCTCCGGCTTGAGGCAGAGGCCGGGCTTGCGGCCGGTGTGCACCAGGTCCAGCAGTAGGTCCAGCACCTGCTGGGAGTCGCGGCCGAGCAGCGGCATCTCGTCGATGACGATGACCTCGGGTGCGGGCGTCGGGCTCTGGCAACGCTGCCGTTCACGCAGGATCATCGCCGCGGCGGCCGGGAGTCGTGTGCTGCGCTCGGTACCTGAGTTGTCAGTACTGTTCGAGGTAGTCGTCATCGTCCTGCCTTCCGAACTGACCGGGGGTGTTCCGCCTGCCGGGCAGGCCGAACACCCCCGTGGATGGGAGAGGGATGCCGCGTCGGCTCACCGCAAGGCGGTGAGGGCGTTGCGGATGGAGCCGAGCTTGACCTCGCGGCCGCCGTCGGCGTTGACCGCTTCCCAGACGTCCTGGGCGTCCATGGGCCCGTCGGTGGACTCCAGCACGGCCGTGACGCGCTCGCTCACGGTCCGAGGACGCTGCGACGGCCCGCGGTCGGGACCCGCGGTGGCCGCGAATCCGCGCTGCGGCTTGCCTGCGCCGGCGGGCGCGTCGTCGTCGGCGCCGTCTTCCTCGTCGCCGAACGCGGCCCTCATCGCCTCCGGCCCGTCCAGGCGTTCTGCGTAGGCCTCGCCTGCGGCAGCGTGGGAGGCGACCTCCAGAGGGGTCGGCGCCTCGTCGCCATACAGCTTGAGCATCTCCGGGTCCAGGCCTTCGACCGGCTCGGTGGATCCGACGGTGAAGAACCTGAACCGCGCGTCAGGGCTCGGACCGGCCAGGAGGTAGCCCTGGCCTTGGGTGCCGGACCGCTCCTCTTCTGCGAACTCGTCGAACTGGGAGACCAGCTTGACGCCGCCCGAATACTTCGGGATCGGTGCGAGGGCTTGCCCCGGGGGAAGCAGGCCGTCGGACACCAGCTGCTTCATCATCGTCGACGTCCAGCGCAGCAGGATGACCTCGCCGTCCTTGAGCATGCTGCGCAGGGTGTCGCTGCCACCCAGCTCTTCCAGGTGGCCGGCCTGCGCCGACAGGTGAACGCCGATGCCCAGGGACCGGCCGGTGCGGCCGATGTCCTTGATGTAGAACGTGGCCTCGGCCCGGTACGGAGCGCCCCGCTCCAGCAGCCGGTTCGCTTCGTCGATCCGCAGCGAGATCAGCGGGTCAGGCCGGTTCAACAGGAACTTCGACCGGCCGGCCTGCGAGTAGCGGACCTGCCGGTCCTGCATGATCAGCCACACGGTCTTCAGCTGCGCCATGGCGCCTTGCTGCGTGGTGACGAACCAGTCGACGTTGTCGCGGGCCTCGGGGACGGACTGACCGCCCTTGAGGTCGGACAGGAACGTGACGATCCCCGACCGCTTCTCCGCAGCCAGGATGATCTGCAGGCCCGTCGACTTGCCCGCACCGGTGGTCCCGAACAGCAGTCCGCGCTGCGCGGATCCTGCGCGAGGGTCGAACAGGCGCATCCGGGCCGGGCGGCCGTTGTGGTACCGGCCGACCCAGATGCGGCCCTGGGCGTCCATCGCGAGCTCGCGCGGGTCGGGCAGCTGGACGTACCGGAGAGGGTCGTAGGGGTAGATGGTGACCAATGCTCTGCGCATGCCGTCGGTCTCCACCGAGAGCCGGGCGGGGTCGTCGATCCCCAGGAGATCAGCGAGCCGAACCGGGTCGTAGGTGATGACTTCACCAGGTGGTGCTTCGACGGCCAGCTCGATGATCCTGTTACTCACGGCTCACCCAGTACCTTGTCGATGTCGATGGCCCGGACGCTGGTGATGACCGTTCCGGGCATGCCCTTGGGCGCGATGTCCTCGGTCCACACGTCCTTGAAGTCGCCCATGGTCCGTGGAGGCGTGCCGAGGAGGAGCTGCTTGAAGCCGGCGCCGCGTCCCGGGATCGGGTTGATCCGGATCTGGTCCTCGGGCCAGTCCAGCGCAGCGGACAGCGCCGCCTTGTTCACGGCGGGGACGGGCTGACCGGCAACCGTCGCGTAGATCACTGCGCGCAACGAGTGCGGCCCGGTCTTCTCCACGTCGGTCAAAGCCGTGTACGGCGCGGCGCCTTCGGAGCGGCCCGCGTTAGCGGCCCACCACTCGGCCACCGGGTGGGTGGACACCGGGATGTGGGTGGCGGGCACCACGTCGTTGGTCTCCGTAGCGTCGGCCTTCGCCGACGGCTCACGGTCGGCCAGTACGCGTGCGAAGAGCGCCGGGCGCCACCGCCACACGATGCCGGTCCACGCGGCGTCCATCGCCAGCTCCCACCAGTGGGTGCCGCCGACGAAGCGTTCCACGGTGAGGAGGATCGCCGCAGACACGGGCGATGCGGCGTACACGCAGGCGCACACGTCCATCTCGCGGCCCTTGGTGAGGGTCAGCGACCAGGCGGCGGCCCAGCCGGTCGCGGCGAGAGCCGCGGCGAGGGAGGGGGCGTACCAGTCGGGCTGGAACGCGGTGCCCACGAGCGCGGCCGTTCCGGCCATGGTGGCGAGTCGTCCGCCGCGGTGGCGGATCACGGCAAAGCGACCGGTCACCGGTCCCAGGGGGGTCAATGGTCTTCTCCTTCACTACGTCAGGGGTGCGTACGGACAGCCCGAGGGCGACGGACACTCGGTGGTGTCCGCCGCCCTCGGGTTCCGAGCAGGGGGGTTGGTCAGCGGTTGTTGCTGTAGAAGATGCGGTTCGCCATGTCCACGGGCATGCGGTGCTTAGAGTCGACGACAGGGCCGTACTCGGCGGCGTGCGCGTCAGCGGTCTCCTGGAACAGCGTGGACATCTCCTCGACCTCGCTGGCCATGGCTTCGGCGTCTTCCAGCACGGTTCGCATCATGGTGGCCGCGTCGCGGTGCTCGCCGGTCGTGAGCTCATCGACGTCGAGTTGCGCGGCCAGGTCGGCGATCCCGTTGACCTGCTCGCCGCAGGCCTCCACGTACTGGTATGCGGAACGGACGGTCTCCGACAGGCCCCGCAGGGCGACGCTGGCGGCGGTCAGTTGCGTGAGGAGGACGGTGTAGCGAACTCCCTCGACCAGGACGCTGCCGACCACGGCCAGGGCGTTGCCCGCCGTTTCCAGGGCCCCTCTGCCGCCGTTGTCTTCGCCTTCGAAGCGCGGTGCGCCTCCGGCTCCGGGTACAGGCATCGCGTCGTGCTCTTGGCCTTCCGGGCGCGGCTCGACGTCGCCGGGCATGGGCCCTCCTTTCACTCGTCGTGGTAGCTGGCTTCGGCCGGGGCGCTGTGACCCATGTCGCGGGTCGTGTCGGCAAGGTCCTTGTGTCGCGCGGCCGCGTTGGCGCCGGCTGTCTCAATGGCTTCGGCGGCCAGCGGGATCTTCGCCGCGAGTCCCTGCGCGAGGGCCTGCACCCTCTCTGCCTTCTCGAAGAGCAGCAGGCACCACCCCGGGAGGATGCCGGGGATCTTCAGGCGCAGGATCTCGGCGTACAGAACCTCCAGCCTGTTCTGCAGATCCTCGGCGCCCTCCCCGGCACGAGCGGCACCGTCCGCGCCCGCCCTGATCTCCTCCGCCATGTCGGCGTCGCTGTCGATCAGGTCGTGGATCGTCAGTTCCGCGTCTTCGTCGTACTGGGTGTTGTCCTTCGAGCCGGGCACAAACGCTCCTGTCCTTGCTGCTCGCAAACCTCTCGCGGGTCGGGACCTCGGGCGCTGGGGAGGATCGTCGATGCGCTCCACGGTGATCGTCACGCCGTCCCTGTAGCCCCACCCGGGCGGCGGCCCGAAGGGGCCATCGCCTCCCGGACCGGGGCTCGGTGTGCTCGTTGGTCCTTCACCCGGGCCGCCCTGGCCGGCGTCGTCTCGTGGCGTTGTCGTGTCGCCATCGGTCTTCGGCCCGGTGCCGCCGCCAGTGTCCGTGGGCGCGGCCTTGGGCGGAGGCGCCGTGGCGCCGTCGGCGCCGTCGGACGGTGCCTTCTCCTCACGGGCCTTGCCCTTCTTCTTCAGGTCGACCTTCGGGCCGGTCCGCTTCCTCAGGTCGACCTTCGGCCCCGACGTGCCGCCCTTCGCCGAATCGGTATCCGGCTTCGGGCTCTCGTCCGCGGTCTTCGCTGGGTCGGTGGAGACCTCCGGGTCCTTGGGGCCCCCCTCCCGGATCCAGGTGGCGATGCGTCCGCGGATCGCCCGCCGGATGTCGTCGTCCTCCTTCTTCTTAGGCGGGGGCTGGCCCTTGCGGATGCGGTCCGCTACGCGGGCGCGGACCGCTTTGCGGATCACGGCGTCCTCGTTCGGTGGCTTCGGCCCGTTCCGGATCCGGTCCGCCATTCGATCGCGCGCTGCCCGGCGCAGCGACGGACTCTTCGTGGAAGTCCGGTCAGCGCCGTGCCCGGGGGCGCCACCAGCCGCCCTGGAGGCCTGCGAAACGCGTCCGGCAGCAGGGGCCCGTGACGCGTCCGAACGGCCACCAGAGGCCCCGCCAGGGCCCTTTCCGGGGCTCTTGTGCGTTGCGGGTGACTTCCCCGAACCGCCCGACCGGAATGTCGACGGGGCCCCACCAGAATTCCCCTGACGGCCGCCGGGACGGCCGCCAAGTCGGGAATTCCCGGGACCTCGGGAATTTCTTCCGAATTCCGGTCCGCTCGCGATATTACGGCCCCCGCCGCCACCCCCGGAACCTCCCTGCGGGAGGCTCCCGGGATTTCCGGCAGCGGGTTTCGCCTGCTTTCCTACGGCCCGCAGGTGATCCTGGCGGGCCTTGAGGTAGGTGGCGACGTTATAGGCGCCACGTAGCGCGGCCACCGTAATTCCGGCCATCATCGCCGCCGACATGGCGGCCATGTCCTGCCCCTGTGCTTCCCCGTCGAAGTCGGCATCGCCCTCGGAGGCCAGACCGGCCGTCAGGTCGGGGGCTTCGGCGACGTCCAGAGAAGCCGGCGGAGTCAGTGGGGTCAGGTCGGGGAGCACAGGGAGGTCCTCGGCCGGCGGGGGATTGGCCCCCACCAGTGCGGGAACGCGGAGCCTGCCAAAGCCGAGCACGGCCCCGCCGGTGTCGTCATCGGCCATCGGCCGCTCTCCTTCGCTTGTCACCGTCTGCAACTTGACAGCGGGTCTTTCGCGCGCGTACGCGCGCGCATACGTAAGACCGCCGATTCAGGCGGCGAAGTGATGATGATGAACGCGTAGCGTCACGACATGTGAGCCTGGGTCCACGGCCTCAGTAGCCGCACCAGATCGGCCCACAGCGCCACATCCTGAGTGGCGAGCTTGCGGGCCAGGTCGCCCAGAGTGCGGGCCCGGTCGGCGTTCGAGGTGTTCGCCGCCAACCGGCCCTGCCAGTAGACGACCTGGGCGTCAGACCCCAGCAGCGAGGCATGGGCCTCGGTCCAGGGCTGCAGCAGCCGCACCAGATCGGCCCACAACTCTTCATTCTGGTTCGCCAATTGGCGCGCCAATTCCCACAAATCGCGGGCAAGGTCGGCATCCGTATTTGCCGAATCCAGCCTTTTCCCCCATGTGGCGATCTGTTTTTTCGTAAGCGCCAATTCAGGCGCCCTTCACGATGTCCATGAAGGACTTGCCTGCCTTGGTTTCGTCCGAGGAATCCGTGTCGTTCACCGTGATTCCCTTGTCGCCCCGGGCGTTGTTCATGAGCCCGCCGAGCGCCGTGGCCGCCTTGAACGTCCGCGAATTCACCGCCTCGGCGCGGCCGTTCCTCTTTTCGAGGGCCTTCTGCTTTCGCTTCGCGGGCAGGACGACGTAGCGGGCCTCGTAGCTCCTCTCGAAGCGCCGGGCCTCCTTCATCGCCTCGAGCATCAGGGCCTCCATGCGGGCCAGCGGGCGCGCGGTCCGGCGGGCCCGCAGCGACGCCTCGCCCCACTTGTCGCCCGGGAACTTGATGGTGGCCAGGTCGTCGCGGGTCTCGGCGTGCAGCGCGCGGATGTCGTCGGCGATCGCGCGGAACCTCTGGCGCTGCTGGTTGGTGTAGATGGCGACGCCGCCGGGCTTGAACAGGTCGTCCGACGTCCAGCGCCGGCTGTTGTTGGTCTCCACGGGTGTCTGTCCTCCTGGGCTGGGCTGGTGGGATGGTGGGGCGGGTGCGACCCCGTGGGTCGGCACCAGTGGCGCTGGCATTCGCGCTCGGCGCCTTCACCGAGTCCCCGAGGTGTTGACGGCATCTCGGGGGCCGGTGGATACGCCGAAGGCCGTATCAGTGCAGGTCAGGCCGCTGCGGAGTCGGTCTCCGGCAGGGCGTGACCCTCTTCCTTGAGGTACTCGATGGCCCGGGCCCGTCGGACGCTGGCGGTGCTCTGGGAGACCCCCAGTTCGTCGACGATGACCTGCAGAGTCACGCGATCGACACCACGGGACTCGATCATCCGGGCGATCCTGCGCGCATCCCGCTCCGGCAGGCTCAGCCGCGCCTCAGCTTCCGCTTCGGCGATGGCCCGCTCGGTTTCGGCTTCCTGCAGGCGGATTTCGCTCGTCCGAAGCTTCTCCTGAGCAGCGACACGTTCGGCCGCGACCCGCTCGGCATCGGCCTTCGCGGCTTCGGCTTCGGCTTCGACAGCGGCCTTGAGCGCTTCGGCAGTCCGAAGTTGCGCTTCGGCGGCGGCCCGCTCGGCTTCGGCAGCTTCGGCCTGCTGCTGCTGGGCGACCTTCTTTGCTGCTGCCTCCGTTTCGATCCGCTTCGCCTCGGCTTCCGCTGCCTGCTGCTGGGCGGCAGCCTCACGCCGGCGGAGCTCCTCCTGCCAGTTGAGCTGCTCGTTCTCGCGGTCGTGGATCGCCTGGAGGCGCTCAGCCTCCGTCTGGTCGCGCAGCTTCTGCGCTTCCCTTTCGGCCTCCGCTTCCCTCAGCTGGACCTGCCCTTCGGACTCGCGGAGGTCAGCTTCGACGGCCTCCTCAAGTTGCTTTCGGGCACGCTCCAGTCGGCCCTGGGCGACCATCTGCTCCTGCATGGCGCCCAGCTTGGCGACCTCGATCCTGGTGTTCATTTCGATCCTGCGGAGCTCTTCTTCGGATTCCCGGAGGCCCCTCGAAGTCTCGGCTTCGAGTTCCCGGAGTCGTGCCGCCTCCGCGCGGGCCGCGGCGGCTTCCGCTTCGCGAACCGGGATCTCCAGAGCTTCGTCCACGCTGAGCCCGAAGCGGGCCATCTTGATCGGGAGGAGCTCGTCCGGCGGGGTCTTCCAACGCCAGGCGTGTCGGCCGTAGCGCTTGCGGAGCATCTGCCGGTAGATCGTGATCTCGCGCTGCCGGTTGACGACCTGCTGGTAGTTCGGCAGGTCCCACAGCCGCATGCGGCGGAAGAGGAACCAGGTCGGCAGCGGGGAGAGAAGCCAGCGGAACAGTGGCGGGGAGCCGTATTCCTGCTCCCCGGCCAGGATTGCGGCCATGCGCCCGATGCAGTGCCGGGCGGCCTCGACCGCGACGATGAACAGAACGGGGATGACGCCGTGCATCGCGGCCGCGAGCGGATCTGCGGTGAGCGGACCATCGGGGGCCGCGGCGTTGAAGACGACGGTGGCGACCGTCAGGCCGTGGGCGAACCATCGCAGGAACGGCAGCCGGATCCGTCGGCGCAGGAGGTAGAGGTCCATGGCGAGCAGGACCAGGATTCCGGCGTCGATGCCGACCGGGAAGGCGTAGGCGAAGGAACCGAAGCCCTTCGACACCGCAAGGTGTCGGAGGGCGTTGTATGAGCCGGTGAAGCCGATGCCGGCCAGGACCACGCCGCCAGTGGCGGCCGTGATGGCTAGTGCCCGCATCGTTCGCGGGTCCTTGGCCGGCTTGGACACCTGGGTGGGCCGGGCTGCGGACACCTCGGGAGCGGGATCAGGCGGCGGTGACTCGTGCTCCACGATTCGTTCGTCGAGCTGCGGAGTGCTGAGGGCGGGCATGGAGGAACTCCTTCCAAGGTGAGGTGAGGTGTGAGCGGGAGCCTGCGAATCAATGGGCAGCACGTTCTCGCCGTAGCCAACCCCCCCGGCAATGTGGTCGAAAGGGCGGGCGTTGTTGCGTACGGCGCTGGCTGTAGCCGAGCTCCCGCAGTCCTGTCTGGCTCCCCTCAGCTCTGCCCGTACGGCGCGAGGCCGGGACGGGCAGGGGAGGCAACCGACAGGGGCACCGAGTCAGCCGGTGTAGTAGGCCCCCCAGTACCGCTCGGGGACCTCGCCGGCGCGGAAGTCAGCGGCTTCCTCTCGGTAGTCCTGGGCGTGGTCGCGAGCGACCTTCGCTGCTGCTGCGGCCTGGGCGCGGGTGGTTTCTGAGTTGGTGGGATCAGCTGCGTCGCGGTCGCCACTAAGCGCCGCGGCCTCGCAGCGTGCCGCGCACCTCTCGCGGTCCTCGGCCAACTCGACGAGCTCCGCGTCGGTCAGTTCGGTCACGAGGCGTTCGGCCACTGCGGCCTCCAGGATTTGTAGGGGTGTCTGTCTGGCTCCCCTCGGCCCTGCCCGTACTGGCGCGGGGCCAGGACGGGCAGAGGAGGCAACCGACAGATCCATTCAGTCGTCGTTGCCGATCGGCGGTTCGGTGCTCGGGGGCGGTGTCGTGATCGGCTCGTGTTCTTGGCTGCCGTTCACGCTGTAGTCGCTCACCGCTGGCCTCCACGGGCGCGGACGTCGTTCTCGCTGCGCCGATTCGCGTCGTCGACCTTCCGGGAGAGGTCCTTGTCCTGCTCTTCCGTGAGGGGCGAGACGCCAGCGGACAGCACGACTGTCATGATGTCCATGGGTTCTGGTCTTCCTTCCTCTTGGTTCCGGGGCCTGTGGTCTTTGGGGGCGGCCACCCCCGAAGACCGACCCGTTTTGACCGCTCGCGGGTACGAGCGGCCGCGGGCGTCGACATCCGAACTGAGATGCCGGCGCCCGTGGCCACTGGTGCTGGAAGGCGGTCAGGAGGAAGCGGTGCGGGCGCGGTTGCGGGCCGCGCGTCGCTTCATCGCGCGGCGCTCGTCCTCGCTCAAGCCGCCCCACACCCCGCTGTCCTCGCCGGTCTCCATGGCCCACTGCAGGCAGGTCTCCATGACGGGGCAGCGGCGGCAGACGGCCTTGGCCTCTTCGATCTGCAGCAGGGCCGGGCCGCTGTTCCCGATCGGGAAGAACAGGTCGGGGTCCTCCTCGCGGCACACCGCGTTGTGTCGCCAGTCCATGTGGGTGTTCCTCTCTCGCTGTGCTGCGGATGCGGTGCTGCTTCAAGGTGCGGTGCTCAGGCCGCCGTGATAACGCGGTCGGCGGTGAGCGAGCGGTGCGGGGCGATGACCTGCCCGTCCGGCAGGAGCTCACCGGTGTCTTCGAAGAGCAGGACGCCGTTGCACAGGAGGCTCCAGCCCTGTTCGGGGTGGTGGGCCATGATCTGTGCTGCTTCGCGGTCCGGGGCCCCGGCAGCGGGGCACGGCGGCTGGTGCGGGCAGGGCCGAGATGCATTCACGAGCAAGTCCTTTCGTCCGGTCCGGTGATGCTCGGTACGAGCAGCCGCGGCCGCCGTCACCCGATGAGTGACGGCGACCGCGGTCGTTCGTGCCGGGGACTACCTGCTACTGCTGCAGCCTTTGTGCCTCCTGCTCGAGCCCACCGATGCGGTTGGCGAGCACCTGGCGCTGGGAGCGCGACAGGCTGCCGCCGAGCAGCTGCTGACGGGCGGCGGTGAGCTGGTCACTGACCTGCTGCAGCGGGGTGCGGGGGTCACAGGGCTTCGGGATAGCGGTCATGGCAGTTACCTTTCGTGCTACCGGTAGATGCGGAGTGGCTCGCCAAGCCCTCGTGTCCGTGACGGGCACAAGGGTGCGGCGCAGGACGCTGCGCGTCGGTGGCCTTGATCAGAGCTGGTTCTGCCGCGGTGTGCGGGGCGGCATCCCAACGCTCTCCACCGTCACCGGACCGACGAGCGGGCCGGTGACGTCTGGGCAGCGCAGGGCTGCAAGTGCAAGTCGCGGTCGCTTCATCCGCGTGGGTCACCTTGTGGGGCTGGAATCCCTCAGTCCTCACATCGGGAGGTGACGTGCCCGTGGTGCTGCGCGATATGGATCTGCACCTCAGTCCCGCTCGCCCGAGGAATCGCTCTCGGGGTCGTCGCGCCGCCGGCGTTCGTGCCCTCGGCCAGATCCGGTCTTTAGAGTCGTTTCGCCCAGAGGGCTCCTCGACTGGTCTCCACTCACCTCAGCCGGTGTGGTCACGGCCGTCGTACATGTGGTGGATCACGCTGTGGAGTTGTGAGCTGGGGCCGAGGGATCCGGCGCCCATCACCGGCGCCGCCCGTTCAGGGGCGGTTCCGGCGAAAGGCGCCGGATCACACGCTGAGCAGCTGCTGAACGGGGCTCTTGCCGCTCCGGGTCTCGCCCGCGCACAGCACGCTCTCGGGCAGGTCCTTGTAGAGCGGGCCCACCGGCGCACCGACGATCCGCAGGCCCTGGGGGACCTCGGGGCGGTCGCCCTCCGGCGTGATGTCGAAGATGACGCGCTTGGCCTTCACGGCCAGGTCGTCCCAGTCCGGCAGCCGGGGCTGTTCGAGCGCCTGTACCCACACCTCCTGGGTCACCTCGTCGACGAGGGCCAGGTCGAGACCGGCGTCGCTCAGCAGCGTCGCGGAGTGGGCGGCGAGCCGGGCGGAGTACCGGCGGTACAGGCCCTCCACGTGGCCGGCCATGGCGTTGGTGCTGCAGTTCATGGAGGTTCCCCTTGCTGTAGAGGGAGGAAGTCGGGCACTGTGCCGACATTGCTAACTTAGCTGATACAGTCGCAGCTGTGTCAAGTGATCTGACGGAGTTAGGGAAGCTAGCTAGGTGGAGAGGGCCGCTCTACGATGTCGCTCATGACCAGCGAAGGTGTGCAGCCATACATGCGGATCGTGGGAGACGTCAGAGACAAGATCCGCAGTGGACAGCTCGCGCCAGAAGAAAAGCTCCCCAGCACGCGGGAGATGGCCGACGCCTACGAGGTGGCACTCGGCACGGTGCAGAGCGCCCTCAAGGAGCTCCGGAATCTCGGATTGATCTATTCCATCCAGGGCCGTGGGACCTATGTCAGCGCGGTCCCGCCAGTGGTTGAGGACGACGCGACGGCCCGCGCCTTGCGGAGCATCGAGCGTCAGCTCGCCGATCTTGCGAGGCGAGTGCAGATCATCGAGGGAGAGCGCGAGCAAGGCCGGTAACGGCGTACCGGGACGTGCTGTCTGCATGTCAACTCTCGCTCTCCACACGGATACGGGTCTGGCATCACACAGCTTTCGGTTTCGGAGTCGTGTGCGAGAGGACCTGGTGTAGCGCTGGCGTGGAACCAGCGTGGAACTACGACGGATCAGCCCTGGCCGAAGGCAGCTGAGGGGGTGTGTAGTGATCGCCGTGGATACATGGACAGGTGGGAAGGCATCCCTCCTGCGCCAGGTGAAAAGGGACTCTGTCCGCGACTTCGCCGGGCGCCTAGGGGTCAGCCCGCGGACCGTCAGCAAGTGGCAAGAGAGGCCAGACCGAGAGTGCCGTCCTTCGACGGCACAGCTCCTCGACGTGGCCTTAGCCCGTTGCACCCCGGATGAGCAGGAGGCCTTCAGCCTTCGACTGGCCGGGCAACAGGGCGAGTTGGTTCACTCCCCGGCGCCTGGCGGCCGGCCGGGCCCCTGCACTGTCGTCTCCCATAAATTTCTGCCTGTGTACGTTGGCCCGGCACTCGGCTCGGTCTACGCAGCTGCCGCCCCACGGCCGCCGGGGCCCGCTGGCCTTGACCAGCGCGTGCTTCCTGCGCTTCACCGATCAGCCCGAGCCTCGACTGTGCATGTCTACGCATGCGGCGTCGCACTGTTCCATCTCGAAGAGCACCGTCAGGTGGACTCGATCACCGAGCTCGCTCTGTGGCGCTACGGGTCCTACCCGCGAGATCGCGCCTGGGTCCAGATGCGTCTCACTCAGCTGCTGGGTCAGCATGCACCGCACGGAAGCCAGGCTGTGGCTGCCGCCTCAGTTCCGGAACCCGAGTACGTCCTCTCCGCCTACGAACTGCGGGAGCACTCTTGGCGAGGGGACGGCCTCGACACCGCGCTCCAACTGCTGGCCACGCCGTCCGTCCTGGTCAACAGGCAGGACCCGGGCAATGTCCTACCTCTCGGCCACGGAGTCGAGGATGTCAAGTTCCACGGGGGCTGGGCGCACCCCGAGGCTGTACCGTTCGGCGGCGGCGTATCGCCCGGCATTGCGGCCTGGTCCGGCGTCGCCTACGACCCGCGTCCAGACGAGCGAGCTTTGACGATGTCTCAGGTCGTCGCCCTCGAAGTGGACGCGCAAGCACTCTGGGCACTGTCCTCTCATGTCCTGAGCATGATCGAAAACGGCCAGGACCCCGTGATGCCGCCGTCCTACGGTTGGCGCTTCCTGCGTAGCGCGTACTTCCGGCTGACCACTGCGCGCCCTACGGAAACGGCGCAGCATCGGGTCATGCGAGAGGCCATCCTGGCAACCAGCGAACTTCCTGATCGGCTGCGAGCCGCCCAGGATGCTCTACGTGATGGCAACCCGTGACAGTGACATGGAAGGCGGACTGGTGGGTCCTCGCTCGACGGCGCTGATCGTCATCGATGTTCAGCGCGGCTTCGTCAACGGCCACAGCCGCGGCGTGATACCCGCGATCGTGAACGTGGTGAAGCAGTGGCACAGTGCTGGCGCCCCGATCGTGTTCGCGCGGTTTCTCAATGCGCCAGGATCGCCGTACGAGACCATCACCGGCTGGACCAAACTGCGGACCGCAGAAGAGCGGGAGCTCATCCCAGAGCTGTCGGCCTACGTCGATGACGCCGCTGGCGTCATCGACAAGCCTCAGTCGTCCATCTTCACTGCCGAGGGAACTCGTCTTCTCCAGGGCGGCGGGTGGACTGACCTCGTCATGTGCGGCATCGACACTGACTCGTGCGTTTACGACTCAGCCATCGCGGCCTACCACGCAGGCTTCCGCCCGTGGGTCGTGACAGACGCTTGTGCCTCCACCGGCGGCCCCGAATATCACGACGCAGCGATCATGCTCGCGGCACGCAACATCGGGTCCTCGCAGCTCGTGACCACACACGACGTACTCACCCATATTGGCAACCCACCTGGAGGTCCTAGGTGAGCACCTCAGCGCAGGAAGCCGACGTGATCGTTGTCGGAGCCGGGCCGGCGGGCGTATCCGCGGCCGTAATGGCCGCCAGCCTGGGCCTACGGACCACGGTTGTCGAAACGCTACGCGTCGGCAGCAAGCTGCACCTCATCGGCGCTCTGGAGAACGTGATGGGCGGATGGGCGACTGGCCCCCAGCTAGCTGACGCCCTCATCAACGACCTGGACCGGCTACAGCAGGCTGGCCGGTGCTCCATGATGAACGCCCGTGCCATCAGTGCTTCAGCAAACGAAGACTACGCAGAGCTCGTCCTGTCGGACGGACACGCTCTCACCGCCGGAACCATCATCGTCGCCACCGGGGTCGCAGCATTGACCCCGGTAGAGGCCGCCTGGATCCGCGCTTCCGAGGGACTGCAGCCAAATCCCCTCTGGCGAGCAACCCCGGCTGATCTCACTGGCTACACGTACGTGCTTGGTGCCGATCGTCCTCTCGGAACGTGGCTTCGTGCTCACCCGACAGCTACGGCCAAGCTGCACGTCCTCGTCCCGCCGGGCGACGACTACAAGGCTGCGGAAGTTGCTCACGATGAGCGCGTCCGCCTCGTGTCCGTCGACCACGTGAACATCGCTGCTTCTACGCTCGGCGCCGGATGGACGGTCGACGTGACCGATCGTGCTGGACAGAGGAAGGTCTACGCCGTCGACACGCTACTGACCAATCTCGGAAACCGGCCGGCTGCGCTGGAAGGGCTTGAGCGCAGCGCCGACGGCTACTGCCCGACCTCCCTGCAACATCCCCGTATCCGCATCGCTGGCGATCTGCGATCGGCGCAGTACCAGAGGATCGCGACGGCGCAGGGATCCGGAGCCGAGGCGGTGCTGGCTTCGTACTACGCCAGCGCCCTACAGGGCGCATAAGGGAGGCAGGTGCGATGGCTCTCGGTCTTGGAGCAGGCGGCTTCCTGACGGCGTGTGGGAGTTCCACCTCAGGGACGACACGTGGGCCCCGGCAGGCTCTGTGGTACCTGCCGGGCGGTACAGTGGCCTGCGAGATTGATCAAAAAGAATGTGGCCCCATCGACCTTGAGCAAGTCGAAATTGGGGCCACGTGGCCGACTGACCTCTGCGACAAGGTCCTTCGGCCTGCCGAGCCTTTCAGTAAGGGAAAGGTGATCGACATGAGTCAGGGTACCCGTACCCGCCGACTGTCACACAGCACCCCGCCGTGGGGTCAGCGCCGCACACAGACGCGCTGGTCCGTCGGTGGGGTGTTCGTGCTGCCTCATGCCGCCCCTGGATGCACCCCTGCTGTCGAGGGGGCTCAGATGACGTAGGTCTAAGGGCGGCTTGACCGCCCGGGACGCTGACCTTCTCAGTGACGCCAATCACCGAGGCTCAGCGCCCCCGTGCCACCGAGGAGGTTCGCAGCCTCCCCGAAGGGGTTGTCCGTCCGGTTGCCGCCGGCCGAACGATTCGATCTTCAGGTTCTCCAACCTGCGAAGCACCCGAGAGGGGCTCCGTCGTGCCCTCATCCGATAGACGAGGACGGCTGCCATTTTGCACGACGGATTGGCGGCGCGCCAACGTTGGCGTGCCCGCGTACTGATTTCGACCCCTAAAATTCTCCGGCTCACATCACCCGGTGAGACGAACATCACACCCGGCTGGGTCGTCGTGTCCCTCCTCTCGATGGGGGAGTGGCGGTGACCGCCGGGATGCAGCCCGCCTACGGTGCGGCGCCGGACGGCTTCGCCAGCGAGCCAGTAACGACCACCAGCTGGTGGTACCCCCTGCCGGTGGAGCACGTCTCGGTCCACGTTGCTGAGGCAGAGCAGTGGGTGCACACCACGCCTGGCCGGATCGTTATCGACGGCTACTCGTGGCTGCAGGCGGTGCACTGGGTCGCTGGATCGGGCGTGTACGTGCCGTCGCGCCGACACGGCCCCCGCGTCTTCGGCGCGACCACGGTGCGCGTGGCGCGGGTGATGGCGGAGTTGTCGCCGTGCCGACCGGGGATTGAGTACCTGGTGCGTCGAACTGGCTTGTCGGAGAGGAGCGTCCAGTACCACATGGAGATGCTCCGGGAAGCGGGCCTGCTCGCCTACGTGCTGCGCGGCACTCGGGTGAAGGGCGGCCCTGCTCAGGCCTCGGAGTTCGCTCTCGTCATCCCTTCAGCCTTCGACGCTGCTCTCGGCGTCCGCACGGTCGGAGACGGGGTGCGGCGCCGGATGGTCGGGGTCGCGGACTGTGCACGGAAGCTGATGGGCCATCTGGCGAAGGTCGCTGCGGACCGACCGCGTAGGCCTCGCTCTCGTACCGACGGGAGTGCCTCGACCCCGACCCGTCGACCCGTCGCGAAGGCACCTGCGCGACGGGGGCGTTGCACCCCAATAGGGGGTTCTACCTGCACGTCTTCTACTACCGGTACTTCCCCCTCACCCTCTGAGGAGATCGCAAGCGGGAAAACATCTCGCTCCACCCGCACTTCGAAGACCTGCGGCAGGGCCGCGGGGGGCAACCTGGTGCGCCGCCGCTTCCAGCTGGCCGGCGAGCTGGTCCGCCGGGTCCCGTGGATGGGCCGCGCCTCAGTGCCCCGGATCGCCTGGATCGTGCGGGAGGTCTCCGACGCGGGATGGACCGCGGATGAGGTCATTGCCTGGCTAGCCAGCGGCGACGCCCCTGGCCGTGTCCACCGACCATCCGGTTTCCTAGCCCGCCGCCTGCACGGTGCGACGGCAGTGTGGCCGCACGCCGCATCTCGCGAAGCCGCCGTGGAGCGCGTCCGCGACAGTCGTCGCGCCGAGCACGCCCGTCACGACGACTGGGGTGGCGAGGTGAGCTACCCCTGTGCCCAGGCTGTCGCTACGGGATTCCGCCGTGCCGTCGACAAGGCCCGGGTGCGGGCAGCCGCCGTGGGCCGCGCTGCCGAACCCCTCGAGGAAGTACCGGCGTTGGCTGCCGACGACACCGGCCGCATCGACCTGGACGGGCTGACCCGGCAAGAGGTCTTGGACCTGCGGACTCTCGCTGCCAAGAACCCCGTCCTGATTGAGGCGGCCATCGATGCGCTCGGCGAGGACGACGCCCGGCGCCTGTACACGCACCAGGTCGTCGACCAGGTCCTCCGGCACCGCAGTGGCGGAGGACGAGTGGTCCTGCAGCAGCGATGGGAGGCGGCATGACCACACCCGAGCCCAGCGGCATCGACCTCGCCCGCGTAGCACTGCGGGCCGCGCAGGAGGATGCCAAGCGGCGCAGCACATCGGCGTCGACGAAGCGCAGCAGGCGGCGAACCGGCGCGGCACCGGCCCGCGGCGCGGGACGTGATCCCGTCGGTCTCGGAGCAGCGATCAGCAGCCTCGTCGCAGCCCGCGGCTGGGAGACCCCGGTCGTCGGCGGCAGCCTGGTCGACCACTGGGCCACCCTGGCTCCGGAACTTGCCGCCCACGTGGCCGTCCTGACCTGGGACGAGTCCACCGCCACCCTAGAGCTGCTGGCCGACTCACCCGCCTACGCCACCCAAGCCCGCCTTCTACAGCAGACGTTGCTGCAGCGCATCGCTGACACGGCTGGACCCGAGGCAGTCCGCACCATCAAGGTCCACCAACCCGGCAGCACCACCCGCACCCCGGCCCGCCCGGCAGCTGCGGTCACCACCGAGTCACCGATCGCGGCCCCTGTCGAGCCGGAGCGCCCGGGGCGGTCCCGAGCCGACGCGCCAGCCGGGTATCACCTCGCGCTCGCTGCTGCCCAAGAAGCTGCCCGCGCCGCCGAACGGTCGGGCTTCGAGCAGGAGACACAAGAACGGGCCGCACAGCACGATGCCGCGCTGCGCCTCAGCCGGGAACCGGAAGAATCCTTCGTCGACGGCCAGGCCGCTATCGAGGCCGCGTGCCCCCGCACTGCGAGCAGCGACGACGCACGGCTGCGCGCCCTGGCCTTCAAGCGGGGTGAACGCGAAGGCAGGTTCCCCGCCGCACGGCCAGCGCGGATGGACCGAACGGCATGAGTCAATGCCCGTCCATGGGCGAGGACGGTCCCGCACAACTCGCGTGACCTGCTGGGAAACCGACCGGGCTCGCCATTGGCCGCCCTAGAATCCGATCATCTTGAGCTCAAGGGGGAGCCATGTCGAGTGTCGGGGAACAGCTGGACAGCCCGTCTGCGAACGGCCAGGATCAGTCGACAACGTCAGGTGTGCCCTTCGAGACAGTGATCTCCAGCGTTTGGCGTAGCTATCCGATCAAGGCTCCTGTATCTGAGGGTGCTTGCCCGCCGGATCGGCCGGATGCCGTACGCCTGATCAGGCTCAGACACCTGAGCCGGGACGGTGAGATCGCCGAACCGGACGAAGACACCGACATCTGGCGGAACGATGTACCGGAACAATTCCACCTCCGAGCCGGAGACCTTCTGCTATCCGAAGTGGTCACCGGACACCCCAAGGCAGCTCGTGTAGAGGAGTCAGACCTGCCCGCGGCAGCTGTCGGTAGCCTCCTCGTCCTACGCCCCGTCACCTCATTGCCGCTAGACCACGCTCGCCTGATCCTCGTCTTCTTGCGCTCGGACAGCGTTGGACGCTTGGCCTACGGCACGGCCGGGCTCCAGCGGCTTTCGCTCAGAGACCTCCGTGCCCTGACGTTGCCTGCAGCCGATCAGGCACTCTCGGCAGCGCTGAAGGAACTGAGCACAGCTGGCGGGCGGATGAGTAGCTGGAGCGCAGAAGCAGCGAGCCTGGCCAACTCCGTCTACGACACCGGGTCCAACCCCGAGAACGCGCGACGCTCCATCATCGAGGCTGGCCAGCTCACCCGTCTCCGAGCGGAAGCCGCAGCCCAGCTTGACGAACCGGGCTACATCTTCCGCACCCGACTTCCGTACCCCATCGCGTTGCGCTGGCGAGAAGTCGAGGCGCGGCTCAGCGCCAACGACACAGGGCCCGCCTACGACGCCGTTCTCGAAGCAGCGGAGGCACTTCTCGGGTACGGCGCTCTGGTCGCGGCCGCCCTCGCTCACGAAGCCGGCATAAGTCTCTCCTCCGTAGCGGATCTACAACGCAAACTGTCCGGAGGCGCGGGCGGCCCAGGACTGGGGGACTGGACGGTGATCCTGCAGCAAATTGGAGGGGCAAGGACCCGGCGTGGCCTGCCTCAGGACAACCCCCTCCACGAGCTGGGAACCCTTCTCAGCAGTGCTGACGTCCAGCAGGCACGCAGCCGGCTGGCAGACCGCCGCAACGCCAGAGCGCACGGGCGTGCGCTCGACGCAGTCACCCTCCCCGCGGCGCTGCAGGAGGCACGCGGTGACCTGGAGCTGCTGCTGGGACATGCACGGTTCCTCGCTGACCTGCCCCTTGTGCACGTGACGTCCGTGTCGTGGAACGCCTACCAGGCGGAGGCTTCGATCATGTTCCGGCGCCTGATGGGCGACCATCCCGTCGTACCCACCTCGACGATGAAGCATCCGAGCAACACGATCGAGAGCGGCAGTCTGTACCTGGTCGACCGCGACCGCGGCCTGCACCTCCTGCGACCCTTCCTCACGATCGAGGTGTGCGAGACATGCCACAACTGGTCGACTTTCCACGCGGATAAGGAGAGGGGGCAGCTCGTCCAGAAGAGCCTTGAGCACGGTCACCACTACCCGTACAACGCAGACACCCGGGTCCTCCAGCAGGTCGGTCTGCTCTGACCAGAGGCTGACGGCAGGGCTCAGCGCCATTCGCGTTGACGTGCCTCGCCGCTTGGACAAGGCTGATCAGGCACGATGTGTACGGAGGCAGGCATGGCAACCTACGAGCGAAGCCGCGCGTGGATAGTGCGCGCTGGCGAGTCGACCACGCACGTGGCGCTGGACGCCTGGGCCCATGGACAGATCACCGTGCGAGTCGATACCGCCTTGATGACCAGGATCACCGGCCTGCCCAAAGGCCGCCTGCGCGGAGTGGCCCTGACCGTCCTGGTCAATCCGGCAGGGATCACCGAACGAGAGGCCGATGCTCACGACTGGGCGCTGCCGGCCGCTCGAAGCGCGGCCTGACCCCGAGCCGATGACCACCACCTTCATCGCGTACCTGCAATTCCACCGCGGCGGCCCGACCGTCACCGGCAGCTGGGACAACCACGACACGGCGCTGCGCGCCTACCGAAGCTACGTCGGTCTCTATGGCAACCCGGACCCGGACTCAGAGGTGATCATTCAGTTGCTGGAGGAGACCGACGGCCACGGCAAGGTCCTCAAGCGGTGGACCCGGGACGGCGAGGTCGACGGCCCTGCCGAGGGACCTGACGAATCCCCCGTGTGAGGGGAAGGGCCAGTGGACGATCACGGCATCCCAATTCAACCCCGGTCGGATTTCCCGTACCGTGGTGGCACGCACCCAGCGTGCGTGCCACCACCGGCCGCGTGACCGCCAGCCACGACCCGGTCCCAGCTCCATCCCAGGAGACGCCGCGATGACAGCACAGCACCCCGAGTCCGTTCCCGAAGGCCTCGAAGAGGGCCAGCCGGAAGCGCTGCTTGCGTCCGCGGCCGCCGAACGCGAGTCTGCGGAAGCGCTGGCTGGTGTCCTGGAATACATCGCTGCGCACGGCGTGCCTGCCTTGGAGGACTGCGTGCCGGCCGCCGAGGCGCACAAAGCGATGTGGGCCCGGGTCAGTGGGGCGGGGCGTGTCGCCTAGTCACTCCCGGCCGCGCAAGGCGGAGGTCTTCTACAGCCCCCTCGCGCACAGCCAACTGGAGAAGATCAGCACGGTTCAGCAGGCGAGCGCGGTCGAGCGGGCCCGCGGGGCCCTGGAGGCCCGACCGGACATCGGCGTGCTGAGGCCCGACGGCCTGCGGGACTACCGCGACGACGAGTCCGGCGTCCGTTTCGTTTACTTTTTGACTATTCGGAATACGATCATCATCGTGGCCTATCTCGAAGTCGACTGAGAGCCGCTGCCGACGGCCTGGTCACAGGGCACGCACCACCGCTACGACCTTCCCCAGGACGGTGGCGTTCTCTCCCTCGATCGGAGCGAACGCTGGATTCTCGGGCAGCAGCCATACCCGGTCGCGCTCCCGCTTCAGCCGCTTCACGGTCGCATCGCCCTCGATGATCGCAGCCACGATGTCACCGTTGTTCGCCGTCGGCTGCTGCCGCACCGTCACCCAGTCCCCGTCGCAGATCGCGGCGCCCGTCATGGAATCCCCGGCCACCTGCAGCGCGAACAGCTCGCCATCACCGACCAGTTCACGCGGCAGCGGGAAGAACTCCTCTACGACCTCCTCGGCCAGGATCGGGACGCCCGCCGCGATCCGACCCAGCACCGGCACGAACACCGGCGCTGGCAAAACCGGCATCTCCAGCCCCGGTTCAACCAGCTCGACGTCGCCGCCGGTGCGCCGCTGGACCCAGGACGCCCGTACCCGGTAGGTACGAGACCGGTGCGGGTCCTGCTCCAGGACGCCCTTGCGCTGCAACGCCATCACCTGGTGCGCGACCGATGACGTGCTGGCCAACCCCACCGCCTGACCAATCTCCCGCATCGACGGCGGATACCCACGTCGGGCCACGGAGTCCACGATGACCTCGACAATGTGGGCCTGGCGACTGGTGAGCCCATCAGGGCCCACAGTCTCCCCAGCCGGCCGACCGGGACCTGCACCGCTGGCAGCACTCATACCGGTACCTCCCCATGTGCCGATCTTGCCACCGTATCCGGCTGACCAGCCAAAACGGAACACCTGTGCAGGTCAACCGCCTCGGCCAGCGCAGAGCGGAGCACACGAGGAAGGCTCGGCGCGTCGGGGGCCGCGCCGAGCCGTTCCGGACTATCGAACCGGCAGGCAGCCTCACGTGCAGCCCCACCACACCCAACCGGGTCCCGCCCGGCCCCGTTGGCTGCCACCGACGCCGCGCCCCAAGTCGCTCGTTACACAGTCCATGCCGACAACCTCTGCCCCGGACTCGCTGGACGCGGCCGCCGCTGGCCTGCTGCAGGACTACCACGCCGGAACCTGGCTCCCTACCGACGACGAACGCGGCCTCGCGGACGGCCTGGCCCGCACGCGCTGGAGCGAGCACTCCCTGCGGGCCGGCCTCCGCGGCGCCTCGCCAGCCGTCACCGACGGCCGGCTCGGTGACGTGCTCGACCTGGCGGTACAGGTCCTCGCCCAGACACCCGCGGCCGCCACCGACGGCACCCTGCTGCAGGTCCGAGTCCTGGTCGACGCCCTGACCAGCGCGTTTTCGCCCTGACGCCGCTGTACGAGCGAAGCGCCGACACAAGGGGCCGCGGACAATGGTGCTGGACCTCGGCGCAGGAAGGCTGCAAAGAAGGCTGCGAAACTGAAATGGTGAATCACTCCCCGGACCGATTTCGCGGCGAGCAATCACGTGTGACACTTCCACACCCATCCTGAATTCCCAGGTCGGACGGGAATTCACGGAGACAGGTTCGCAGAATGGTCGCGCAGGAAGGTTCGCAGATTGGTCTCCGCGGAATGGTCAGACGCGAGAAATCTACCCTCACACCGGGTAGAGTCTGCGACAAGGGAGTGCGCACATGCGCACTCGGGGACCGCCACCCCGAGGAGCCTCCCTGCAAATGGACGGGGGCCCGCCACTCCCGAGAGAGCGAACGAGCCCCTTTGCTGGTGGCCCCGGGCCGATTAGAGCGGCCCGGGGTTCATCAGCCCGCCTTCGCAGCGGCCACGACGGCCGCCGCTGTGGCGATCACCTGCGCCAACAGCAGGACGTCTCGACGCCACGACCAGCTGCGTCGAGGCTTCCGCTTCAGCGAAGGTTCTTCTCCTTCAACATCGACACTCACGCAAGGTTCCTTTCTCTGGCGGGGCTCACCGATCGTTCGCCCCTGGATGCGGCATCCGGGCCAGATGGCCTGGCCCGGATGCCGCGCCCGAAGGGCGTGCGACAGCGGTGACGCCAGTTCCTTTGCGAGCGCCGATATTGACCTTAGAGCATGCGAAGCGACCCGATGGACCGGATAGTCGAAAGCCGCCTACTTTTCTGGCCGATGACTATTTCCCAGAACGAACCCATCGAATGCCTGCTCGAAAACGATATGGCGCGTGCTATCAGTCGGCCCGTGGCAGCGCAACGTCATCTCAGCGGGCTCCCGAGGGAGCTTCGCCTAGTCCGGCTCTCCAGGGGCGTGGCCGAGCGGGGCCGTCCCGCACGACACGCTCGCGCCCCTCGAGTCTGGCTACACGTAGCTAGCCAGTTGGAGCGCCACTGCTTCGGTGACGACCCCAGCCTTGACCGCCTGGACCACTTCGGCAGGCAAGTAGGACAGTGCGGGTGAGTCACAGCCCGCGACCGGCAGGTAGTCCTCGTCGTAGACCGCCGCGTGCACTGCAGCCAGGGCTACATGGTCAGGCGGCGGTACGAGCGCCGCGAGGAGGCACTCGCTGATGGACTCCGCTCCATCGGAGCAGACATAAGCCCACGACCAGCCGGTCAACGGAGACCACCGAAGCTCCGTACTGATAGTCCGGTCCTCCTCGGCGTCGTACGTGCCGTCGAGGAGGAGGATCGTCGCTCCGAAAGCGGACGGGCCGCCACCCTCGGGGAAGCGTGCGTACCACACGTTTGGCGATGCGAGCCGTCCCAACTCGGCGACCACGGCATCGATGTACGGAGCGTAGAAGGGCCGGTCCATGTCTCAGTAACGGCACGGCACGCCCATGGTTGCGTTCCGTCCGGCAGACGGGCTAGGACACCCGGCGGTGCGGCTTCGCTGGGCGTATGAGCCTGCTGTCGCGGCATCGTGATGCCCAGGGGGGTGAACCATGCGACCCCATCGTGAGAGTGTTGGCCTTGGCTACAGCGTGTGACAGAAGAAGCAGGAGGGGCCGCCGGTCGTGGAGGGGGCAGCACAAGACACCGAGCAGCTGGGGCGTACCCAGCGGATCCTGATCGGTGTCGTCGTGATCGGCGCGGTCATCATCGCCGCGATCGGCTTCGCCGGCTCGTACGCCGCGGTGCGGGAGCTGGCGCTGCGCAAGGGCTTCGGCGCCTTCGCGAACGTCTTCCCGATCGGCGTCGACGCCGGGATCGTGGTCCTGCTCGCGCTCGACCTGCTGCTGACCTGGCTGCGCATCCCGTTCCCGCTGCTGCGCCAGACCGCCTGGCTGCTCACGGCCGCGACGATCGCCTTCAACGGCGCGGCGGCCTGGCCCGACCCGCTCGGCGTCGGGATGCACGGCATCATCCCGATCCTCTTCGTCGTCTCGGTGGAGGCCGCGCGGCACGCGATCGGCCGGGTCGCCGACATCACCGCCGACAAGCACATGGAGTCGGTCCGGCTCGCGCGCTGGCTGCTCGCCCCGACCGCGACCTTCCGCCTCTGGCGGCGCATGAAGCTGTGGGAGCTCCGCTCCTACGACGACGTCATCCGCCTCGAGCAGGAACGCCTCATCTACCAGGCGCGGCTGCGCGCCCGGTACGGCCGGGCCTGGCGCCGTATGGCCCCTGTCGACGCCCTGATGCCGCTGCGGTTCACCCGCTACGGCATCCCCTTGACTGAGACGGGCCCTGCGGGCTTGGCCGCGGCCGGGATCGAACTCCCCGCCGCGTGGGAGCGCCCGGCCATCGAGCCGGCTACGCCCGAGGAGACCGAAGGATCGGTCGTACGGCACCTGCGGCCCGAGCCGGCGCCGCTCCCTGAGCCGAGCGTGCCGGCGCAGACCGCGGCCGCCACCGAGGCTCCGGCCCGCCGCGTCACCGTCACCGTCGCTGTCCCCGAGGTCGGCCCGGAGCCGGAATCCGAGACGGAGCCCGAAGCACCCGGCCCTGCGCAGGTGCCCGCAGCGGAAGAACCAGCGCCCACCGACGGCCAGGTCCCGCAGCTCACGACGGTCGACCGCTACTACCGCGTCTGGGACGAGTACCGGCGTGCACACGGCCTGGCCATCACCGACGACAAGCAGCTGACGGACAAGGTGCTGTCAGCTCACCTTGCCACTCTCGGGATGACTGGCCGCGGCGGTGCCCCGGTCAGCCCCTCCACCCTGCGCCGCTACCTGCCCGCGTTCCGGATCTACGCCGTCTGGCACGAGCACCTGGAGCGCGACGGGGTCGCCCCGGACGAGTACCTCCTGGCGCAACTGCTCACCGCGCGCGGGATCGTCGCCCAGTACAACGCCGTCTACACCCCGGGCAAACTCGAGCCGTTCGTGGCAGACTTCCCGCGCCGCCGTGCTGCACTCGCGGCCGACCAGATGCTGAGCGACGCCTGATCGTCGAACACGCATTTGGCGGGTGTGGTGTCGGTCGCTTACAAAGGACATAACCGACGCATCGGAGGAAGCGCCGTATGACCGACGGGGCAAGCCCCGCTCCCCGCGCCAACGCCGTCCTGGCCCGCGACTGCGAACACTGCCGCGGATGGGGAACCATCGTCACCGACCTCGGCCACCACGAACTGTGCCCGCACTGCCAGCCCGCGGGCGAGCAAGAGCCCACACCGGCACCCTCGCACACCACCCGGCCCCCAGGCGGAGCGCGCTACGCCTCGCCCCGCCGGTGGGGCCGCCGCACACAGCGGGGACGCGTCGGCTGACACCCCCGCGAGAACCGAAGGGGCTCCTGCCGCGATCATCGCGGCAGGAGCCCCTTCGCTTGTGCTGACTACCAGCCCAGGTCGCCGAAGCCCCAGGTGCTGTCACCGGCGGCCCACGTGCTGTCGCTCATGGTTGTCCCCCCTTTCTCTTGTGCAGGTCAGGACACGCTATGTCGATCATGGCTGTGTTGTCACTGCGGCCGCGGAAGAAGGCACCCGTCCGACCTGGGCACTCGCGCTCAGGGGCGACTGAACGTGGCGCCGAACAGGGAAGGACTCTCGCGTAGGACCTCGGCCCGCGCTTGCGCTTCTCCCCTCGGCGGGCAGTTCACCCACGTAGCCAGCACCCGCGACACCGCGGCGCACACCGCCTGCACGTGCACTGACAGGTCCTCATCCACAGCGCCGTACCCGCCGTCGGAGAGGTTCGGGCCGGTCACGACAGCCGTCCCGTAGAGCCCGTACGGCAGCCCGGTGCCGCGCCAGGTGCTGGCCAGCGCCCACGCGGCGACGTTGAGCTGCCGGGCTGGGCTGAGGGAGCCCTGGCCGTGGACGTGGATGAGGGCGCGCCGGTGGTAGACCGCGCCGTCGACGGCGCCACTGAGCAGAGCGCGCAATACCTGGCGTTGCCTGGTGTAGTCCTCGGGCAGCTCGAACGGCTGCACCACTCCAGTGACTTCAAGCCGCAGTGCGGCGACCATGACTTACCTCCCCCGTATCGGCGTTAGGCTGATCGGCAGTGGGTGTCGGCCGCGTTCCCCCGTCGCGGCCGGCACCCGCTTCCGTGTGTCGTGTCAGGCGCCGCCGGGTGCGGCCGCCAGGTCCCCGGACTCCTCCAGCACTGCGGCGATGGCGTGCTCGGTGCGCGCGTCCATGGAGATGTCGTAGGCCCGGGTGACCTCGGTGACCCGCGCCACCGCTTTGCGGGCCCCCGAGTGATTGCCGGCGGCCTGCTCGATCGCGATCCAGTCGCGGTAAAGGACCTCGGCGGTCTCATCGATGTCCAGGCCTCGCAGCACCGCGCCCCGGGCCGCGTCCCAGTCCGGCGCGTCACCTGCGCAGTGCCAGGCGGCGAGCGTGTGCACGACGTCGACGATGCGGGACAGCATCTCCTGCTGCACGGACACCGCCCACGGATACTCCTGGCCGTCGAACGGCCGGCCTCGCACCAGCGCCAGCGCGGCTTCCAGGTCCGCCATGCCAGCCGCCGGGCCCGCGGCCAGGCCCCGGGTCGCGAGGTCCTGGAAGGTCGCCCAGTCCGAGCGGATCGACGCGTCGAACGCGTATCCCGAGCCTGCTCTGGGCCGGGGCAGGTACGGCTGGCCGTCCGGAGTGGCTCCGCATCGGGCCCGGATCTCCGACAGCCGGGACTGCAGGGTGCGAGTCGTCCACGGCGAGGCCGGGTCCATGAACGTGCACAGCGCGTCGGCGTTCCTCCCGGGTTTGAGGTAGATCAGGGCCGCGAGCGTCTCCAAGCGCGGGCCATGCCCGGAGCCGGTGATCCCGGACACCTGCAGCGAGCCGAGCACATTGATCTCAGGAGCCTTCGGGCCGGACGGCTCAGGCATCGACGCCACCTCACCTGCGGCCCCGACGACCTCCCCGCTGTCCACGGCGACGACACCATCCTGGTCCTCCGGCCCAGTACCTGAGTCTGGGCCGGACGGCGCAGTTGCTTTGACCAGGTGGATCCGGCCTGGGTCGGCGGTGGCCAGCAGAGGCGGGAACGGAGTGCCTGCCTCGGTGCCCGCGTCGGCGTCGTCGGCGATCGGGTGCAGCAGCATAGGATGCGGCGCCGGCCGCGAGGTTGCGGCAGCGTGAGCGTGGTCCTCGGCCAGCTGCCACGCGCCCGTCGCGCGGTCCGCGGGCTGATCCGCGACGTCGAGAGCGTGGACCAGTTCCCGGTACTGCTCATCCGTCAGCCGCTGCAACTCCACCGAGCCAGCCGCCAACTGAGGGAAGACCGCCGTCGTCGTCCCGGCGACAGGAACGGCGCCGGCGTCAGGGAAGGCCTGCCGGGTCGCCGGGGTCTCGGGCAGGACCACGGTGACCGGCAGGTGCCGGGCGGCGGCGATCGCGTCGGCGAGCTGCCAGACCTGCTCGGGATCGACATCGGCCGCACAGATCAGGATCCATGGCAGCGGCTCCACCGCCTGGTCCTCGCCGTGCTGATACACCTCCACCAGCAGCGCCCCGAGATCGGAGACCACCGACGCCAGATGCGGCATCGCCCGCAACCGGCCCTTCGGCAACAGCCCCGCCAGACGGCTTCCCAACCCCACGGTCAGGACCTCAGTGTGGTCACTCCACGCGCTGGTGCCCGCCTCCAACGCCAGCGCCCGGCCCACGGCCAGAACATCCTCCGGCGTCCCGTCCAGCAGCAGACCGCCGGTCTGGAAGAGGTTGATCAGCACCAGGTCGCCGGACTCGGCCGCGCCGAGGGTGACCAGCCCCGGATACGGCGCGGGAACCTCCCGCGCCTGCTCCGCCAGCAGCAGCGGCAGACCGCTGTCCAGCGCCCAAACGCCGGCCGACTGGCCCGTCGTGAACGGCGGGGCCGGGTCGGCTTCGGGGTCGTCGACGACCAGGTGCACTGCGCCGGACGCGGTGACCCGGGCACCCTGCACCACGGGGACCTGGTCGCCGGACTCGGCCGCACGGTGGGCCAGGGTACGCAGCACGGTGTCCAGCAGTGCGACGCCGGCTGGCTCGCCTGCGGCCTGCAGGATCTGCTCGGTCCGGGTCGGGTCGTCGTCGATCGCGATGGTCTCGCCCGCCCGGCGCCGGCGCTGCTGCAGAATCCGCCGCACCCCCAGTGCCCCCGTCAGCAACGCGGCCAGCAACGCACCGATCCCGGCCATCAGCACGACCTGCCGCTCCATCCCGGAATCCGGCGTGGTGTCAGCACGCCCTGCCGGGGCCAAGTCTGCGGAGGCCGGCGGCGCGGGAGGCGCCGACAGTGAAGCCGGTGCCTCGGCCGCGGAGGGCGCCCCCGACCGCGGCGACCCGGGCGGGGTAGCAGCGGTCGGTTCCGTGGACGCGCTGGTGCGCTCCGTCGGCCGTGCGGGGTCAGGAGCCCTGTCGGGCACAGCAGTCTCAGCCGGGCGGGTCGGCAGCGAGGTCTCCCCGTTCGGCGCTGCGACCGCTGGCGGTGTCGCAGCTGCGGTAGAGGGTGCCGTCTGCGGAGCTGTGGAGGGACTCGCCGTAGGCTCGCGCTCACCGGGAACGTCGGCGTTGCCTGGCGGCGTTGTGCGGTTGCGGGGTTGCTCGGGGTTGTCGTGGTGCGGCCTTGCCGGTGCAGCGTGGCTTCCCGCGCGCGGGAGGTCGAGGTGTTGGCCGGGGTAGATGAGGTCGGGGTCGGTGAAGTGACCCCCACCGGGCTGGGCTTCGCCCCGGTTGAGACGGAAGATCGCCGGGTAGCGGTCGGCGTCACCGAGTTCGTCTTCGGCGATCTGCGACAGGGTGTCGCCCGGCCGCACCGTGTACGCCTCCGGCCGGGTTTCCTCGAGGGCACTCCCACGGCCGCCCTGCGCACGGGGTCCGGTGGGCGCGGCGTCGTCGGGCAGGAGCAGCACCCACCCGGGCCGGATCGGATCCTCCGCCCGGAAAACGGTGCCGTCGGTCATGGTGCGTCCCTCGTTGAGGGCAGCGATCTCTTCCCAGCGGTAGCCGTCGCCGAGCCGGTCCTCGGCGATCGACCACAAGCTCTCCGCCGGACGGACCGCCCGCACTGTATGCGTGACCGTCCCGTCCTGCTGCTCTGCCTGAGCAGTCGCGGCCGAGGTGGCCGCGGCATGTCCGCCTTGGGCGGGAGAACTGGCGGCCGCCGCGGTGGTGGTGACAGTGTGGGCGGGGGTCGGTGAGGCCAGAGCAGTGCCGGTGGGCAGCGCGACCAGGATGGCGCCGACCAGTGCGGCGGCCGCGCGCTGGCCGACCAGCAGCCGTAGCCTCGGTGCGGTCCGGCCGCGCAGCTGAACCGGGACCTCGACAGCTACGGCGGCCGCGAAGCCCGCCCACCCGGCCCAGCCCGCCACGGCGAGGGCCAGCAGGAACACCTGACCGGAGTCCTGCGTGCTCAGCAGGTTGCCCAGTGCTTGGATGCCGGGCGGGCCGACGATGGCGGTGCCCCACCACAGCAGCATCGGCAGGCCGAGCAGAAGTGCGCCCAGCAGCAGAAGGCTCGCGGCCGCGCGCGCGACCGCGCCGATGGTGGCGCCACGGGTACGTGCCTCGCGGGTGGGTGGTCTGCGCGGCGGACGGACAACAGATGGCTGTGGCATGGCGGGTGGCCCTTCTCGTGGGCTATTCGGGCTGGTCGACGCCGTGCAGTAGCGTCGCGGTGCCGTGCCCGGTGACATCCATGGAGCCGATGCCGATCACGAGCAGGAACCGGGTGGCGTAGGTGGTGGTGACGACGACGGTCAGCTCGCTGCGGTCCGGCGAGACGCGCACGATTCCGTGGACGCCGGCCTGACGCAGGTACTCCGAGGCGGCGGCCTCGGCGGCCGCAGGGTCGACGTGGATCGCGGTGCCGGTGACAGCGTCGGTGGGATCGAGGGCTTGGCCGCCGGCGCGGGCGGCTTCCAGCGCGAGGGCGTCGGCGCGTTCGGTGGCACGCAGCTTGCCGCCGCCGTCCAGGACTAGCCCGGCGATCGCGAGCAGCGCCACGGTGCAGATCGCGACGAACACCGCGATCCCGCCCTGGTCTCCCCGCCGCAGGCGGCGCCCAGCTGATCCGAGCATGGCCCGCGTCATGCGTCCCGCCTGGCGCGGAAAGCATCCACGACGCTGGTGAACGAGCTCGTCAGCGTCTTGGTTCCGGGAGCTCCCGGCAGCAGCAGATCCGACAGGTCGACGGTGCAGCGGACAGTGACGGTGACGTAGCCGACCTGGCCGACTGGCACAGACAGGCCCGAGGCGTCGACGTCCACGTCGGTGCTGGCGCAGTGGACGCCTTGGTCTTCCAACGAGCGGGTGGCAGCGTCGGCAGCCGCGGACTGAGCGGCGAGCTGGGTGCGTTCCAGCGAGGCGGCGCGGGCTGCGTCCTCGGCGGCCGCATCGGCCTTTCCGCCGGAGACGGCGAGGCGTCCAGCGGCGATGGCCAGGCACAGGAACGCGATCAGCAGCGGCGTGACGATCGCGGCCTGGACCGCCTCACTTCCCCGGTCGCCCCGCAGCCGTGGTCGGTGCGTCGGGCGCGTCATGGCCTGGTCCACCGTTCGCGTGGGCCGGTGGCGGACGCGTCGATGTGCAAGCCTCCGATACCGGGCAGCAGGGAGGGAGCGGTGCCCGTCACCGTGACCCGCACGGACTCCGTGCCGCTGCCGACCGTGGTGACGGTCGGGGCCCGGAGGCTGTCACCGGCGATTCGGCTGAGGACCTCTCGCGCTCGGGCGGCGCCGTCAGCATCGGTGGCCTGGTAGGTGCGGGCGGCGGTGACGCCTTCACGTGCAGCCGCCAGGGCGATGTTGCGTGCGTGGAACCACATGCCGGCTTGCACCACGGCCAGGGTGAGCAAGATGACGAACGGGAACACGATCGCCATCTGGATCGAGGCCTCGCCCCGGTCCCCACGCCGCCTGGCCGTAGCCGGCACCCGACGGGCGACCCCTACCGCGCTGCTGCTCGTGCCCGTTGCCCTGGCCATCGTCTGGTCAGATCCCGTTGAGCAGGCCGTTGTACTTGCTGACGATGACGCCGATGGTGCCGGCGATGGCCAGCGCGCCGCCGACGGCGGCGACCCAGATGATGACGGTGGTGATGGAGATGTCGCCGCGGTCGCTGCCGCGGGCGCGGCCCTGCTCGAGGCGGCCGCGCACCCACAACACAGCAGCAGTCGCGGCGCGGGTCAGGGGATTCATCTTCGGGCGCTCCTTCGGCGTGTGGTCAGGTCGTGAGGATGCGGATGACCGCGGGGAAAGCGATGAGAAGCATGACCAGCACCGCGAGCAGAGCGCCGGGGGCGGTCATCTTCTCGCTGTTGGCATTCGCCTCTGCGGCCTGCGCGGCCAGCAGTTCGGTGCGCAGGTTCCGGGCGCGGGCGCGAAGCGTGGCGTAGACGGCGGCGCCGTCGTCGGTGGACTGCCGCATGATGGCCGCGAGGTCATCCAGCGCCGGCAGGTCCAGTTCGGCGGTGAGCCGGGTCAGGCTTTCCCAGTGCGGGACCTTGTCCACCCGGGACTGCATCAGGGCCTGCTGGATCCGGGCGAACGCCCAGCCGTCTGCGACCTGCGCTGCCTGTTCCAGGGCCTGCTCGGCGGAGACGTTCCCGGCCCGGCGCAACGCGACCAGGTCCAGGTATGCGGCCATGGCGTGCGCGAACTCCTCCCGCGCGCGCCGGGCCTGGTCGCGCAGGGCGAGATCGGGAGCGAACCACAGCACCGCGGCGAACAGCACACCGACCACGGCCGGCAGATACAGCGGCAGGCCGAGCAGCAGCAGCGGAATCCCGGCCAGTGGCGGCATCAGTAGCCCTGCGCCGGTGAGCGCGGTCTTCGTGAGCAAGAACCGGCCCGGCGACGTGCCCACCAGCGCGAGGTTCTTCCGGGGAATCCGGACCCCGGGAAGGCTGCCGACGTGGTCGACCAGCCACGCCCCCCACCGCTCATGGCGGTCGGCGCTGTCCAGCTCGGGGGTCGGGGGAGCGGGGTGATTCATACGCTGCAGCGCTGGGCCCAACGCGGGTGCAGGCTTGAGGAGTTCCTTGACCAGCAGCGCCATCCCAGCGCCAACCGTGGCGCCGGCCAGCAGCGCACCCACCGGGATCACCACGCCTCCTTACCGGCTGACCTGGACGGACCGGGTACGGGCTCCACGTCACGGTGCGATGGGTGAGTGAGCCTCTGCGAGGGGGCGGTGACGCGGCTGCGCGTGTCGGCGATCAGGAACCGCGGCACGGGGTGATGGTCGGCGAGTTGCCGCATCCACACCAGCACCGCCACGAAGGCGGCAGCGAGCAGCGCCAGGACCAGCTGGCCGAGCAGGGAACTGTAGGGGGCGGTGTAGCCGGGGATGAGGAATCCGAAGGCGACCACACCGAGCGTGATCAGGGTCATCCACCGCACGGTGGTGCGGGGCTTGGCCCGGTCCGCTTCGATCTGCCGCCGCTTGGCGACCTCCTCATGCACCGACGCCGCCAGGTCTTCCAACGCCTGCGCCAGCCCCGGGCCGCGATCGGCGGCGGACAGCACCAGGGCGCCGACGACCTTGTCCGCGGTCACGTCGTCGAGTGCGTCACCGAAGACGCGCAGCGCATCGTCCGGCCGCCAGCCGACAGCGAGCCGGTCGACCAGTTCGCCAACCTCGCCCGCAATGGCCTCCGGCACGCCCTTCCCGGACAGAGCGAGAGCTTCGTCCAGGCCGCGGCCGAGCCGCAGCACGTTCGACAGCCGCTGCGTCCAGTCCCCGAGCGCCTCCAGCCGGGCGATCCGAACGCTCGCGCCCTTGGTCGGCGCCAGCAGCCACGGAACCCCCGGCACGGCCAGCAGCACCAGCACGCCGGCCACGAACACCCCCGTCACCGCCCACACCGCAGCGCTGGCAATGGCACCGGCAGCGAGCCGGGTCCTGCGCTGTTCCAGCGCCCGACGTCCGGCACCCGCAGCCCCTGCGGTCTGTATCCGGGACCACATGGACGGCGTTCGGGGAGCATCGGTGCCGGTCACGCCGACGACGATGCCGACCAGCCCGGCGACCAACGCGGCGCCGGTGATGCCCCACAGCAGCAGTCCCGCGCCGTTCACGACGCCTCCCGGATCATCAGCTGCAGCTGGGTGGGCCAGGTGCCGGCCGGTTCGTCCAGGAGTTCCGGGGCGAAGCCGGCCCGCCGAAGGTCAGCGACGCACCGCGGGTGCATCATCGGCATCGCTCTCGGCTCGTCCCATTCCGGGCGCGGCCCGAAGATGAGGTTCGTATCGGGGCGGCCACCCTCGCCGATCCCGGTGACCTCCAGCACGTGGGACACGAACCGGTGCCGATGCCCGCCGATGCGGGTCTCATCGATGGAGGTGACGAAGACGATGAAGTCCAGGCCGTTCGCGGTCTGCCGGTACGCCAGCGCTTCGCTCATGTTCGCCTGCGCGAGCAGGTAGAGCTCGGCGATCCGGTCGAACACCACGTTCGGGTGGATCGCGTGGAGCGTGGACAGGTTGCCGCCCTGCCCGTTGGTCATGGCCTGGAGCATCGCCACGATCTCCGGGCCGCGGACTTCACCGACCACGATCCGCGCCAGCGACATGCGCAGCGCCCGGTACATCAGGTCCATCAGCGTGATCTCACCAGCGCTGCGGCCGTCGACCCGCTCACCGTTGGACTCCCGGGCCTCCATCGGCACGACCTGCTGGTGAAAGCCGTTCTCGTGCGCGAACAGCTCGTACTCCGTCTCCAGCGTGGCGAACCGCTCTTGCGGGTCGATCTCCCGTAGCAGTGCACGGAGGAGAGTGGTCTTCCCGGCGGCCTGCCCGCCCACGACCATGACGTTCTTCTCCGCCCGCACGCACGCGGACAGGAATGCCTGCAGCGTGGTGTCGAGCATGCCCCGGGCGACCAGGTCGTCGAGGCTGGCGTGGCGCATGGAGTGTCGGCGGATCGTCACATACGTCCCTGGCGTGACGTCGATGACTGCCTGCAGCCGCGATCCGTCGTCCAGTCGCAGAGCGAGGAACGGGTCTGCGGTCGACAGGCTTCGTTCCGACTGGCCGGTGGTGCGGCGTGCGAGATCGCGCAGGAGCTCGCGGAGCTCGTCGTCGGAGTCGGCGACCGGCGCGACGTGGGCGCGGCGGCCGTCGGTGAAGTCCAGCACCACGGTGCGGTAGCCGTTGATGAAGATGTTCTCCACCGCCGGATTGTCCAGATGGGCCTGGAGCCGGCCAGCGCGGAACTGCAGATCGAACACCGCCTGAGCGATCGCCGCGTCCTCTGTCGGCCTGGTGGCCTGCCCGCAGCGCACCGCCTCGGCGTCCGACCAGATCGCGACCTGCTCGTTGATCAGCGCACGTCCCTGCTGCTCCTGCGCGGCCGCGGTCATCCCCGGCCGGGCCCGCAGCAGCTCCCCGAGCCGCTCACCGACCTCCTTCTTGATCAGCCGCACCGCCGCGTAGTCGACCACGCCCGGAGGCCGCGGCATGGGACCTCGCGCCACAGGGCGCAGCGGCGTCGGCTGTGCCGCAGGGGACACAGCCGGTGGGAGCCCGGGCTGGTGGTGCACAGGTTCAGCGCGCACCGGTCACCGCCCTTCCCTCGAGGGAACTCCGCGCCGGGACGGACAGGCGGGCCCGGCGGGTGGCGACCAGTTGCCGGATCCGCGTGGTCGCCGACCGAGCAGCCCGCATCAGCTCTGACACCTCGAACTTCCGCGGCTGGTCCGCACCGTCGGACAGCACCGCGGCCTCACTCGGCCGCCACGGCAGCACCGCCACCACCTCCGCCTGGAGCTGCCGCTGAACCTCGGCGGCCGGGAACGGCCCAGCGTCGACCAGCAGCAGCCGGACCTCCGCCGTGGTGCCGAGCTGCTCCCGCAGCGCGGCGAGACGGACTTCGGCACTCTGCAAGCCGCGCAGGGTGTTCCGGGCGACCAGCAGCACCACGTCGGCGCGCTGCGCGAGGACCTGCGACGGGCCGAACGCCCCGCGCCGGCCGAGGTCGACCAGCACGTCATGTGCGTGGGCTTCGATCCCCGCGAACATCGCAGACAGCGGCTTCCACACCGGGCTCATCGAGGAGGCGTGTGCCGGGTCGTACAGGCCGGGCAGGACCAGCCGGTCCCGGGTGCCGGCGTCGGTGACGTCGACCAACTGCCGCCAGAACGCCTCACCGAGCTGACCCTGCCGCGCCGCGAGCGCGAGGTTCCGCAGTCCGTGCGCACCACCGAGGGTCCCTTGCAATGCTCCGGGCAGGATCGCCCCGCCGTCAAGGTCGCACTCCGCCAGCACCACCCGATGCCCACTCTCAAGTGGCCAGGTCAGCAGCAGCGCCATCGCCGTGGTCGTGACACCCGGCGCGCCGAGGCCTCCGGCGAGCGCGATGACCGCCATCACGAACCGTCCCGGGCGACCACGACCAGGGCGACGTTCCCGGTCGCTGCCCGGGCGGCCAGCGCGGGGCCGTCGGTGGCGGGCACGGCGACGTCGACGACCACGGCTCCCGTGGCGGTCGCGGGCCGGCCGACCGCGACGACCTTCGCCGACAGCGTCACCGGCTCCACTCCGTTCTCCGCCGTGGGGCCGTTGCCGTTGGTCGCGGTCCGGGACGGCGCGCCGTTGGGGTCGGGGGTGGACACGATCAGCACCTTCTCCCCGGGCACCAGAGGCGTCGCCGGAAGCTGGGACGGCTTCACGCTGACCCCGACCAGCTGCTCACCGGGCCCGAGCAGGGACTGGTCCGTGACCTGTGACGGCGCGAGCAGAGAGCCAGCCTTCAAGTCGGTCGCCGCGCGCTGCCCAACCAGCCCGCCGGCTCGGGATGCGTTCACGGACCGCACAGCCGGGTCCAGGGCGATCGACGCTGTCGCGAGGTCGGCTTCGGTGATGCGGGTGCCGACCGGCACGTCACGGGCGACGACGACCACCGCGGTGCGGTGACCGGAGCTGGAGTACAAGACGGCGCCCGACAGGCCCCCGGCGGCGATGAGCGCGACCGACAGGGCGATCAAGCCCGGGCGGCGCCGGCGTTGCCGGACCATCCGCGGTGCGGCGACCGGTCCGGCCTGCGGACCCGCCGGGGCTGTCGGAGCGTCCGCGGCCGCGGAGGGCGGGGCGACGGATCGGGTGATGCTGCTCATGAGGGTGCCTCCTGCTGTTGGGAGGTCAGCGGGTCATTGGCCGAGGACCTGGACTTCGCCGACGCGCAGCTGGACCTGGGAAGAGCGGGTCGTGCTGAGGTCGCCGCGCTGGCCGCCGCCGGCCCAGTGCACGTCCCACGTGGCGGTCGCGGTCACCCAGAAGACGTCGCCCTTACCGCCGTCGGACGTGGTGGCGTAGCGGTAGCCGCAGCTGGGGGAGTCCTTCGCGCCTTCCGACTCCTTGTATGGGGTGCCGGCGCCGCAGGTGACGGTATGGCCGTCGCCCATGTCCCACACGATCTTCCACACGTGCGCGGTCGCCGTCACCGTGATGCCGCCCGCGGTCACGGACTCCGCAGCCGGGCCCCAGGTGCGGGGGCTGGTGCGGTTCCACAGCCACACCGGCATCCCGACCACACCCGTCTTACCGGGCTCCGGCACGATCCCGATGTCCGGGCCGTCGATCGGCAGCCGCTTCACGGCCTCGGCGGCGAGCTGGGCCGGGTCGACACCGCCGTCCATGCCCGGCGGCGGAGCGGCCCGCCACTGCACCGGCGGCCCCTCATCGGGGCAGTACGCGTCGTAGACGGCGCCGTCACCGGGCTTGTGCCCCTGCCATGCCGGGTCGCCGGCCGGCGGCAGCGGCTCCATGACCTTGAAGTAGCAGTTCGGGCTCCACCACCCCAGATCCTTCAGGTAGCAGGGCACCTCGGCGTCCTGCAGCGTGTCCACGCACCGCCGGGAGGAGGGTCCGCCGCCAGAGCCCTGGTCGCGGGGCGTGGTGCTGCCGGGCTCGCCGGGCACGGTCACTCCGACCTGGCAGGACCCGCGTGAAGGGCACACGACCCCGGTGTCCGCGACAGCAGGGTTCACTGCCGCGATCGCAAGACTGCCAGCGATGGCGAGGGCGGCCAGCGGCCGCCTCAGCACGACTGGTCCCGGGCGGCGGTGCTGTCGGTGACCACCCACCGGGTCCCGATCGTGCGGAGCTTGGAGTTCACCACGTACCGCTTGGCCTGGTTCGGTGCGGCGACGCTCTTGCCGGTCGCCTTCTTCACCGGCGTCCAGTTCGTGTCGTCCCAGCACACCGTCAGCGCGGCGCGGTGCGGACTCACCGACAGGTCCACGGTGGTCTTGGTGACGGTGAAGGCGGGCTTGCCCTTGGTGACGACGTCGTTGGTCCGGTTGATCAGCAGCGTCTTCTTGTCGTCAGCGAGGACCTGACCGGAGGCGTAGTGCTCGATGCCGGTGCCCTCGAACGTGGCCTTCGCGAACCCGGCGGTCTCCGCGCCAACCAGGCCCTGAAAGGCGGCTTCGACCTTGTCCTTGGCCGCCGTCGTCGGGTCCGGCGAGGCCGCACCCGCCTTCGACACGGTCGACTTGGCGGAGCTCGATGCCGCGGCCGGCTCGGCGGAATCCTTGTCGCCGCCGCAGGCGGCCAGCACGAGCATCCCCACGAACGCGGTGGCCGCCACTGCTGCACCCCGAAGGGCCCGGCGGGTCTGACGATGACGCTGGTCGGTGGTGCTCGGCACGGTACGGCCTCCCCCTGACATCGGCTGCGTAACCTCATCGACGCCCGACGCTGACGCGCGCTCACCGGGACGGTGCTCCCGAGACAGCAGCGCATCATGCGACGGGTGCCGCGGTGCGACATACGACGCACCGTACGGCGCCAACTCACCGCTTCCAACGGGGATCATCAGCGCGCTGACCCACTCGATCAGCTTTTGCCCTGTATGTCGGGCGGTGACTTTTTACTACACGTCACCGATGATTTCGGTGAGTGAAATCGCAGGCGCGTCATGGCGTCCTGCCGGTCCGGCCGGGGCACTTGCTGGCCCGGTCGTCGTCACGGTGACCCAGCTGCAGTCAACGGCTCTGGAGAACGCAGCCGCCCGCACAAGCGGCGCGCCTGTGCGGGCTGTGCGGGCTGCTCTACCTCAGTTCTTCTTCGAACTTCTCTGATCCTTGATGTTCTTCCATGCCCGAACATTCCACTGCTGGACGAAGATGAGAATCTTCGGATGAACCGCGCTTGTCGTCCTGATAGAGATGCGATTGTCGGGAAGTTCTCGGTCAATGTCAGTGATCTCCGACGGAGAGAACTGGTGAGCGGGACCGACGGCCGGCACGAAGTAGACCCCGCCGTTGGCCAAAGGCACCGCAAGGCCCGGGGGGAAGGTTTCGAGGTCACTGAAAGCGGGGGCTGGCGCGCCTGCAATCTCTGGTGTTTCCTCAGCGGCGACCCTCATGTTCCACACGGCAGCCAGGCCCTTCCGGAGCCTCGCCTCGCTCACCCACGCGAAGATGAGGAAGGCGACTGGCAGCACCCACGAGATGCCGTGGGTGGCACTGCTTGCTACCCAGGCGACGATTCCGAGGACGACAAGCGCTGTGACGTCCTTGGACAGGTCCCCTGTCCCCACGTATTGGTTGTGGCCAATCTGGTAGCGGGGCCGACCAATGGGTCTCGCCATCTGAACTCCTCAAGAAGCGCGCCTGCTGCGCGGAGAGCGGCATTGTCGCCTATCCAGGTCCACCGGGCGTGCCGTACCGGCAAGGCCTGTCACCTTCATTCGCGCCAGCCATCTCCTGAGCTACTTTCGGCATTGGCACTTGCGAGCGCGACCGTCTTCACCGGTGACCCAGCCGTAGTCACAGCTCCCGCAGAAGCTCACCGGTGCGGCAGGCGCCGCGAGGGCTGCAGGCGGTGACCAGTGCTCCAAGTGCCGTTCCAAGTCGAGCCACGCCGGTTCCCGGGCCATGTCGACCGCCGCTTGCGCCAGAATTTCCTCCGCTGTGCCGGCCGCTGCGAGCCGCGCGGCGACGCGGGCCACCCGCTTGTGCCCCAGCACCGGAACCGCGTGCCCCCTGCGCCGCCGGGCCTCCGCCCACGCCTCGGCCACGCGATCCCCGGCTGCCCTGGGGTTGACCAGAGCTGGCCCTGCGGTCGGCGTCCTGGTCCGCTGGACGCCCTCCACTTCACCAGCCAGTGGGGACGGCATGAGCACCCCGGAGAGTCCGCGCCCTGTCGGCAGGCTCCCGGTCTCTCTCTCCGGCACCGCCGCCGCTGCGGCGCCATCCAATCGAGAAGAGAGAGAGAAGTCCCTCCCGTCTTGTACATGAAGTCTTAGTTCTTTAACCGACGGGCCGCCGACCGTCGGCTCACCGACCGTCGGAAACCCGTCACTCGGTCCCACCTGGTGATCTTCATCGTTTTGGCTGGTCACCACCGAGTGACGGGATCCCGTCACTCGGTCCTGCCCTCCAACAGCCGACTCGTCCCTTCCTTGATCACCCGGCGACCGCGGCGCGGTGCCGCGAGGGTCGAGCCAGACGGGCTCCACTCGCACCGCCCGCGCGTCCGGCACTTCGGCGAGCAGCCCATCGACGTCATCGCGGGTGAAGGGCAGATCGGCCACGGAGAACTCGGTGCGCCACGTTCCGCTGGCCGCCTGGATTTTCAGCTTGACGATGTAGCCGCAGGCCACCAGGTTCCGCATCGCCTTGGTCAGCGCCTCACGTCCAGGCCTGCGCCTGGCCGCCAGCGAGGCGACGGTGAAGTCCGCGCCGTCCGGGCAGCGCAGCGCCACGGCGAGTAGCCCGACGTCCAAGACGCTTAGCCGCACATCGTCGACGGCCCTGTTGTCCAGCGCCACGAACCGCGGCGGCCGGCTACGCAGCTTCTTCATCAGCGCCTACAGATCCATCCAGGAACGCCGCTCACGGTCGCCCGCGAGCGGCGTCCAGACCGGGCCGGACGCCCCGAACTGTTCGAGGTCCTCCAGCACCGCCGCACCCAGCTGGACATGCCCGGCCAGCTGGGTCACCAGCGGGTGCCCCGCGACCATGGCCCGCAGGTCGCCGATGCGCCGCTGCAACGCATCCGGCCCGGCGCCGGTCAGGACGAACAGCACGCGGGGGAAGCGCGGGTAGAACCGCTGCCAGGCCAGCATCGCGTCCTGGTCGGCGACGGTGCCCCGCCGCCCGGGCGGCTGCGGCACGTACTCGTGGAACCGCGCGTACGAGATCAGCTTCCTTGCGAGGCGCTCGCTGCTCATTGTGGCGCGGTCGACCTCAACGAACGCCCGGTACTGCAGGCGCTGCGGTCTCGTCGCGGTGTAGTGCAGGACCGCGTCGGCAATCAGACGGTCCTCACCGCCGGTGTCCGGCAGCCGGTGAGCGACCTCCGGCACCCAGTCCAGCGGGCCGTACTCATCCCCGCGGGCGCGGGCATCGGTGAGGAACGCCAGGTGCGTGCGCAGCACCGTGAGGGTGTGGGAAGCCCGCAGCGAGGCTTCCACTGGGCTGCCCGGGGCGAAGGCGGGCTGCCCGCGCAGCTCGGGCCACCCGGCGACGGCCCGGGCGCCTTGAGCAGTCAGGAACCAGACACGCATCCGGCTGCCCACCATCGCGTAGGAGACCAACTCGGCCTCGCGGAGCATGTTGAGGGCGCGGCTGGTGAACTGCCGGGAGGCGTCGGGGGCGACCAGTTGCTGCAGGTGGGGGGTGGTGGCCAGGCGATGCTGAGCGAGAAGGGCCAGGGCTCGGTGTGCTGCCGAGTCGTCGGTGGCGGGCTGTGAACCCACTTCACCGTCCGAGTCGGTGAGCATGTCCTGGGCGGTGGCGTCGGTGATGTTCATCGGTACTGCTTCTCCTCTTCGGTGACATCAGCAGCGGACTGTGACGACTGCTGCGGCTTGGTTGCCGCAGTGGCCGACGGCAGGCCAGCGTTCTTGCCGGCCGCCTGGCCGGTGAGGAAGGCCAGGACGTCGATCTCGTGCGTGGAGGCCACGGCGGTGAGTTCCGACAACGGCTTGGCGTCGGTGTTGTCGTGGGCGGCACGGAGCAGGGAGCCGCGCTTGCCGGGCCGGTACAGGTCCCGGAACACGTCGTTGAGCTCGGGACCTCGGACCCGCAGCGGCCCGACGCGCTTGCCGCCGACGGTGAAGGAAGCGAAGTGCTGGTAGCGGCCGAGCTCGGCGGCATCACCAGGACTGACCTGCTCACCCCACTCATCGGTGATGTACCGGACGGCCTCGACCGATCCGGCGGTGGTGGACAGCGACGACGCGTTCTGCAGCAGGGCGGTCCGCACGTCCGGGCTGATGCGGTGCAGTAGCTGCGTCATGCCGTGCATCCGCACCCCGAACTTGCGGAGCTGCTCGGTGATCTCAGCCAGCGAACTAGAGGCGGCCCCGTCCAGGGAGATCAACTCATCCAGATACAGCCGGAACGCCTTGCGGTCCCGCTCCGGGACATCACGGCGGGACAGGCCGGCGCGAAGCATGTCGCGGACGATCATGGAGGTGAGCAGGCGGTCGGTGGGCCCGGTGCCGGCCGGGCAGATCCACACGACCTTCGAGCGGTCCATCGCGTGCCGCATGTCGTAGCTACCGACCGGGGAACCGAGGAAAGCCTTGATGACCGGGGACGCGGCGAGCCGGTCGATCGGGTTGAGGACGGTGGGCAGGGCATCGGCAGGGATCGCCGGGAACGAGGTGGCCCACCACCGCTGTGCCTCCTTGTCGAGCCGGTTGACCGCAAAGGCCCGGAACATCTTGTCCGTGAGCAGGGCGCGGATCTGGAAGACGGTGGCCTGGCAATTCGCCTCCCCGGCCGCCACCGCCTGCACGTTGACGGCGACCAGCGCCTCCACGGCCTTGGTCAGGATCGTGATGGCACGGGGCGCGTTGGCGTCCCCCCACCCGAGCGAGGTGGCGAACGCGTCGACGACCGCGGCCGTCACCTCGTGCGGCGCCGCACCCGAGGTCATGCTGAGCGGATTCCAGCAGGCCAGCCGGTCGGTGGGCTTGCGGACGGTCAGGTCGAACAGCCACGCCCGGTTCATGATGCCCTTGTGGGCCAGGTACGGGGCGACGGTCGCCCACGAGTCGCGGTGCGGGTCGATGAACGCCAGCCCGCCCCGGTTGTGGGCGACCGCGACGGCCTGGACCAGGGCGCGGGTGGTCTTGCCCCAGCCGGCCTTGCCGACCTGCACCTCGAACAGGGTGTCCGCTTCGCGGGTGGCCAGCAGCCGCTCGGTGCCGTCGGCGCTGCGGTACCAACCCTGCGGCAACAGGTCCTTCTTCGGCTCGAAGCTGGGGATGTCGCCAGCCAGCAGCGGCAGCCGGGCGTGCATCGTCGGGGGCTTGAGCAGCCCGGCGACCTCCTCGATCCGCGCCCAGGAGTCCCGGCGCGGGTGGATGCGGCCGCTGGCCCACCGCTCATCGAACCGCGGCCGCCACGGCCACCGGTCCGGCCCGAACCGAAGCGGGCCCCAGGACCAGCCCACCGACGACAACCTTGTGCGGGCCGCGTACACGTCCAGCGCGGCTTCGATATGCCGCAGCCGACGCTCCGCCCGGCCGATCTGGTCCGATGCGCACCGTACGAGCAGCTGCACCCGGACCAGGCCGGTGTCCTCCATCAGCTTGCCCAGGGCCTTCTCCCGGTCGATGCGCGGCGGCCGCGGCGACATCATCAGCCGACGCCGGCTGGTGCGCTGATCCGGCGGCGTCAGCAGCTGCGTGAGCTGCCAGCCGAGTGAGTCCTCCAACGTCGCGGCGTCCTGCGCCATCCACTGCGCCTCACGGCGCGCTTCCTGCCGGGCCCGCTGCCGGGAGGCATGGACGACCTGCTGCCGACGGCTCTTGAGGTGCCACTTGGAGGCGGGGGAGATGTCCAGGCAGACCTCGGCGAGGTCGCCGAGGTCGGCGCGCAGGTCGGCGACGGCGTCGATCAGCGGCTGCAGCGGGTCCGGCTCGAGCGGAACCTCCCGCAGCCGGGACGCGGCCGTGCCGTGCAGGGCGAAAACTGCACGGACCGTGTGTTCGCGCTTCTTGTAGGCGATCGGCCGTGCAGGCTCGCTGCGGACCCGGGCGTAGGGGGTCTGCTGCAGCAGATGCGCGGCCGACGCAGGCGCCTCCACCCGATACGTCAGGGGTCGGGTGCCGTCGGCACGCAGGCGGATGCGCACCGTGCGGGCGTCCCGGGGCACCCACCACTTGCCCGCGGACGCTGCCCGGATCAGCTGGGCGCCGAACCGCAGGATCTCTTCCTCGGACGTCTCGAACTGCCCACCGGGCACCAGCTCGACGTAGGCGCGCTCCTTCAGCGCGCGCGTGGCCAAGTAGCGCCGCCCGACATCCCAGGCCACCCAGCAGAACGCGGCGAACAGGCTCAGCCACAACGCGTTGGCCAGCACCCACAGCAGCACCTGCCAAGCCGCGAGGATCACCGTACGGGGGTCCATGTCTGTCCCTCCTTGATCAGTCGGATGGTGGCCGTGCGGCCGTCCAGGAACGTCCCGGCCGGGTCGGCGCCCGCCCACACCAGCCGCACCATCACGGCCTTGGGATGCTCGGGGTCGCGACCAGCTGTGGCGGCCTGAATCCGGAACCGGGTGTAGGCAGCCGACGGCGCGGGATCGGTGAAGTAGCCCGGCCATTGGTCACGACCGGCGCCGGTGACGTCCGCGGTCCATACCGCCTTGGCCAGGGCGACCAGGTGTCGGCCCGTAGCCGGGGCCAAGTCCCCGGCCGGCGCCCGGTTCATGGCGTCCTGCACGAGTGGGTCGGCCTCCGGTCCGGCGCCGGGCGGCGGAAGCGCGCCGCTGGTGGCGGGCGCCCTCGTCCTGACAGCGGGCGGTCTGGTCGCCGTGGCGTGTCCAGCGCGCGGCGGCCTCGTCGGGCGCGCCGCCGATGGTGGCGGCGTGGACGTCGCGGGGTTCAGGGTGACGGTCGGCGGCTCAGTGGCCACGGTTCGAGAGGCCGCCGCGTGGTGGCCCGGTCCCGCTGGTGCGGAGACGGCCAGCAGTCCGGCGCCGGCGATGGCCAGCACGGCCGCGACGACGGTCAGTACGGGTCCGGAAAGCCGGGTCGACTGGCGGGTGTTCATAGGATTCTGGCTCCTCCGGCGTAGTCAGGCAGGGCAGTCAGCGGGTCGATGCGCACGCGGGTGCCAGGCTTGGGGGCGTTGACCATCTGGCCGTTACCGAGGTAGATCCCGACGTGGTGGATCCCGGCGTTGCTGTTCGGATTGGGGCCGTAGAAGACCAGGTCACCCGGCCGCAGCGCGCCGTATCCGGCGGAGGCGGGGATACTGCGGCCGACCGCGGCCTGGTCCTCCGCGAGGCGCGGAAGGCTCACCCCGACCTGCGCGTACGCGTACAACGTCAGCCCGGAGCAGTCGAAGCCCACGATCTGCCGGCCGTCCTGGTGCTGCCCGGGGGAGCAGCAGATCCCCGGAGCGGGCCCGGCCGCGTTGCCGCCGCCCCACGAGTACCGCACACCCTGCTGGGCCAGCGCCGCGGCGATCACGGTCCGGGCGTCACCGGTGGCGGCGGCGCCCCCGCCGCCACCGGTGGTGGCGGTGGTGTCGTAGCGGTGGATCGCGTTGAGGACGTCGGTGACGTAGGCGGTGGAGTGGTTGTAGGAGTACACCGCGGCGCGCAACTGGTCCTCGTCCGTGAGGTCGCGGCCGTCCCCGCACAGGTACCTGGCGGCGGCGAGGGCGGCGTCGTCGGCGTTATGCGGGTCGACGTGGCCGTCTCCGTTGCTGTCCTGTCCGATTGCGGCGAAGGTGGCGGGCAGGAACTGGAACGGCCCGACAGCCCGGTCGAACTGCCGGTCGCCGTCCCAGCGGCCGTCGTCGGTGTCGCGGATCGCCGTGGTGTTGCCGCCCGCCCCGGAACCGTCCAGGCGCGGTCCCAGGATGCGCGGGGTGATGTCACCGCTCGAGCCGATCGTGTGCCCAGCTGCGTTGTTCGACTCGATGCTCGCGATGCCGGCCAGGACCTGCCACCGCATCCCTCGGCACCCGGGCGAGGTCTCCTTCACCGACTGGGCGCCGTGAGCGATCGCGGTCAGCATCCGGGCCGGGATCCCCGTCACGGCCGCCAGACCGCTGCTCACCGCGGTCTGACTGATCCCGGCGACCAGGATCGTGCCGAGCGGCCCGGCGCAGCAGACACCGGCCGCCACCATCAGCACGACCAGCCAGACCCCCCGGCGTATCGCCTTCACGATTCACTGCCGTGGTCGCGGTCCCACTGCCAGTCGGTGCGCTGCGCCTCCATCAGTGCGTCGAACACCCGCCGCCGGTCGGCCGTCGGACCGGTCTCCGGCAGAGCGGCACCAGCTGTCGGATCCGCGCTGCGGCCGTCGCTACGTGCCCCGAACAGCCAGCCCCCCACGGCGGTGTCGCGGACGAACGCGCGGGTGCGCATCGCCGGGTCGTGGACGTCGATCGCGGTGGCCAGACGCTGCCCGACGTGGGCGGTGCCGCGCTGAATGCCGCGTCCGGCCTGGCCCCAGGCGTGGGTATCGTCCTGAACCCGTCCCTGGGAGACCTGCAGCTGGTGCCAAGCGTCCTCGGTGAAGTCGGTGACGTGCTGCCGGCCGGCTGCCGCGCGGCGCGGCAGGCCGAGCGTGGCGCCGTAGGCGAACCGTGCCGTGTGACGCGCAATGCGGTAGCCGCGGAACCGCACGGCCCGGTTATGGAAGCGAGTGCTCAGCAGCGTGCGCTGGGTGTCCGGGTCGTGGAGCAGAACGCCGTTGCGGTCGACGACCGGCGCCTCGCCCGGCGTGACCGTGTTGCCCTCGCCGTCCTGCTCTCCAGGACCAACGGGACGCCGCATCCGCTCCAGCGTCTCGTCGTCGGGACGTTGCCCGACCAGCGTGGCGTAGGCGCCGCGCAAGGCGCCGCGCATCCCGCGCACTCCGAGGGTGGCGGAGGTGATGGCCATGCCCAGCGGGGCAAGGCCCCGGCGGGCTTCCGCCAGGGCGTCGGTGGCCAGCCGGCCGGTATCGGCCGGCATGCCCGTCCCGTCGGTCATCGCCAGAGCGTTGGACAAGAACCGCTGCCGCAGCAGCAGCGAGCCGTGCGCTGCGGAGAACCCACCCAGACCCAGTCCGAACCCGCCCCCACCGGAGCCCGACAGGTGAGCGCCGATCGCGGCGCCGAGTTCGCTGTTGTCGCCGGGCAGGTGGGTGCCACCGACCTTGGAGTACCGCATCCGCAGAGCGAGGCGCTGCCCGAACTGCGCGGTGGCGGCCATGAGCCGCCGGTGGAACGCCAAAGCTGCGATCGCGAAGGCGTCCAGCAGCAGAAGGCGCTCCACCATGAGGCTGCCGTTGCTGGACGTGAGGAGCGCGTCGACACCGATCCCGAACATCGGGATGGCCATGGCGGTGCTGAACATGACCATCACCGAGGCCAGGAAGGTCCCGAGCCACCGCCACACGGCCATGCGGGACGGGCCGGGCAGCATGCCCCAGATGAACGTGATGCCGCCGACGGCGGCCGCGGCGACGTCGGCGGCCTGGGTGCCCAGCAGGATCAGCGCCAGCGAGACAGCCATCGCCGCGATGACCACGGCGGCGATGCCCAGTAGCAGGACCCCGCCGATCCGGTCCCACGACGGGGCCCGGGCGTAGTCGGCGGCCTGCTTACCGACGTCGCCAGCATTGTCCAGCTGGTACAAAAGTGCGGAGAACTTCGCGTCCTCGGGACTTTCGTCCAGTGGCGAGGTGGCGGTGCCGTCGCAGTAGTCCTTCGCCTGCCCGATGATTCGGTCACAGGCACTGGAGCCGCTGGGCTCGACCTCGTCAACGCTCTTCACCATCTTCAGGTGCGCGGCGTAGGCGGCCCTGTTCTCCGGCTTACCGTCGTCCAGCAGCCGCCCGTACTGCAGCAACTGGAACGGCTTGACGACCAGGGCGTTGGTCAGCGCGTCCTGCACGGACCTCGCCACGTCGGCCCCGCCGACTGCGGTCGCCCCGATGCAGCTGGCCGGGGCGGGGCGGTCCACACGGTCACAGGCCGGACTGGCCGGACCGCTGGTGGGGGTGTTGCCGAAGTAGGAGTTGCTGGTGATGGCCCCGAGTTCGACGGCGGCCTGGTGGGTCTGGTCCAGTGGCCCCTCCTTAGCAAGGAGGTAGTCCGGCCGGACGAACACCGACGCGGCCAGTGCCGCGATCAGCAGCGTCAGGAAGATCTCGCCCAGTCCGCGGCCGACCTTGCCGCGCGCGACCAGGATCAACCCGAACACGAACGCCCACGCCAGCAGGACCCCTTCCAGACCGATCGCGCCTACGACGTGGGTGGCGTAGGCGTCGGAGACGGCCTGGGCGGGGCGGAGCATCGCGGTCAGCAGCGGGAACTCGAACGCGAACCCGATCAGCCAGCACGCCAGCCCGACCAGCATCCGCACCAGAGAGAACAGCCCGCCCAGTACGAGAGTCTGGAACTGGCGGGTGACGTCGGTGATGTCACCACCGTCGGCCCGCAGCTCGTACCCGCTCAGGGGAGCGCCCTCGGACGTGGTGACGTCCAGCGGGGCCAACAGGCCGCCGCCGGCGGAGGCTGCATGGTCGGCGGCCGCCGCGACGGACGTGTTCACCGTCAGGAACACCACCACGAGCAGGGCTACGAAGCCCGCGGAGCGTAGGGTGCCGCGGTCGAAACGCTTCATGCCCGCCCCCTGCTTGCCGTGACAGCCAGGGCGACCGCGGCGGCGATTGCCGCGGTGGAGAACCCCACCAGCCACAACCCCTGGGCCGACGCGCTCTCGGCGCTGGCGACCGGCGAACCGGTCTGCGACTCGCAGTACGCGCGCGCTGGGCCCGCGATCAGATCGCACGGACCGTCACCCGCTTCCCGCGCCGAGGCGGTGACGGTGGCGTTCTGCCCCACTGCGACGGAGCCGGGAGTCGCGGCCGCGGTGGGACGGGGAAGCACCCACGCGGCGACGGTGCACGCGATGAGGACCAGCACCGTCGTCCCTGCCAACAGCAGCCACACCCGGATGCGGCGGAGGCGGTTCATCGGGAGCTCCCGGCGGTCGCCGGGGCGAGGTCCGCGCCGGGGGTGGTGAAGATGGCCTGCTGGATCCGCGGCACCGGTGGCACGTGGACCTTGATCCGGCCGACCTGCATGCGCGGGTCGCGCAGCAGCATCTCGCCCTCCCGGCCGGCCTGGCCGACCGGCGACAGGCCCGTGGTGACTAGCCGCACCAGATCCTCGTCCTCGCCATCGAGGCCGAGGAAGGACAGGCCCTTGGCGGCGCGGGCGTGGTCGCTGGTGCGGGCGAGCAGCTTGTACGCCAGCAGACCCGCATCCGGGCCGAGTTCGTCGACGTCGTGGGCGCCGAGGACGACGCCGGCGGCGTGCTTGCGGCCGTCGTGGAGGATCTCCGACACCAGTGCAGAGCCTTCCGCGCTCGAGGTGAGCCAGTAGCACTCGTCCAGCGCGATCGCGCAGAACCGGCCGGGGTCGGTGAAGGCGGCCTGCCGGGCCAGCGCCGCGATCAGGTACAGCACCGCCCGGCCGATCAGCGCCTCCAGCGGCTGCTGACGCAGCACGTCGATGTTCCCGAAGGCCTCCTTCGGCGGCAGCGTGAGCCCGGCCGTGGTCACCACCACCATGTCGGCGCCCAAGTCGCCCTCGAGGGAGACCGGCGGCAAGTCCGGGTCGAACACCATCGCGGCGAGCGGGTTCGCGGCGACGATGCTGACCAGGTCGGCCATGGTCGCGGCCGCATCCCGCCGAGTGCCGGGCACCTGGTCGTCGGCGGCAAGCGCGTTCAACGCCTCCAGGACGTGGGCTATGGACGGCTTCGGGGCCGCGGCCGCGTGCTCGACTGCGTGATGGAGGACGGCGCCTGCGGCGCTCATCGGTCCCACGCCGAGCTGCAGCGTGAGGTAGGACAGGGCGTAGTGGGCGCCGGTCCGGCCGCCGAACACCCGCAGCGGGTCGATCGACAGCTCGGCCTTCGCGGCGTCGATGACCTGGCAGCGGTCCCCGGCGGCGGAGCGGCCGAAGCCGGCCCACTCCTTGACCGGGGTGCGGTCGATGACGATCGCCCGCCCGCCACGATCCACCACCGAGCAGGTCAGCAGCTTCTCCACCACGCTCTTACCGGCGCCAAGGTCGCCGACGATCCCGACCGAAGCGGACGCGTTGCGCTGCGGGGCGTCAGCGATGTTGAGCAGGACCGGGCGGATGGTGCCGCAGTCCAGATCCACACCAAGCATCAGACCCGTGGGGTCGCCCACGGACATGGAGGTGAACGCGCCCGTGGCGGCCCAGTCCTGGGAGAGCTGGTGCTGGGTGAACTCCCTCACCACCGGCGGCCGCACGGCGCCGGGCAGGCCGAGGGCGAACAGATGCTCCTGCATGCCGTGCGGGCGGATCGCCCGGTAGTCCGCCCCGGACAGCACCGCGGCCAGGGCCCGCGCCCGGGCATCGCACAGCCCGGGGTCCTCGCCCCACACGGTCAGCACCGTGACGGACTGGACTTCGACCTCGACACTGCTGCGCGACAGCCGGGCGTCTTCCTCTGCCAGGTCACCGGCGGCATGCGGAAGCGAGTGCGGCATGCCGGTGGGCTGGGCACCGTACTGCTCGGCCTGGTCCAGCAGCTCCCGCTTCTTGCGCTGCACCTGCTGCTTCGCCCGGTCCGCAGGCACGATCTGCAGGTCGACGGTGAAGTCCACGGGGAAGTCCAAGCCCTCCAGCTGCGCCAGCACGTCCGAGGTGTCCACGGCCCGAGCGGGCGGAAGCTCGGCCAGCGCCAGGTGGGCCTGGTAGGCGGTGCCGGCCTCGCACTCCACCTGCAGCCAGCGCCGCAGCAGCGGCGAGGCAGCCTCATCGCGCCTCCACCACGGACGGCCTCCATCGCGGGAGCGCCGCTTGTTGCTCGTGATCCTTTGGTCCGCGCCGGTCTCCGAACGCTCGGCGCCGCTGGGGGAGGGGCGGCCGCCTTCGGCGAGCCGGACCTGCCCGAGATCGGCGTAGGAGGGCGAGCGTAAGCGCCCGTCGCGCACCGTGCCGCCGTACAGCACCGAGGCCTCGGCGTCCGCGAGTAGCGGCTCGTCCAGGCCGCGGTGCAGGGCGTGCCGGACCATCCACACGATCTCCGCCGGGGACGCCGGCCGCAGCACGAGACCACCGCCGAGCGCAGCTTCGACCCGCTGCGCGCGCTCGGCGTAGTCGGTGACCTCCCCCTCCGGCACCGGTACCGGGGGCAGTCCGGTGGCGGCCGCGAGCTCCGACCACATCGAACCGAGCGTGGCCGACAGCTCGTACCGGCCGCCCGGCGCGGTCAGCGGCACCGCCAGCCACAGAGTCCGGCGGTGCATCTCCTGACCGGCCAGCAGCTCCAGCGACGCAGCCGCGGTCTCCCGCCACGCTGGCAGGCGCTGCCAGTCCAGCCCGGTGACCATCTGCTCGGCGATCTCCCCTGGGTCCACCCGCGCCGCCAGGCCGAACAGCCGCGGCGCACCGGCCAGCGACCGCACCAGCCCCGTCACACGCCCCAGCAGCTCATCCCGAACGCGAGCGGGGACGTAGCGGCCGCCCATCGGCGCCACCCGCCAGATCGCCCACACCGTGCCGGAAGTCGACCACACCAGATGCCCGGCGACGTGCCGGAACGGAAGCCTCATCACACACCCCCTGCGGAGCTGGTCTGCTGCAGCAGCCGATCCAGGCCGGTAGCCGGTCGCACCGGACTGGCCGGTTGATTTGGGTTGCCGCCACGGCGGCGAGAGGTCCGCGTTGTGCGGGTGGACGGGAAGCCGCCTGGCGTCAGGGCGGCCTCGATGACGAACGCGCCCGTCAAGCGGTTGGGACGGCGGTCACGGGCGGCGCGGCCTCCGATCCGCCCCGCCGGATGCCGCAGCGCCAGCGTCAGCCAGCCGGCCGCCGCCGCGAATGGCGACCGGCCGCCGATCTTCGCGCCACGCACCGCCCAGATCGCCGCACCCCACAGCGCGACTGGCAGCGGACCGAGCCACGACCACCACGCAAACGTCTTGATCAGCACCAGCGCTCCACCGACCATGACCACCAGCTGCGCCGGGGTGTAGGGGCCGAACGGCAACGTGAAGTCGCCGAGCTTGCCCAGCACCCATGGGTGTCGGCGGGCCGAGGTGTAGACGCGGGCGACCTGAGCCCGCTCCGCTGCGGCGCTCACAGCACGCCGCCCGTGGCCTCGCCGGGCTGCCGGTACGGTGGCGGGGCGGGCTGGTCGGTGACCTGCCGCACGATGGTCCCGGCGCCCTTGGACGGGTTGTTGATCTCATCGGTGAACGCGTCCGAGAGGGCGTCACGGGAGTGGTAGATGCCCATGCACAGCGCCAGCCCGATCAGCGCGCCGATCGCCGCCCGCACGGAGAACTTCCGGGCGGCGGTGACCACCACGATGAGCAGCAGCACCGTCGGCAGGGCCATCTCCGCCCAGTCCCGAGCCGTGCCGAGCAGGGAATTGCCGACATCGGCGAACCGGCCGGCCAGCTGGATCTGCGTCGTGGGGTTCACCGGGAACCACCGCCAGGCGTCGTGCTGGGCGAGGCCTTCGTTGTGCCGGAGGGGGCGCCAGCCTGGACGGCGGTGATCTCCCAGCGCCCGTCCCGGGCGGTGAGTGCCACTACATAGCTCAGCGGCCACTGGTCACCGACGCCATCGGTAGCGGTGACGACGGCCCGGACCTGCAACCGTGTGCCGTCCTTCGGCACGGACCCGTCGGCAACGTCGCTGCCGGCGGCGACCTGGTCGACGACCACCGACCGGTACCCCGTCCCGCTTACCGCGGATAGCTTCGTGCCCGGCGACAAGTACCGGTCGACCTCCCCCACCCCGGTCAAGTAGGCCGCGAAGAACTCGCGCAGCGCTCCCGCTGGCGCCCCGTCGGGCGGCAGTGACCGCGACAGCTTCGGCTCCGGAAGCGGGGCCGGTACGGGCCCGGTGACCTCCGCGGGCGGCGCCGTCACGGTGAATGAACCGGCACCGGGCACCCCTTGGACGGACAGGACCGGCACGGCGAAGTACCGGACGACGTCGCCGGCCCCGTGGTCAGCCTCAGCGCCGGGACTGGCGTACTGGGCGGCGACGACAACCGACCACGAATCGTCGGGCAGGATCGAGCTGCGCACCGCGACGGTGCGCAACAGGACTTGCGCAGAGGCCTTCCCCGACCGCTGCGGCAACGCAACATCCGGCGCGAGGGCACGTACGGCTTGCGCAGTGCTGCTCTGTACGTCGGAGCCGTCGCTGCGCAGCCACAGGTCGGCGAACAGCTCCGCGACGCCGGCCGGGTCGACGCTGCGTACTGGCGCTGCTGCGGCTGGCCGACTCTGCGCAACCACTTGCGCACCTGGAGGCGTTGCGCAATAGGCGGCGAGCGCAAGAGGACCAGCGGCGAGCGCCGCCCAGACCACGATGCGAACCATCGACACCCCACGGCGAGTGGTCCGGAGCGCGTGCAGGGACGGACGCGGCGTGTGGAGGAGAGGCGAGTCGGCTGCCGCCTTTGGGGGCGGCTGGCGCTGTAGAGCTGAAGCGGTCATGGGAGGACTCCCGGGCAGATGGGCGCAGGTGACGTCATCCATGAAGCCCGGCGGCACTCACCGATTTGCTCACCGATTTGGGGGGTCTGAGATCACGGTTCGGCGACAATTCGCCTGGTGAGTGGCCTCGTTGAAGGCGGTGAGTTGACGGAGGAACTCACCACCGCAGGTCACGCGTCCGCGTGAGGGCCGACGGCCGATCGCGACAGGAGATGCGCAAGCGGTTCGGCGGGTACGCAGGCTGCGCATCGGAGGTCGCGAAAGGGTCGAAGGAGTCAAGAAGTCCGTTGGCGAGGGCCTGACTGCCGGCAGCAGCACTGGATCTTGTCGAGAATCCCCTCGGTGCGCGCCTGGCCTCGGCATGATGCGCAAGTGGACTCGACACAGATGGCGGCATGGATAGGCGGCGGCGCAGCAGTCGTCGGAGCGGTCGTGGGAGGCGGGACTTCGATCTTGGCCTCCACGAAGGCTCAGAAAGGCCAGATGGAAGCGTTGAAGCAACAGGCGGCGGACGAGGAGCAGGCCCGAAGGGCGGACAAGGAGGAAGCGGCCGCTAGCGAAGCACTGCGCCAGCTCTTTCTGATCCGGCAGCAGCTTCGGAATCGCCCGCACAGGGAAAGCGAGATGAGCGAGTGGGAGAAGACCCTTGGTCAACTCACCCTGCAGATGGAAACCGGCCTGCCCCGATTGCTTGACAGAGAACTACGCGATCGGATCGCGTCGGTGGTAGATGCCATGAGCTACACCCACGAGCTGATCGAACCCGGACGGGGTGGATCGTGGCGTCTCCCTGAGAGGGTCTGCGCTCATGGCCTGCTCTGCCTGGGTACGGCAGTACGTCACGAGCCTCTTCCGGCGAAGGACCAGTACATGGAACGGGCAGAAGTCGTCGTCGAGAACTACAAGCAGGAACTAGAGGACGAGCGGCTGGAGTATGAAGCGCGCGAAGAATGACGTGTGAGCGGCTGCGCAGTGCGCACAGCGACGGTGAGCTAGATGCGCATCCCTGGTGAGATGTGGGCCAGAACCGCGCTGACGTCGGTGAGGTCCGGCAGAACGTGGGCGGCGCCGGCGTTGCGCAGATCCTCCACCGTGCTGCGGCCGGAGGCGACGGCGAGTACCGGCACGCGGGTGGTCACGGCGGCGTGAACGTCGGCTGGAGTGTCGCCAATGAGTAGAGCCTGGTCCGTACTCACCGGCTCGCCGAGGTACTCACCGGCGCGAACGAGGGCGGCACGCACGAGTTCGGGACGTTCGTCGTGGTCGTCGCCGTACGCTCCGGCCTCCCAGACGATGTGCTGGTCAAGGCCGAACGTCTGCAGCTTGATCTCTGCGACGGCCCGGACGTTGCCGCTCACCACGGTCTGCATTACGCCGGGGAGCCCGGCGAAGGCGTCCAAGGCGGCGGCGGCCCCGGGAAGGGCATGTCCATGCATCCGGAGATCAGTGAGGTGAGACAGGTGAGCGGCGGTGAGTGCGGCCGCGAAGCGGGCGAAGTCCTCCGGTGAGGTGGTGAGTCCGTGCAGCTTGGCGGTCTCGCGGAAGATGACCCGCTCGGTGATCCCGTCGATCGCGGCCTGCTGCTCCATCGGCCGCCCGGTGGCCTGCTCGAAGGCGATCGCGGACAGCTTCCTGCCGACACCACCGGTGCTGATCAGGGTGTGGTCGATATCCCACAGCACGAGCCCGCGCTTGCCCATTGGCCCCTCCGCACCTCGCCGACGCCCCAGCCTCGCACACGAACACGGCCGTCACGGTGTGTACCGCGACCGCTACGCTCTACCCTGCTGGATATCAGCCACCCCTTCAGGAAGGGGGCAGGGATGGGAACGCCACCACTGCCCATCGGGGAACGCATCCGCTCCGCACGGGAGCGGGCTGGCCGGACCCAGGCCGCCGTCGCCGGACTGTGCGGGATCGCCGTCGACTACCTGTCGCAGATCGAACGCGGCATCAAGACCCCGTCCCTGCCGGTCCTGAAGGCCCTGGCCGCGGAACTCGGCGTCCCCATCGCCGCTCTCCTGGGGGAGACGCCCGCCCGACCGGCAGCCTCGCTGTGCAGCATCGACGTGGACGTCGCCCAGGCGCTGATGGGCTACGGGCTGCCGCGCAGCACCGCCCCCGCAGAGCCGGCAGCCTTACGCGAACGCGTCGAAGCGGCCTGGCGCATCTGGCAGAACAGCCCCCGCCGCTACACCGATGCCGCGGGCGTTCTGCCGCAGCTCATCGCCGACACCGAGCACACCGTCCGCGCCCACCGCACCGCGACGGACCCGGCCGCGCGCCGCGAGGTCCTGCGCGCGGCCGCGGACCTCTACTTTCTCTTGCGGTCTTACTGTCGCCGTACTGGACGCGTCGACCTGTCCCTCATGGTCGCCGACCGGGGGCTGCGTGCCGCCGAAGACGCCGACGACCCGATCCGGATCGCCGCCGCACAGTGGAACCTGGGACACGTCCTGCTCGCCGACGGTGACTACGACGGCGCCGAACACGTCACGGAACACGCCATCGAACAACTCACCGGTCTGCCAAATCCCGAGGTCACCGCGATGGCCGGAGCACTCGACCTGGTCGCCGTCGTCGCCGACGCCCGCCGCCGGCGCCCTTGGCAGGCACGACACCGGCTGCAGACCGCCGCATTGCCCCGGGCCCGCCGGTCCGGTGAGGGCAACACCATGTGGACCGTATTCGGCCCCACCAACGTCAACTTGCACGGCGTCAGCATCGACATGGAATCCGGCGACGTCGCCGAAGCCCTCCGCGCCGCAGACCGCATCGACACCAGCTGCCTCCCCTCCCGAGAGCGGCACTTCACCTTCCTCCTGGAAGTCGCCCGCTGCTACGACCTGCGCCGCGAAGACCCAGCCGTCCTGGTCCACCTCCTGGACCTGGAAGACCTCGCACGCTCCCCGCTCGCCCGCGACATCATCACCGGCCTGCGCCGCCGTGTCCGCCCCACCTACCGCCGCCAGGTCGAAGGCCTGTCCGAGCGCCTCGGTCTAGCCGGCTGACCCGGACCCGAGCCGTCAGGTCACCCGAGCTGACAGCTCGGGTCGCCGCCCCCGATGGCGCTTACGGTCGCGAGGAACGATCCGCAGCACGAGACGGGGAACTCGATGACCACCACCGATCACGCCCCCTGGGCGCCAATGCAGGGCACCACCCTGACATCGACCGGACAGGCCTTCGACGCCGTGTGCGTCCCGCACCACGCCGCGCTGCCCACCCTGCACCGGCTGTCCGGTCCGGCGCTGTCCGTCGTCGTCGACCCGCAGCAGCGCACCGTCGCCATCCTCGTGCCACCCCGCGCCGCAGACGACTGGGACCTGCCAGGCCTCACCGTCCTCGGGCCAGCCCAGTACCTTGCCCTGCCCCCCGCGGACAAGGCCGTGCCTCCCGGCCCGTACTGGCTGCCGTGCCCGGCCGGACCGCTACGGCTATTGCGTTGACCATGAACGTTGCCGGGGTTGGTTAGGCGGCTTTGGGTCGTGGGCGGCCCCAGCGTTGTTGGCGTTCGCTGCGGATCTTGGCGCGTTCTCGGCGT